>DJPP01000080.1:0-12507 GCA_002438575.1 Oscillospiraceae bacterium UBA6409 | reverse complement strand
GCCTACAAGTACATGGAGGAGAACCAGTTTGCCAAGGGCTCCATGCTGCCCAAGGTCCAGGCCGCGGTGAAGTTCGCCGAGTCCAAGGCCGGCCGTACCGCCCTTATCACCCTGCTGGAGAAGGCCAAGGACGGCATCGAGGGCAAGACCGGCACCCGCATCCACCAGTAACGCGCTTATCCCTGCCATATGGAACGGGTATTTCGGAACGTGAAATTTCTATCAAATGCCGCATACTGCACAAGATTTACAAAGATTTTTTGTGCGTCACAAAGAAATTTTGCCGTAATTCACATTTTCTGTTGAAATCGGCGGTGAAATCCTGTATAATACCCACGTTCTTATGAGTTGCGTGAATACCGGGCCGGACGCCCGTTGTTCAGACGCACGTCAAAATTTGCCTTACTTTCAGGCGTGCGTCACATATTTTAAGGAGGAAAACAAGAATGAAAAAGTTCCTTGCAATGCTCCTCGCCCTGGTCATGGCTCTGAGCCTGGTGGCCTGCGGTGAGAAGAAGGACGACACCCAGGGTAACGGCGACGGCGATGCTACTACCGCCAAGGTCAAGGTCGGTTTCATCACCCTGCACGATGAGAACTCCACCTATGACAAGAACTTCATCGATGCCGCCAAGGAAGCCTGCGCGAATCTGGGTCTGGTCGAGAATGAGGATTACTTCATCAAGACCAACGTTGGTGAGAACGAGCAGTGCGCCGAGGTCGCCGCTGATCTGGTGGATGCCGGCTGCAATATCATCTTCGCTGACAGCTTCGGTCACGAGCCTTACATGATCGAGGTCGCCAAGGAGAACCCTGATGTGCAGTTCTGCCACAGCACCGGTACCCGCGCTCACACCGAGGGTCTGGCCAACTACCACAACGCCTTCGCCTCCATCTATGAGGGCCGTTATCTGGCCGGTATCGCTGCCGGTCTGAAGCTGAACGAGATGATCGAGGCCGGTAAGTTCACCGCTGAAGAGGCCAAGATGGGCTATGTCGGCGCTTTCACCTACGCTGAAGTGGTCTCTGGCTACACCTCCTTCTATCTGGGTGCCAAGTCCGTCTGCCCCACCGTCACCATGGACGTGACCTTCACCGGCAGCTGGTACGATGAGACTCTGGAGAAGGAAGGCGCCGAGAAGCTGATCCAGGGCGGCTGCAAGCTGATCAGCCAGCACGCCGACTCTCTGGGTGCTCCTACCGCCTGCGAGAACGCCGGTGTTCCCAACGTTTCCTACAACGGCTCCACTCAGGCTGCCTGCCCCAACACCTACATCATCTCCTCCCGCATCAACTGGGCTCCCTACTATGAGTATGCCATCAAGGCTGTCATGGCCGGCACCGCTATTGATGCTGACTGGACCGGTTCTCTGTCCACCAACTCTGTGGTCCTGACCGATCTGAACACCGCTGTTGCTGCCGAAGGCACTGCTGAGGCTATCGAGGCTGCCAAGGCCAAGCTGGAGAACGGTGAGCTGCACGTCTTCGACGTGAGCACCTTCACCACCAAGGCGGATGACACCATGAACGCCTTCAAGGTCGACTACCTGAAGGTCGATGCTGACGGTCACGTCACCTCCTATATGGCTGATGTCGATACCGATCAGGCCTATGCCGGTGATACCGAGGTCGTCCACGATGGTTATTTTGCCGAGTCCGAGAAGCGCTCTGCTCCTTACTTCGATCTGGAGATCGACGGCATCACCCGTCTGGATACCAAGATGTAATGTAAATTCCGCAAGGAATAGCATATTGCACCACAACGAGGTGGGCTGCACAGGCAGCCCACCTCTTGCTTTTCCCCACGGCTATGTGGTTTTGACGATTTACACAAAGAGGATAATAATTTCTTGTATAACCTTACATTCTTTGTATTTACCTGACAATTTTTTTGCTTTTTTTGATTTACAAGCCTCGACATATATGGTAGAATAAGCCGTATGGAATTTATCCCCGGCGTATTCGAGGTGTTGCAGCCATCTGCGCCGAAAGAAAGGATGACAGCCTTGGAAAAGAAATGCGCGATCAGAATGGAGAACATCACCAAGCGGTTCGGCAGCAAGGTCATCGCAAACAAAGATGTAAACCTTGAACTGTACGAAGGCGAGATCCTGTCCCTGCTGGGTGAAAACGGCAGCGGCAAGACCACTTTGATGAATATGCTCTCCGGCATCTACTTCCCCGACGAGGGTCAGATCTACGTTCACGACAAGCCCGTGACCATCGCCTCCCCCAAGGATGCCTTTGACCTTGGCATCGGCATGATCCACCAGCACTTCAAGCTGGTCGACCTGTTTACCGCTACCGAGAATATCATTCTCGGCCTGGAGGGCAAGCTGGACCTGAACAATGCACGTCAAAAGGTCAAGGACATCTGCGATAAGTACGGCTTTGACATCGATCCTGACATGAAGATCTATGATATGTCCGTTTCCCAAAAGCAGACCGTGGAGATCGTCAAGGTTCTGTACCGCGGTGCCGATATTCTGATTTTGGACGAGCCCACCGCCGTGCTGACGCCGCAGGAGACCGACAAGCTGTTCACCGTCATGCGGAACATGAAGGCCGACGGCAAATCCCTGATCATCATCACTCACAAGCTGCATGAGGTGCTGGACGTGTCTGACCGCGTAGCGGTGCTGCGTAAGGGTGAGTACATAGGCGATGTGCTGACCAAGGATGCCGACCAGCAGTCCCTGACCGACATGATGGTGGGCCACAGTGTGTCGTTGAACATCAACCGCCCCGTTCCCGTCAACGTAACGCCGCGCCTGAAGGTAGAGGGCCTGACCGTATATGACGAATTGGGCGTCAAGCGTCTGGACAACGTGAGCTTTACTGTTAACGCCGGCGAGGTGCTTGGCGTAGCGGGTATCGCCGGTTCCGGCCAGCGTGAGCTGCTGGAGTCTATCGCGGGCCTGTATCCCGTGACCTCCGGTACTGTGACCTATATCGATCCGAAAACCAATAACGAAAAAAATCTGGTAGGACTGGATCCCATGGATATCCGCAAGAGTGGTGTCGCCATGAGCTTCGTCCCCGAGGACCGTCTGGGCATGGGCCTGGTGGGCTCCATGGGCATGACCGGCAATATGATGCTGCGTTCCTGGCGTAAGGGTGCCAGCATTTTCCTGGACCGCAAAAATCCCGAAGCGCTGGCACAGCGCATTTGGCAGGAGCTTGAGGTCGTCACCCCCAGCACGAATTTCCCGGTACGCCGTATGTCCGGCGGTAACGTGCAGAAGGTCCTGGTGGGCCGTGAGATCGCTCAGCAGCCCTCCGTGCTGATGACCGCCTACGCTGTCCGTGGTCTGGATATCAATACCTCGTATACCATTTACAACCTGCTGACGGAACAGAAAATGAAGGGCGTCGCCGTTGTGTATGTGGGTGAAGACCTGGACGTGCTGCTGGAGCTGTGCGACCGGATCGTAGTTCTGTGTGGCGGTCAGGTCTCCGGTGTCGTGGACGGCCGCAAGACCAGCAAACTGGAAGTGGGCGCCATGATGACCCGCGTGGAAGGAGGCAAGGCAGATGAATAAAAAGGGCTCTCTATTTCATATTTCCAAGCGCGATGCGCTTCCCCTGCCCAAAGCACTGCTGATCCGCGGCGGTATCCTGCTGTTGGCACTGGTGTTCTGCGGCCTCATCACTACCCTGCTGACGGGCCAGAACCCCATTGCGGTCTACGGTACGATCCTCAAGGGTGCTTTCGGCACCTCCCGTAAGATCTGGGTCACCGGGCAGAATGTCGCCGTCCTGCTGGGTATCTCCTTAGCGGTAACACCCGCATTCAAGATGCGCTTCTGGAACATCGGCGCCGAGGGGCAGACCCTGATCGGCTGTCTGGCCACCACCACCTGCATGATCCTGCTGGGCGGCAAAGTTCCCAACGTGCTGCTGATTTTGATTTCCTTAGCCGCCGCCCTGTTGGCCGGCGCCGTGTGGGGTTTCCTTCCCGCCTTCTTCAAGGCCAAGTGGAACACCAACGAGACACTGTTCACCCTGATGATGAACTACATCGCCATGCAGCTGGCCTCCTACTTCATCATCGTATGGGAAGTCCCCAAAGGTGCCGGTAAAATCGGCATCATCAACCAGGCTACCGAGGCCGGTTGGCTGCCCAATATCGGTGGAAAGTCCCAGCTGCTTCCGATCCTGGTGGTCGCACTGCTGACTGGCATGATGTATATCTATCTCACATACAGCAAGCACGGTTATGAGATCGCCGTCGTTGGTGAGAGCCAGCGCACCGCCAGCTATGCCGGTATCAAGGTAGATCGCGTTATCATCCGCACCATGGTGCTCTCCGGCGCGATCTGCGGTCTGATGGGCTATATCCTGACTGCCGGTATCAGCCATACCCTGACCACCACGATCGTGGACAGCCGCGGCTTCACCGCCGTCATGGTGTCCTGGATGTCCAAGTTCAACCCCTTCATTATGATCGCCGCCTCTCTGCTGTTGGTGACCATGGATCGCGGTGCCAGCGAGATCTCCACGGCCTTCAGCCTGAACCAGTCCTTCGCGGATATTCTGACCGGTATCATCCTGTTCTTCATTATTGCTACCGAGTTCTTCATCACCTACAAGGTCACTCTGCGTAAGAGCAGCAAAAAGGAGGCGTAACGGATGGGCTTCGACTTTGTATCTTTCTTCCCCCGTGCGGTCATGCAGGGTATTCCCCTGCTGTTCGGCAGCACCGGTGAGATCCTGACAGAAAAGTCCGGTAACCTGAACCTGGGTATCCCCGGCATCATGTATGTGGGCGGTATCAGTGGTGTTATCGGCGCGTTCTTCTATGAGCAGGCCGCAGGCAGCCAGTTGAACGGCTTTCTGGCCATTATGATCCCTATTCTGAGTTCTCTGCTGGGCTCCCTGCTGATGGGTCTGCTCTACTGCTTCCTGACCGTCACCCTGCGCGCCAACCAGAACGTTACCGGCTTGGCTATGACCACCTTCGGCGTGGGCGTGGGCAACTTCTTCGGCGGCTCCCTCATCAAGCTGACTAACAGCGAGGTCCCCTCCATTGCCCTGGCCAACACCAGCCGGTTCTTCAAGACCATGCTGCCCGGCGCCGACAGCACCGGTTGGTTCGGCGAGCTGTTCCTGTCCTATGGCTTCCTGGCCTATGTGGCCATCATCATCGCTCTGGGTGCCTCCTACTTCCTGAACCACACCCGTCCCGGCCTGCACCTGCGTGCCGTGGGTGAAAGTGCCTCCACCGCCGACGCCGCCGGCATCAACGTCACCAAGTACAAGTATCTGGCCACCTGCATCGGCTCCATGATCGCAGGCCTGGGTGGTCTGTACTACGTAATGGACTACGCCAACGGCGTGTGGTCCAACAACGCCTTCGGTGACCGCGGCTGGCTGGCCATCGCGCTGGTCATCTTCACCATCTGGCGTCCCAACGTCAGCATTCTGGCCTCCATTCTGTTTGGTGGTCTGTACATTCTGAACATCTATCTGCCCACCGGCGCACAGATGGCTGTCAAGGAGCTGTACAAGATGCTGCCCTACGTCATCACTCTGATCGTGCTGATCATCGTGTCCCTGCGTAAAAAGCGGGAGGATCAGCCCCCTGCGTCCCTCGGTCTCTCCTACTTCCGCGAGGAACGCTGACCTAATAGCAAAAAGAGTAGGCCGCTTTGCGGCCTGCTCTTTTTTCCTACCCATCTATCACCACAAGGAGGAATTGCCATGTCCACCCTGCTCATTAAGAACATTCGCCAGCTGGTCACCTGCGATGACGAAGACCGCATACTGCATAACGCGCATCTTTACTGTGAGGACGGCTTTATCAAGTCCATCGGCACGGCGTTGGATGTCTCCGCCGACGAGGTCATCGACGGCAGCCATATGCTGTGCTACCCCGGTCTGGTCAACACCCACCACCACCTGTACCAGGTGTTCTCCCGCAATCTGCCTCAGGTACAGAATATGGAGCTGTTCGACTGGCTGAAGACCCTGTATGAGATCTGGAAAAACCTGGATGAGGACGTGATCCGGCTGTCCAGCCTGACCGGCATGGGCGAGCTGATGAAGCACGGCTGCACTACCTGCTTCGACCACCACTACGTCTTTCCCGCCCACAGCGGCGACCTGCTGGGCGCGCAGCGCAGCGCCGCACAGGAGCTGGGCGTTCGCCTCTACATGAGCCGCGGCAGCATGGACCTGAGCGTCAAGGACGGCGGTCTGCCGCCGGACAGCGTGGTGCAAACGGTGGACGAGATCATGGCGGACAGCGTCCGCTGTATTGAGAAATACCACGACGACAGCTACGGTGCCATGTGCCGCGTGGCGCTGGCCCCCTGCTCCCCCTTCTCCGTGTCGGCGGAGCTGCTGCGGCAGAGCGCCATCCTGGCCCGACAGTACCACGTTCGGCTGCACACCCACCTGTGCGAAACGAAGGATGAGGAGAACTTCATGCTGCAGCGTGAGGGCATCCGGCCTCTGGAATACATGGCGCGGCTGGGCTGGCTGGGCGATGATGTGTGGTTTGCCCACGGCATACACTTCAACGACGAGGAGCTGCGGCTGCTGGCCCGGACAGGCACCGGCGTAGCGCACTGCCCCATCAGCAACATGAAGCTCGCCAGCGGCGTGGCCCGCATCCCGGAGATGCTGGCCCTGGGCGTGCCGGTAGGTCTGGCGGTGGACGGCAGCGCCAGCAACGACGGCTCCAGCCTGCTGGAGGAGCTGCGGGTTGCCTTTCTGCTGCACCGGCTGCACGCCAGCCGTCAGGCTCCCACCGGCTATGACCTCCTCAAAATGGCCACCCGCGGCAGCGCGCGGCTGCTGGGCCGGGATGACATCGGCCAGCTGGCCGTGGGCAAGTGCGCCGACCTGTTCATGGTCGACAGCCGCCGGCTGGAGCTGGTAGGCTGCGACCAGGATGCCGGCTCTGTGCTGGGTACTGTGGGTGTCCGTGGACCGGTGGACTACACCGTGGTGCAGGGACGCGTCACCGTGCGGCAGGGGCATCTTGTCACTGTGGACGAGGAGCTGGTGGCCCGGGAAGCCAACAGCAAATGCCGGGACTATCTGGCAAAAGCATAAGCACAGCGGGTCATCCGACGGATGGCCCGCTGTTTCGTCCCGGAGCGTCGTTATCCGGCACTTTTCTCCGCGATAGTCAATGTTAATGAACTGTTAAAATTACTCCTATTTTTATTTACATGAGCCGCTTTTTCTGCTATAATGTTCTCAATAAGGAAAAAAGCAACCCACTGGAAAGGAAGGCAATGTGAAGAAGTACGTTCCCACCTACGAAGGTACCCTGCGTAAGCACGCGCTGACCGTGCCCCATTGTATCAGCAAGTGCAGCGGCATCCGCGTATTCGGCCGGCGTATCAAGTCGCTGGTATTCAGCACCGACGTGGCCATCATCAAAAACATCAACGCCGACGCGGTCATCGCCGTGTACCCCTTTACGCCCCAGGCAGGCATCACCCAGGCCATTATCGGCGTGTCCGATGTGCCGGTGTTCGTGGGCGTAGGCGGCGGTCTGACCAAGGGCCAGCGCTCGGCCCATATCGCCGCTTTTGCCGAGCACCAGGGCGCCTTCGGCGTGGTGTGCAACACCTTCATCGACGACGATACCATCCGGGCCATCAAGGCCACCGTGGAGATCCCGGTGGTCTATACCGTGGTGTCGGAGAAAGTGGACCTGGAGAGCAAGCTGGCGGCGGGCATCGATTTTGTGAACGTCTCCGGCGCGGACAGAACGCCCGCCATCGTGGCAGAGATACGTGCCCGCTATCCGGAGCTGCCCATTATCGCCACCGGCGGACCTACGGAGGAGACGATCCTGGCCACCATTGCCGCCGGAGCCAACGCCATCACCTACACGCCGCCCAGCAACGGGCAGCTGTTCGCCAAGGATATGCACCGCTACCGTGAGTGGTTCGCCCACATCGACGACCCGGAGGACGAGGATGACGCAGAGGCAGCGTCCGCAGCTGACGCGGAATAAGTACATAAGAAAAGCCACCCTGACGGGTGGCTTTTCGCTTTTTATATCTTGATCAACTCATACTCCCGCGTGCCGATACCGATCTTCTCGCCGTGCTCCAGACAGCTGCGCCAGTTGGTGTCCGGGTGCAGGCGCTGGAAGTGGTCATGCACATGGGCCTTGGCGTGCGCATCATCGGCGGCGGAGCCCCGCAGGGGCGTCTGTGCGTTGACGGCGTCCACGCAGGCCATATCCAGGGCCACCGGGTCGAAGGAGGCGAACATACCCACGTTGGGCACGATGGCCATATCGTTCTCCGCGTGGCAGTCGCAGTTGGGCGATACGTCGATGACCAGAGAGATGTGGAAGCAGGGGCGGCCGTCCACCACCGCCTTGGTGTATTCGGCGATCTTGCAGTTCAGATTGGTGGTCGTCTCGTCCCAGTCGATCCGCACCGCGTCCTTGGGACAGACGGCGATGCAGCGGCCGCAGCCCACGCATTTGTCGTGGTCGATATGGGCCTTGCCGTTTTCGATGATGGGCGCGCCGTGGGCACAGATCTTCCGGCACTGGCCGCAGCCGATGCAGTGCTTCTGTGCCACATGGGGCTTGCCGGCATTGTGCTGCTCCATCTTGCCGGCACGGCTGCCGCAGCCCATGCCGATATTCTTCAGGCAGCCGCCGAAGCCGGCCTCCTCGTGGCCCTTGAAGTGGGTCAGGGAGATAAACACATCGGCGTCCATGACGGCGCGGCCGATCTTGGCGCTCTTCACATATTCGCCGCCGACCACAGGGATCTCCACCTCATCGCTGCCCTTCAGCCCGTCGCCGATGATGATCTGGCAGCCGGTGGTCATAGGGTTAAAGCCGTTGAGCATGGCGCTGTCCATGTGGTCCAGGGCATTCTTGCGTCCGCCCACATACAGGGTGTTGCAGTCGGTGAGGAACGGCTTGCCGCCCCGTTCCTTCACAAAATCCGCCACGGTCCGCGCCCAGTTGGGACGCAGGAACGCCAGGTTGCCCGGCTCACCGAAGTGCAGCTTGATCGCCACGAACTTATCCTGAAAGTCGATATCGCCCATACCGGCGGTCTTCATCAGTCGGGTCAGCTTCTGCTGGAGATTTTCATGCACGTCGGCCCGCAGGTCGGCGAAGTATACCTTGGATGCCATAAAAAGCCCTCGCTTTCACAGAATTTATGAAAGCAGTATACCACGATCCACGGAAATATGCTATACTGTTTTTATCAGAAGGAGGTGCGCCCCATGCGTGTTCTGATCCATACCGTCGCCGCCGCGGAGACCGGCCGGACCGTGAAGCAGCTGCTGCATGGCCTGTGGGGCGTCTCCGGCAGCTTTCTCAGCCGGTTGAAATTCCGGCAGGCTGTCACTGTCAACGGCGTGCCCGTCACTGTGCGCTTTGTGCCGCGCCCCGGCGATGTGCTGGCGGCGGACGTATCCGATCTGCCGGGAGAACACCCCCACATCCGGCCGGTGGACTTCCCTTTGGATATCCTGTACGAGGATGAGGACCTGCTGCTTATCAACAAGCCGGCCGGTATTGCCGTGCACCCGGCGGCGCTGACAGAGGAAACCGCCACCATTGCCGGGGCCGCGGCGCACTATCTGCATAGTGAGAGCTTCCACGCGGTGAACCGGCTGGACCGCGGCACCACCGGCGTTATGGCCGTGGCAAAGACCGGCTTCATCCATGCCCGATGTATGGCCATGCTGCACACGGACGATTTCCGGCGGGAGTACCGGGCCGTGTGCGAGGGCATCCCCTCCCCGGCAGAGGGCGACATTGATCTGCCCATAGGACGCGCTGAGAGCTCGCTGCTGAAGCGGCAGGCCGACCCCCTGGGTCAACCCGCCCACACCCACTACGAGGTGCTGGCGGCCTCTCAGGGCCGTGCGCTGCTGCGCCTGACGCCTACCACCGGACGCACGCATCAGCTGCGGGTCCACATGGCCGCCATCGGCCACCCGCTGACCGGCGACTGGCTTTACGCCACGGAGGACAAAGCTCTGATCGCCCGCCCGGCGCTGCACAGCTATCACCTGCGGATGACGCATCCCCTCACCGGCGCGGTCATCGACGTCACCGCCCCTCTGCCGGAGGATATACAGCGACTGTTGAAGGAGGAACGTCTATGAATTTTCGCCTGTTAACCGCAAAGGAATACCCCCGCTGGTATCACGACCAGCTATCAGAGGCTTTTGTCCCGCAGGAACGCAAGCCTCTGCCCGATATTCTCCGCCTGCTGGAGGAAGGACGTTACGAGGTATGGGGACTGTTTGACGAAGATGAGCTGCTGAGTTACGCCGCCCTGTGGAAAAATGCGACAATACCACTGGTACTACTGGACTATCTGGGAACCACACGCGCTCGTCGTAATGAAGGGCTGGGCAGTGATGTGCTTTTGCGGCTGGAGCAGCAGGGACGGCCTCTGGTAGCGGAGGCGGAGTTTCCTGTGCCAGGAGGCAGTGACGCGGAAAACGCACTGCGTCTGCGGCGTATCCAGTTTTATATTCGCAATGGGTTCACTCCCGCCTATATCATGTCCACCTGCGGCATGGTCTGGCAGGCGCTGCTGTGTGGCACTGTCGAACCGTTGGAAAATATCATGGCGCAGCACAAGACGCTGTACGGCGATGTGCGGACAGACGTGGTCATTCCCCTACCCGAGGGGCAAACTCCTCAGCCTCCCTACTGGATGATCTAATAAAGCAACGACCGGCTCACGCCGGTCGTTGCTGTCACAGATCAACTTTTTCATACTGCGCCGCCGCCCTCCGGAACGTCAGCGCCATACCGCCCGCGTAGATGAGAATACTCCCGATGAGCACCGGCAGCAGACGCACCTGTGTGGCCGCGTCCAGGTCGTCCAGCCACATGAGGCCGGGAAAATGCGGCAGCGCCTCAAACACGATCATCGCCAGTGTGGTGGGAATAATGGCCTTGACAAACGCCACACCCACCTTGTAGCCGTTTTTGTAGAAGGAGGGCAGGAACACGGCATTGAACACCGCATACAGCAGGAACCCGGCGGCAAACAGCGCCAGATTGGGATCCAGCCCCACCAGATTGTCCTTGCCCGGCTGCAAATGCGCTGCCAGCAGGCAGCAGGGTACCAGCAGCACCAGCGACAGCAGCTCGATCAGCGCCGTAAACAGGCAGCCGGCCTTCACCGCGTCCCGCTTAGGCACCGGCAGCAGCGCCGTGTAGTACAGGTCCTTCTGCTCCCGCATATTCAGGAAGGTGAAAAACAGTCCCAGCATCACATAGAAAAAAATGACGGTGTAGGGATAGTTTGGGATAATGACCATAATGCCGAACAGGCAGAATACCGGCGTCATGGGGTGGCATACCAGCCGCAGCTGCTTATATAATAGCGTCTTCATCCAGCGGCCTCCTCTCTACGTGCACGATGATATCCTCCAGCGTAACGCCCACGTCCCTGTAATGGCCGCGGAAATCGTCCAGAGAACCGGTATATTGCAGCTCGCCGTCCTTGATAAAGGCAATGTGGCTGGCGCACTTTTCCAGATCAGAGGTGATGTGGGTAGAGAACAGCACGCTGCGCTTTCCGTCCGCCACCACCCGGCGCAGCAGCTCCGTCAGCTCGTCGCGGCTCACCGGGTCAAGGCCGCTGGTGGGCTCATCCAGGATCAGCAGCCGGGCATTGTGGCTCAGGGCGATGGCGATCATGTATTTGACCTTCATGCCGCTGGAAAGCTGATCCACCCGCTTGCTCTCATCGATCTTGAACAGCTCCAGATAGTGGCGGTATTTGCTCTCGTCCCAGTTGTCATAGAACCGGCGGGTCACGTCGGTGATGGTCTTGATCTTCTTTTTCGGATAGAAGTCGATTCCGCCCAGCACCACGCCCAGCTCACGCCGGATAGCGCGCTCATTCTCCGCGTAGTCCATGCCGAATACCCTGACCGCACCCGCATTCGGGTGTACCATACCCAGAATGGACTTCAGCGTGGTGCTCTTGCCTGCGCCGTTGCGGCCGATAAACCCCATCACCGCGCCCTGCGGCACGTCAAAGGACACCCCGTTCAGCGTAAACGCCGGGTAGCGCTTGGTCAGGCCCTGTACCTCCAGTACGTTCATTCGTCCTCCGCCTCCTCTTCCCCGCTGGGCAGGCTGTTAAATACCGTCTTCATCAGCGGGTTCAGCTTATCCACGGTCTGCAGCGCCAGGCCCTTTTTCTTGTCCGCCATCAGCACCAGCGTATCTCCCGGCTGCAGGCCGAACATATCCCGCGCCTCCTTTGGGATAACGATCTGCCCCTTGGGGCCGATCTTGACGCTGCTCATAAAGTAGCGCTCGTCTCTGCTCACATTCTCGCTCCTTCCAGTTGGATTGGTATAACTTTTCTTACTTTTCATAGTTTAACACCACAAGCAACCCTTGTCAAGAGGTTTACTGCGGGAAATTTCTATGGTACAATGGATATGAAAGGTGGTGGCAGACGTGGAACTATGGGAACTGCTGGGGATCCGTCCCGGCCTGACAGCGGTGATCGGCAGCGGCGGCAA
>DJPP01000073.1 GCA_002438575.1 Oscillospiraceae bacterium UBA6409 | reverse complement strand
ACAGGAAAACCCCGCCGGCCGCGTTCTTACGCAGCCGGCGGGGTTTACCATAATAAATATTATTGTCAACTTATCGCCAGGTCTGACTGTAAAAGTACAGGGCCAGCATACCGGGCCCCACATGGGCGCCGGTGACGGGCTCGTGACAGACGGACAGTATCTTGCCGGTACAGCCGGCCTGCCGCAGGGCGGTAGCCAGGTGCAGCGCCTCCGCCGGGGCGGCGGCGTGGGAGATACCCACCGGCGCGGACTTATCCTCCGCCATTTCTTCATACAGCCGGATCAGCGTATCCATGGCCTTTTTGCGGCCACGCTCCTTGCTGAGCACCACGATCTTGCCCTCCGGATCGCCCTGCAGGATGGGTTTGATCTGCAGCAGCGTACCGGCCAGGGCCGCAGCGCCGGACAGCCGGCCGCCCTTGCGGAGGAATTTCAGGTCATCCACCATGAAGTGCTGGCGCATCTTTCCGATAAGCTGGTTGGCGCGGGCCACGATCGTCTCCATATCCGCGCCCTTCTGTGCCATATCGGCGGCCTCCAGCACGATAAGGCCCTCGCCCAGGGACGCACCCCGGGTGTCCAGCACGCGGATGTCCCGGTCGGGATAGCGCTCACGCAGCTCCTGCGCCACCACGCTGACGCCCCAGCAGGTGCCGCTGACGCCGCCGGACAGCCCCACATACAGCACGTCGCCGCCCTGGGCCAGCACAGGCTCCATGGCCTCGCGGGCGGCCAGCGGTGTGATCATGGAGGTCTTCACCTCCGCGCCCTTACGCATAGCCTCATAAAAGGCGTGGCCGTCAAAGGGCTTGGATATGTCCACCGGCTCGCCGTCGATGGTATAGGTCAGGCACAGCTCCGTGATACCGTACTGCGCCCGCAGCTCCGGCGGCAGATTGGCCGCGTTGTCAGTCATTACTTTGATCATAGTGCGTCTCCTTTGGGGATAGATACGTATATTACAGCCGTGCACGCACCCAGTCGGCCAGCGTGTCGAACAGGCAGCGATAGCCGGACATGGTCAGGTGGATGCCGTCGGCGGCGATAAGGCCGGACAGGTCGCGCTGGGGCAGGAACTGCCGCCGCACGTCGATAAGGGGCACGCCCTCGGCAAAGGCCAGGGCCGCCACCGCGTCGGAGTACAGCTCCTGGTGGCGGTAAATGCGTCCCACATCTCCCAGCCAGCGCAGCACACTGCCGCCGTCCGTTTTTTGGGAGATGAACCGGAAATACCGCTGTCCGTCGATGGGCGGCAGCGTCATCAGCACCGGCTGTACACCGGCAGACTTCAGCGCCGTGACGGCGCGGCGCAGCTTCTCCGTGAACTCCGGCAGTGCCGTGTGGGGCAGGTGCTCCTGCTCCGGCGCAGCGGCGACGGCCTCCCAGTCGAAATCGCTGTCGTTGCCGCCGTAAGCCACCAGGGCCCAGCGGGCGTCCATGCCCCGCTGCACATCGTGCTCCACCAGCGCCAGGCCCTTGGTCACCGTGGCGCCCATCTTGGCGCGGTTCACCACCTCCAGCCGGTCGCTGGGGTACCGGGCCATCACCTCCGGCAAATGGAAGTGATAACGCATATCCGCGTCGGGCATGGTGGCCTTCAGCAGAGAATCACCGTAGATAAAAGCGCGTTCCATAGGACCGCCTCCCCATGTGGTTTTTATCTAATATAGCATATTAGCACATCTGCGTCAATAGATTTTTCTGCTGGATTTCTTGCATGATGTGCCCGTATGTGGTATACTATACAGCAAATCGGATACAGGGGTGTCGCTATGGAATATGACAAGGAATTGATCGCCCACAAGCTGCAGCGGTGGGACAAGTTCATCACGGATTACCATCTGCCGGACTGGGAGACGATACCGGATTTCGGCCTGTATATGGACCAGGTCATCGTACTGCTGGAGCAGTATCTCAGCTTCATACCCGCGCCGGTGGGCGGCAAGGAGCGCTTTGTCACGTCCTCCACCATCAACAACTACGTCCGGCTGAAGATCATGCCCGCGCCGGAGAAGCGGAAATACCACCGCGTCCACATCGCGTACCTCATCATGATCCTGACCATGAAGCAGAGCCTGAGCATCAGCGATGTGCAGAAGATCCTGCCCGCTGACAGCAACGAGACGGACGTCCGCGCCGTGTATGAGGATTACTCGCTGAAATTCCGTCGGGTGGGGCTGTTCTTCAACCAGCAGGTGCAGTCCGGGTCGGAGGGCATCCGCAGCGCCAACGAGCAGAACGGCAGTAACGCCGTGGAGCTGCTGGTCATCGAAAGTGCGCTGATCGCCGGGTTTTCCAAGATACTGGCGGAGAAGCTGATACGCCTGTGCGGCGCGGATGCCGAGGATGTGCTGGCCGCGGAGCAGACGCCGCCCCAGCCGTGATCGGCAGGGCTGTCAACAGGGCTATTGTATAGCATTTCCGGGGGGAATATGTGAACGAACTATAAAACCCGTGGCCGAAAGGCCACGGATTTTCTTATGGTGCGGCGCATATACTTCCGCGAGGTGATCGCATGAAAAAGCTCCTGCCGTATGTGCTGGCATTCCACGCCGCCCTGGCCGCGGCGATCCTGCTGTGGGCGCTGCGGGAAAAGCTCCCCGGCCCGCTGACCAATACGCTCTCCCCCGTGTGGAACAGCCCGTGGGAGATGGGCAAAGCGGCGTTTTTCCCCCTGCTGGCGTCGTCGCCGGTGCTGTGGGTGCTGCAGAAGGGCGGCAGCCGGGGCGGACTGTGCCTGATGGCCCTGTCCGGCGCGGCACTGGCCCTGGCGCTGACCTGGACGCCGCTGGTGCCGGCGGCGGTGGCTGCGCTGGCTGTCACGGCGGCGCTGGCGCTGTACGCCGCCCTGTGGCGGCGTGTTTCCGGGGACGGGCTGCCCTGGTATCTGCTGACTGCCGCCCTGACGGTGGCCTATATCCTGCTGACCATTCTGCCCCCCGCCGGCGGCATATTCGCCCCGCGCACCGTGGCGACCGGCGGCACCATCCCGTTTTAAGGCCCCAAAACCCTTCCCCCTGGGGGTGGTTTCAAAAGGAGGGGGCCGGAGCCCCCTCCTTTGTCGCTTCAAGGGGATAGGATCCTTAAG
>DJPP01000114.1:2193-3089 GCA_002438575.1 Oscillospiraceae bacterium UBA6409 | reverse complement strand
ACCTGCCGCGTGGCGGTGGTGCAGGCCACCCCTGTGATGTTCCGCAAGGACAAATGTCTGGAGAAGGCCCTGCGGCTCATCGACGAGGCCGCCGGCGAGGGCGCGGAGCTCATCGTCTTTCCGGAGCTGTTCATCCCCGGCTACCCCTACGGCATGACCTTCGGCTTCACCGTGGGCAGCCGCAAGGCCGTGGGCCGCGAGGACTGGAAGATGTACTACGACAACTCCCTTCTGGCCGACGGACCGGAGATGCGTAAGCTCCTCCGCCGCGCCAGAGAGCTGGGCGTCTATATCAGCATGGGCTATTCCGAGCGCGACGCCGTCACCGGTACGCTGTACAACTCGAATATGATGATCTCCCCGGAGGGCGAGGCCCTGAACCACCGCAAGCTCAAGCCCACCGGCAGCGAGCGTGTGGTCTGGGGCGACGCGGACCGGGACTACTTCCCGGTGATGGACACGCCCTGGGGCCCCATGGGCAATCTCATCTGCTGGGAGAGCTATATGCCCCTGGCCCGGGTGGCGCTGTACCAGAAGGGGATATCCCTGTACATCTCCCCCAATACCAACGATAATCCGGAATGGCAGGACACCATCCGCCACATCGCCATCGAGGGTCACTGCTACTTCATCAACGCCGATCTGATCTTCCGCCGCAGCGACTATCCCCAGACCGTCAGCGGCACCGCCGAGATCGCGGCCCTGCCGGACATCGCCTGCCGGGGCGGCAGCTGCGTCATCGACCCCTTCGGCCACGAGGCCTCCGTCACCGTCTGGGACAAGGAGGACATCATCTACGCCGACCTGGATATGCAGAAGGTCCCCGCCAGCCGTATGGAGCTGGACTGCGTGGGCCACTATGCCCGCCCCGATGTGCTGGAGCTGCGCGTCAACGA
>DJPP01000114.1:0-1994 GCA_002438575.1 Oscillospiraceae bacterium UBA6409 | reverse complement strand
CCCAGCACCGCCATGCCCAGATAGTTGGCGGCGATGACCTCCGGCACGGTGGACATACCGATGGCGTCGGCGCCCAGGTGTGCATAGGCCCGTATCTCCGCCGCCGTCTCGTAGCACGGGCCGGGGAAGATGGCGTACACGCCCTCCCTGCACGCGAAGCCCAGCGCTCCGGCGGCCTGATGGGCCTTCTCCCGCAGGCGGCGGGGATAGGCCTCCGTCATATCCGGGAAGCGGGGACCGAAGCGCTCGTCGTTGGGGCCGATAAGGGAGTTGGCGCCCAGCATATTGATGTGGTCCGACAGCAGCATCAGGTCCCCGGGGACAAACGTCCGGTTGATGCCGCCGCAGGCGTTGGTGACGATGAGCGTCTTTACCCCCAGCAGCGCCAGCACATACACCGGATAGGTGACCTCCTTCATGCTGAAGCCCTCGTAGTAGTGAAACCGCCCCTGAAGCGCCGCCGCCACCTGGCTGCCCAGCCGCCCGATGACCAGATTGCCCGCGTGGCCCGCCACGGTGGAGCAGGGGAAGTGGGGGATATCCCCGTAGGGGATGACGGTCTTGTCCGTCATGGCGTCCACCAGACCGCCCAGCCCGCTGCCCAGAATGATGCCCACGGTGGGTGTCTGGGGGATGTGCGCCCGGATGTACGCGGCGGAGGCGCTGACCTTATCGTAAAACTGTTCCATAAACTGTCCTCCTGCATGGGATGTTGTGCCTATTGTACCACGGCGGTCGTCGCCGCGCCAGAGAAATCGCATATTTTGTGAACAAATATCGTGACTTCTGTGAACATTAGCACTCTCCTATTGACAGTGCTAAAATCGGCGTTATAATAAAGCCGAACCTTGAGAGAGGGGAACGGAAGCGAACCTCCGAGGGGCGATGAAATGTATACAAATCAGTGGCAGCAGCCCCTGTGCTGCGGCGGATGGCCGCAGCGCCCGGGCGGTGTTTCGAATGGAGGAATGACATATGTTGCCCAGCATTTTTGGTGAGAATTTGTTTGATGATTTCTTTGGCGATCCCTTCGGCATGATGCCCCGCGGCCGTGACCCGCTGTACGGCAAGCACGCCAAGAACCTGATGCGTACCGATGTCCGCGAGACGGAGGATACCTATGAGCTGGACGTGGACCTGCCGGGCTTCAAGAAGGATGAGGTCACGCTGGAGCTGAAGGACGGCGTGCTGACCATCCAGGCGGTCAAGGGCCTGGACAAGGACGAGACGGATAAGAAGGGCAAGTACATCCGTCAGGAGCGTTACGCCGGCGCGTGCAGCCGCAGCTTCTATGTGGGCGATGCGGTAGAGCCCGAGGACGTCAGCGCCAAGTTTGAGGATGGTATCCTGACCATCTCCGTGCCCAAGAATGTGAAGAAGCAGCTGCCCAAGAACAGCGCCATCTCCATTCAGTAACAGGAGCGTAACGCCCCGGTGCCGAAAGGCGCCGGGGCGTTTTTGCGTGGCGGGGGAGGGGGGGATATTTTCCTTGCCTTTCCCCGTTATATGCGCTATACTGAGCCCAACATGACCCATAGGAGGATGCACATGGACCCGATTTTTGATATTGAATTGCAGGACTGCCCCATCTGCCGCGGCGTGGGCGCCATGCAGGATGAGCAGGGCTGGTCTGTCTCTGTGGCCTGCATGGACTGCGGGGCCGAGACGGCCCACGCCGAGTACCGCACGCCCGAGGAGCGTCTGGAGGCCGCCCGCCGCGTAGCGCTGCTGTGGAACCTGGGCAAGGTCGTGCACACCGGCGCCAGCGATTGAACGGCTGTATGCTGTATTGTGAAAGGGCCGCCCCGAACGGGGCGGCCCTTTTCCGCTTACTGTGCCACCGGCGCGTCCGGCCAGTAGATGACGTAGCATTCCTGCATCTCTCCCATATAGAAGAAGATGTTTTCGCCCATCTCGATGTGCTCACCGAAGGTCAGATCCGGCACGAACAGCCGGCCGCTGGTGCGCTTCGGCCCCTTGATGGTGAAGCCCTC
>DJPP01000111.1 GCA_002438575.1 Oscillospiraceae bacterium UBA6409 | reverse complement strand
TCATATGCACGTATGACCTGTCGGTGCTGGAGGATCTCACAGGGGATACCTACCTGATATTCTCCGGGTTCGACAAAGAGGTCGCTGTGCCCGTTGACCTTGCACAATGGTGATACAAAAGCCTCCCCTGTGGGGGAGGCTTTTGAGACTGTCGAAAAAGCTTGTCATTGCGAGCCAGTCCGCGCCGCGAAGTAAGTGCCCTTGGGGTACAGACTGGCGTGGCAATCCGTTTCCAAAATGCACGATTCTTGCGTTTTCATGCGAATTTGCGGCTAAAAGATTACGGATTCTCACGTCGCTTCGTTCCTCGGAATGACAGAATGGTTTTTTTGACAAGCTGAAGACGGCCGTATGGCCGTCTTGTTGCAAATAAGCTGTACTTGCCGGTATTAAAGATATTATTGGAAGCCATCGAGACTTTGAACAAAACGCTCGATTTCTTTTCGTATATCCCTTAATATCTCGTTTTGGAAAACCCTATATTTCCGCAGAAGAGGTATGAAGGAAATAAATGTTATGTTCTCGAAAAATGAGCATATAGTTTCATCAATCTCAATTAAATTACCGTTAGAATCCGCAAAATCGACTTGTAACGTTGCAGTATATCCATCGAATGGGCTGCTTCGCAGTTTATCTGTTATGTCGAACCAACGATGTATACTGACGGTGTAATTCCAACCATGTGAGTTAGATGCACTTAAACATAGGGGGCCGAATTCCCTTTGGAATTTTGCCAATTGCTGATCCTCATACCGTTGAATATCTGCTAATATGGATTCATCCATTTCGCAATAATAGTGATACATGAATTACCTCCATATTGTCTTTCTGAAAGACACTCCCGAACGAGTACTGGTTTTGAGATTCCATTTGTTACCTTGCAAATGAATCTCGTGATTGTTATGGTTTGAATGTAATTCAACAGACTGAAGAATACAACCCAATTTCGGTATCGTAAAAGGAGGGACTCGCACTCGCTATCTAGATTGCCACATATATTTCGTTCGGACTTCTTTGACAAGCTGGACAGCCGCACACCCCCGGTGTGCGGCTGCTTTTATATCTCAGAACTTGTCCTTGTTGAATATCCGCAGGATCTCGTCGAAGGACTTGTCCATCTCGTCCTGACCCTGCTCGCCCTTTACCTCGTCCAGCGGCTGGGGCGCGCCGTTGCTCTCCGTCTGCGCGGGCTGGGTCACAGCGGCGGCATTGGCAGTCTGCTGCGCCTCGTCAAAGCCCGTAGCGATGACGGTCACGCGGATCTCATCGTCCAGCGTCTCGTCGAAAGCGGCGCCGAAGATGGTCAGCGCGTCGGGATGCACCGCCTGCTGCACCAGCGTGGCGGCCTGCTCCACCTCCTCCAGACCGATGTCCATGGAGCCGGTGACGTTGATCAGCACGCCCCGTGCGCCGTTGATAGAGGTCTCCAGCAGGGGGGAGGAGATGGCCATTTTGGCGGCCTCCTCGGCCTTGCCCTTGCCGGCTGCGCGGCCCACGCCCATGTGAGCCAGACCCGCGTCCTTCATAATGGCGGTCACGTCCGCGAAGTCCAGGTTGATGAACCCGGTGTCGCGGATCAGGTCGGAGATGGACTGCACCGCCTGGCGCAGCACGTCGTCCGCGATCTCAAAAGCGTTGGCAAAGGTGATCTTCTGATCGGTGGCGTACTTCAGGCGCTCGTTGGGGATGATGACAAGGGAGTCCACCTTGCTCCGCAGCTCCTCGATGCCCTGCTCCGCTTGGGTCATGCGGCGGCGGCCCTCGAAGCCGAAGGGCTTGGTCACCACGCCCACGGTCAGAATGCCCGCCTCCCGGGCAATCTCGGCCACCACCGGTGCCGCGCCGGTGCCGGTGCCGCCGCCCATGCCGGCGGTGATGAACACCATGTCGGTGTTTTCCAGTGCCTTGGCCATCTGGTTGCGGCTCTCCTCCGCGGCCTTGCGGCCCACATCCGGGTTGGAACCCGCACCCTTACCGCCGGTCAGCTTCTCGCCGATCTGAATTTTATAGGTAGCGCTGGAGGCATTCAGCGCCTGCTTGTCCGTGTTGACCGCAACAAAATCAACGCCCTGCGCGCCGCCGCGTACCATGCGGTTGACCACGTTGTTTCCGCCGCCGCCTACGCCCACGACCTTGATGCTGACAACGTTCTCCGGGCCGGTTTCCAATCCAAAAGCCATGTCTGCTCCTCCTGCCATAATTTGTATGAAAATGACGGATTATCTCCTGGTAAATGCTATATCTTGTATTGTATTACGAATTGGCGCAAGCGTCAAGTGCAAGCACTTAATTTACCGAAAAAGTTTTGCGCTGCGCCCCGATGCGGTGTGGTACGCGCGGCATCACTCCGGAATGAACCGTGCCTTTCCGTCCTGCATCATATTGATAACGCCCTTCTCGTTGACCTCCAGCTTCTCTACCACGGCCATCAGATAGTCCAGCTTGTAGCCGTAGTCGGCCTCCCGGGGCAGCTGCACGTCGAACCGTTCCAGATACCGCAGCGTCAGCTGTGCCGGGTCGCTCATATCCAGCAGCGATACGTCCGCCGTCATACTCCGTTCACTCAGTGCCTGCATGAGCGTCAGCAGCTGCTCCAGCGCCAGCTCCTGTCCCTCCGCCGCCTTTGCCGGCTGACCCACCGCCGGGTCTGTCAGCGTCAGGCCCTTTACCTGCATCCGCTGCTTCGCGGCAGCGGGCGTTACCTCGTCCACGATGTTTCCCGTGTCGCACAGCAGGTACGCTTTCCCGTCCTGCACGATGGCCGCCGGGTCCGTGCACTCCGTCACGATGATGGACAGCCCGTCCGGCAGCGACCGCCGGAACTGCACCGTCTCGATATACGGCAGCGCCCTGCGTATGCGCTCCGCCGCGCTGTACTTGTTCATCAGGAACATATTGTCCCCCTCGCTGACGCCCGCCGCGTCGATGATCTCCTGCCGGGTATAGCGGTCGTTGCCGCTGACCTCGATGCTGCGTATACGGAAAAACAGTGTCAGAGCCAGGGCGATGGCGGTGCAGATCAGCACAAAAGCCAGCAGCTTATAAAGGAAGCTCAGGCTTCCCTTACGCCGCTTATGGTTGTACCGTCTGCGCCTTGCCATCGTCCGTGCTCCTCCGCTGTTTCTGCTGTCTCGTCTATTGCTCTGTGATCCGGGCGCCCAGCGCCCGCAGGTCCCCGGCCAGATCCGCGTAGCCCCGGTGGATGTGGCCGATGCCCTGTACCGTGGTCACGCCCTCGGCGGCCAGTCCGGCCACCGCCAGCGCCGCGCCGCCCCGCAGGTCGGTGGCCACGACCTCCGTGCCGTGCAGCCGTTCCGCGCCGCACACCACCGCCACCCGTCCCTCGGTCCGGATGTCCGCGCCCATGCGCGCCAGCTCCGGCACGTGCCGGTACCGGCTCTGAAAGATGTTCTCCACAAATACCGTGGTCCCCTGTGCCCGCAGCAGCGCCGCCATCAGTATGGCCTGGCAGTCGGTGGGGAACCCCGGATACGGCGCCGTCCGCACCGGCGGCACGGCCCGCAGCGGTCCCGTCCGCGTCAGCTGTATGTACCCCTCACCGCAGCGGACGCCGCAGCCCGCCTGGTCCAGTACCGTGGTCACCGCCGCCAGGTGCCGGTGCTCCGTGTTCCGCAGCGTCACCTCTCCGCCGGCGGCTGCCGCCGCGCACAGATAGGTGGCCGCCACGATCCGGTCCGGTATCACCCGGTGTACGCACCCGTGCAGCGGGCGCTTCGGCGTCACCGTGATGACCGAGCCGCCCGCGCCCCGCACCTCCGCGCCCATGGCGCATAAAAAGGCCTGCAGGTCCGCGATCTCCGGCTCCCGCGCCGCGTTGCAGATCACCGTCTCGCCCTCCGCGCCGCAGGCCGCCAGCATGGCGTTCTCCGTGGCGCCCACGCTGGGTGTGGCCAGCACGATCTGGCAGCCGGTCAGCCTCCGCGCCCGGCACCGCAGGCTCCCGCCTGCGTCGTCGATATCCGCCCCCAGCGCCCGCAGGGCCGCCAGGTGCAGGTCGATGGGCCGCGGCCCCAGCTCGCACCCGCCGGGATAGCTCAGCTCCGCCCAGCCGCACCGCGCCAGTATCGCCCCCAGAAAGATCACGGAGGACCGCATCCGCCGCATCAGTGTCTGGGGTATGTCGCACCGCGTCAGTGCGGTGCTGTCCACCAGCAGGTCGTCTCCGTCCCACTGCACGGCGCAGCCTAAGTACCGCAGGATATCCGCCGCCGAGTCCACATCGCTCAGGTGCGGACAGCCCTCAATGCGGCACACATCCCCGCTGAGCAGCGTGGCGGCCAGAATGGGCAGTACGCTGTTTTTCGCGCCCTGCACCGCCACCTCGCCCCGCAGCGGCGTGCCGCCTTCTATGGTGATATACCTCATGTGCCCTCCCTTTCCCGTCCATCCAACAGCTACGCCATTGTATGAACGGACAGGGGAGAGGGGTGACTCCCTTACCTCCGCACCAGCGCCATGACCGTGTCGTAGATACGCGCCGTGGCGTCGGGGATACCCAGCTCCTTCATGGCCCCGGCCATGGAGGTGCGTTTTTCGTTGTCGGAGAGAATAGCCTCCACGGCCTCGTACAGCCCGTCTCCGGTGCTCTCCGGCTC
>DJPP01000012.1:10943-11563 GCA_002438575.1 Oscillospiraceae bacterium UBA6409 | reverse complement strand
CGGCCGGCCATCTTGTCGCCCACCTGGATCTTGCGGCGCTGGGCAATGTAGACACGGACGACCTCGTTGACGCCCGGGCCCAGCTCGTCGCCGTTCTCGCGGGTGAACACCTTGGCGTCCACCACGATGCCGCTTTCGCCGTGGGGCACCTTCAGGGAGGTGTCGCGGACCTCGCGGGCCTTCTCGCCGAAGATGGCGCGCAGCAGGCGCTCCTCGGCGGTCAGATCCGTCTCGCCCTTGGGCGTGACCTTGCCCACCAGGATGTCGCCGGCGTGGACCTCGGCGCCGATGCGGATGATACCGCGCTCATCCAGGTCCTTCAGCGCGTCCTCGCCCACGTTGGAGATATCGCGGGTGATCTCCTCCGGCCCCAGCTTGGTATCGCGGGCATCGATCTCGTATTCCTCGATATGGATGGAGGTGTAGACGTCCTCCTTGACAAGGCGCTCGTTCAGCAGGACGGCGTCCTCGTAGTTGTAGCCCTCCCAGGTCATAAAGCCCACCAGGATGTTGCGGCCCAGGGCGATCTCGCCCTGATCGGTGGCGGGACCGTCGGCCAGGACGGTGGGATCGTCGCCGCCGTGGACACGCTCGCCCACAGAGACGATAGGCTTCTGATT
>DJPP01000012.1:10018-10916 GCA_002438575.1 Oscillospiraceae bacterium UBA6409 | reverse complement strand
ATGCAGGTGCCGTGGTTGGAGCGCAGGAACTTCGTGAGCTTGTATTCCTTCGTCTCGCCGCTGTCATACTTGACGGAGACGTTGGTGGCGTCCACCTTGGTGACGACGCCGTCGCCCTCGGCCAGCACGGCCACCTCGGAGTCCAGGCAGATCTTGTGCTCCATGCCGGTGCCCACAATGGGGGCCTCCGGCCGCAGCAGCGGCACAGCCTGACGCTGCATATTGGCGCCCATCAGCGCGCGGTTGGCGTCGTCGTTGGGCAGGAAGGGGATCATGGCCGTGGCGATGGACACCATCATGCGGGGAGAGACATCGATATAGTCCACGCCGCTGCGGGGGACCTCCACGATCTCGTCGCGGTGGCGGCAGGTGATACGCTCGTTGGTCAGGCAGCCGTTCTTGTCCACCGGCTCGGCGGCCTGGCCCACCACATACTGATCCTCCACGTCGGCGGTCATGTAGGTGATGTCGTCGGAAACATGGCCGGTCTCGTGGTCCACGGCGCGGAAGGGCGCCTCGATAAAGCCGTATTCGTTGATACGGGCATAGGTGGCCAGGTAGGAGATCAGGCCGATGTTGGGACCTTCAGGGGTCTCGATGGGGCACATACGGCCGTAGTGGGAATAGTGGACGTCGCGGACCTCCATGTTGGCGCGCTCACGGCTCAGACCGCCGGGGCCCAGGGCGGACAGACGGCGCTTGTGGGTCAGCTCGGCCAGGGGGTTGGTCTGGTCCATGAACTGGCTCAGGGGACTGGAGCCGAAGAACTCCTTGATGGCCGCGGTGACGGGCCGGATGTTGATCAGGCTCTGGGGCGTAACGATATCCAGATCCTGGATGGTCATGCGCTCACGGATGACGCGCTCCATGCGGCTGAAGCCGATGCGGAACTGGTTCT
>DJPP01000012.1:9040-9956 GCA_002438575.1 Oscillospiraceae bacterium UBA6409 | reverse complement strand
CAGCGCAGGCGGCGGTTGCCCAGGTGGTCGATATCGTCCTTGGTCACCAGACCGTGGGCCAGAGCGTTCATGTAGTTGATGGACGCGAAGATGTCATCCACGATGATGTGCTTGGGCACCAGATCGTCGGCGTGGAGGCGGCACTGCTTCACCAGCTCGTCGCCGCTGTACTTGCCCAGCAGCTCCTGCAGCACGTCGAAGCGCACGCGCTCCTTGATGCCGCAGAGCTCACGGGGATCAAAGTCCACATAGTGGCGCATATCGCACATCTTGTTGGTGAAGATGCGGATGGTGTCGCCGCTGTCCAGCGTGACGCTGATCTCGGGCACGCCCACGGTGTCCATCAGGGTGCAGTCGTCGGCGGTAAGCACATGGCCGTCCTCGAACAGGATCTCGCCGGTGGCGGGATCGGCCACGGGCATGGCCAGCTTCTGGCCCTTGGCGCGGGTCCAGAAGGTCAGCTTCTTGTTGAATTTGTACCGGCCCACGGTGCTCAGGTCATAGCGGCGCGGGTCGAAGAACAGGTTTTGCAGCAGCGTCTCGGCGGAGTCCAGCGTGGGGGGCTCACCGGGGCGGAGCTTGCGGTAGATCTCCAGCATGGCCTCTTCATAGGTCTTGCAGGTATCCTTTTCCAGGGTAGCCACGATGCGGCGGTCATCGCCGAAGCGCTCCAGGATCTCCGCGTCGGTCTTCAGGCCCAGGGCGCGGATCAGGCAGGTGATGGGCAGCTTGCGGTTCTTGTCGATACGGACCCAGAACACCTCGCTGGTGTCGGTCTCGTACTCCAGCCACGCGCCGCGGTAAGGGATGACGGTGCTGGTCAGCAGCGGCAGATCGGTCTTCAGATCGATCTCCTTGCCGTAATAGATGCCGGGGGAACGGACGATCTGGCTGACCACCACGCGCTCGGCGCCGT
>DJPP01000012.1:8727-8960 GCA_002438575.1 Oscillospiraceae bacterium UBA6409 | reverse complement strand
TCGCCGGTCTCCTTGTTGTGCAGGCGCACCAGCACCTTCATGGGGGCGGCATACGTGGCGTCGCGCGCCTTGCACTCCTCCACGTCGTACTTGGGCTTTTCGTCCATGCTGTAATCAATGAAGCTCAGCTCCAGATTACCGGCATAGTCCACGATGGAGGCCACATCGGCAAACACCTCGCGCAGGCCGGTATCCAGGAACCACTGATAGGACTTCTTCTGGATCTCCAGCAG
>DJPP01000012.1:7170-8701 GCA_002438575.1 Oscillospiraceae bacterium UBA6409 | reverse complement strand
TTGGGCATTGCCATGACTTCCTCGTGGCGGGCAAAGTTCTTTCGCAGGGTCTTGCCGTAGTACTTGTCTTTCGCCATCTCTACGATCACGCCTTTCTGTTCTTATTTCCCTCCCGCAGCCGCTGACCTGTGCGGCCGCGGGGGCGCTCCGTCGCGATACGCACGGGCTTGTTGGTTCATTTTGACCACAACCCCTTGTGCTTTGCCGGCGGAGATGGTATACTGCACATAGATGAAAGTGGGGCTATGCCGCCACTTTCCCAATATAAAGCAAGTCATTATACCAATTTTTTTCCACATTGTCAATGGGTTTCCACCGGTTTTGCCGGTGGATCTTTGTATTATAACGAAAAAACCGCCTATGGGAGGACCCCACGGGCGGGTTTTCTTTTGTTATACACAGCGTTCCAGCCGCACCACCGTCTCCACATTCGCCGTACCCGGGAACATATCCACAGCCGCGGCGCGGACGGCGGCATAGCCCGCCTGGGCAAACCGCTTCACATCACGCGCCAGCGTCGCCGGGTCACAGGAGACGTAGACGATACGCTGCGGCGCCATCGACGCCGCGGCATCGATGACCTCCGGGCTGAGCCCCTTCCGGGGCGGGTCCACGCACAGCACGTCCGGCCGCAGGCCCTTTGCGGCGAAGTCCGCCGCGGCCGCCGCCGCGTCGCCGCAGAGAAACTCCACATTTCCGATGCCATTGCGTTTTGCGTTCTCCTTGGCATCGGCAATGGCCTCGGGCACGATCTCCGCGCCGATGACCCGCGCCGCGTGCCGGGCCATCACCTGGGTGATGGTGCCCGCGCCGCAGTACAGGTCCAGCACCGTCTCGCACCCGGTCAGGCCCGCGAAGTCCACGGCGGTGTCGTACAGTACCTCCGCCATATCATGGTTCACCTGATAAAAGGACGGCACGCTCAGCCGGAAGGACAGGCCGCACAGGGTATCCTCCAGCACGTCCGCGCCCCACAGGGTGCGGTATTCACTGCCCAGTACAGCCCCGGTGGGCTGGGTGTTCACGCCCAGCACCACGCCCACGGCATCCGGCAGCGCCTGCCGCATAAACGACACCAGCGTGTCCTCGCAGGGCAGCTTCCTCCCGTTGACCAGCACGCAGACCAATGACTGCCCCGCGCTGTTCGTGCGGACATACAGGTGCCGCACCAAACCCCGCCGGGTCCTTTCATCGTAACAGGGCACGCCGTATTCCCGGAGATACCGCCGCAGGGCCTCCGCCGCCGCGTCGGCCTGGGGCTTCTGGATCCGGCAGCAGTCCACCGGGATCACCTGGTGGCTGCGGGCCTTGTAGAAACCCACCTGCCCATCGGCGGACACGGGGTACTGGCTCTTGTTGCGGTAGTGCAGCGGCGCACCGGAGAGGATGCTCTCCACCGTCACCTCGCTGCCGCCGATGCGGCGCAGGGCGTCCTGCACCCGCTGGCGCTTGGCCTCCAGCTCCTCCTCCCTGTCCATGTGGCGGAAGTCGCAGCCGCCGCACCGCCCATAGTACGGGCAGTCCGGCTCCA
>DJPP01000012.1:4471-7083 GCA_002438575.1 Oscillospiraceae bacterium UBA6409 | reverse complement strand
AGGATGAGCACATCACAGTCCTCGCCCCGCAGCGCCCGGTGGACGAACACCGCCTGCCCGTCGATGCGGGCCACGCCCAGTCCCTCGGAGGTATACCCCTCGATGCGGGCGCGGTAGGTCTTGTTCTTCTCCGGCACGGCTCAGAACTCGAACTTGCTGATGACCTTGCCGATGGCATCGGCAAAGGCGGCCAGCGTCTTGTTGTCCCGGCCCTTGCTGCGGCGGATGAGGCCGATGAGCATATCGCCCAGCTGCACCAGCTTCTGGTAGGCCGCCGTGGCCTTGGGCGCACCCTCGTAGGCCCGGGTCTTGCGCTCCGGCAGGTAGCCGGGGGCAAGCTGCCTGTCGGCGATCAGATCGTACTCCTCGGTATACTGGGGTGCGTGGGCGGCAAAGCCCAGTCCCTTTACCGTCTCGGCGTACACGGGCGCTACCTCGCGGTCGCCGTGGACCACGAACACATGGGTGGTCTTCGCCGGGTCAAAGTGCTTGATCCAGTCCACCAGATGGTCATGGTCAGCGTGAGAGCTGAGGCCGGGGAAGTTGACGATCTTGGCCCGGACGGCCACATCCTCGCCGAAGAGCTTGACACTGTCGGCCCCGTCCAGCAGGTTGCGCCCCAACGTACCCGGGGACTGGAAGCCCACGAACACCACGGCGCTGTCGGCGCGCCAGAGGTTATACTTCAGATGGTGGCGGATACGGCCCGCGTCGCACATACCGGAGGCAGAGATGATGACCTTGGGGGTCTTGTCCATGTTCAGCAGCTTGGACTCGTCCACCGTCTCGGTCAGGTGCAGACCGGGGAAGCTGAACATATGGGTGCCGTCCTGCACCAGCGCCAGGGCGTCCTCATCCAGATAGCCCCGCAGGTCGCCGCAGAAGATCGTGGTGGCCTTCTTGGCCAGCGGACTGTCCACGTACACCGGGAAGTCCTTGACGGACGTGACCAGATTCTTGTCCTTGATCTCGCGGATGAAGTACAGCAGCTCCTGGGTGCGGCCCACGGCGAAGGAGGGGATGACCACGTTGCCGCCCTTGCCCAGCGTCTCGTCGATGATCTCCGCCAGCTGGCCGGTATAGCTCCACACCTCGGTGTGGTTGCGGTCGCCGTAGGTGGACTCGGTAAGCACATAGTCCGCGCTGTCGAAGAACTGGGGATCGCGGATGATGGGCTGATCCACATTGCCGATATCGCCGGAGAACACCACGGTGCGCGTTTCATCACCCTCATGGCAGGTGAGCTTGATGCTGGCGCTGCCCAGCAGGTGGCCGGCATCAATGAACTGCGCCGTCACACCCTCTACCACGGGAACGTCCTGGCCGTATTCGCAGGTCTGGATGAACTCGCGGACGCGCAGGGCGTCCGCCACGGTGTAGATCGGCTCCACCTCCGGGCGTCCGGCGCGCTTGTTCTTGCGGTTCTGGTACTCCGCGTCCTGCTCCTGGATATGGGCGGAGTCCTGGAGCATGATGTCCAGCAGATCGGCGGTCAGGCGGGTGGTGATGATCTTCCCCTGGAACCCGTTTTTGATGAGCATGGGGATGCGGCCGGAGTGGTCGATGTGGGCATGGGTCACCAGCACCACGTCAATGCTGCCGGGGTGGAAGGGCAGCGCGGTATTGTCGATCTCGTCCCGGCCCTGCTGCAAACCGCAGTCCACCAGGATATGCTTGCCGTTGACCTCCAGACAATGGCAGCTGCCGGTAACGCACCGGTCAGCGCCGTAAAAACGCAGCTTCATGGCGAAAACTCCTTCTTTTTATTGTTGCCTCACGCAGAGACTTTTTCTTTCTGCCAGTATACCACATTTTTTTGCCTCGTACAACCGCAAAGCGGCACGACTGACCGATAACTGTTCACAGAAAATCTTTTTGCATTAGACAAAAGAGTGTGGTATACTCTACTGGTATAATTATGTACAGATGTCTTTTATCTTTTTACGCAGAAAGGATACAGAATATATGGGACTGTTTACCAAGGTCTTCGGCACCTACAGCCAGCGGGAGCTGAAGAGCATCTACCCCATCGTGGACAAGATCACCGCCCTGGAGGACGAGTACAGGCAGCTGACCGATGCGGAGCTGCAGGCCAAGACCCCTGAATTCAAGCAGCGCCTTGCCGCGGGCGAGACGCTGGACGATATCCTGCCGGAGGCCTTTGCCGCCGTGCGGGAGGCCGCGGACCGCGTGCTGGGTATGCGCCCCTATCCCGTCCAGCTGGTGGGCGGCATCGTGCTGCACCAGGGCCGCATCGCCGAGATGAAGACCGGCGAGGGCAAAACGCTGGTGGCCACCCTGCCGGCCTACCTGAACGCGCTGACCGGCGAGGGCGTGCACATCGTCACCGTCAACGACTATCTGGCCAAGCGTGACTCCGAGTGGATGGGCAAGGTCCACCGCTTCATGGGTCTGACCGTGGGTCTGATCATCCACGACATGAAGAAGGAGGAACGCCAGAAGGCCTATCAGGCGGACATCACCTACGGCACCAACAACGAGATGGGCTTCGACTACCTGCGTGACAACATGGCCCTGTACGCCAACGAGCAGGTCCAGCGGGGCCACGCCTTCGCCATCGTGGATGAGGTGGACTCCATCCTGATCGATGA
>DJPP01000012.1:4216-4437 GCA_002438575.1 Oscillospiraceae bacterium UBA6409 | reverse complement strand
ACCCCCCTGATCATCTCCGGCATGGGCGAGAAGTCCACCCAGCTGTACGATATGGCCGAGATGTTCGCCGCCCGGCTGAAGAAATTTGTGGTGGTGGAGAGCGACGACAAGGAGGAGGAATCCACCGACATCGACGCCGACTATGTGGTGGACGAGAAAGCCCGCAGCGTCACCCTCACCGCCCGCGGCGTGAAGAAGGCGGAGGAGTTCTTCCATCTGGA
>DJPP01000012.1:3332-4111 GCA_002438575.1 Oscillospiraceae bacterium UBA6409 | reverse complement strand
GTGGTCAAGGACGGCGAGGTGGTCATCGTGGACGAGTTCACCGGCCGCCTGATGTTCGGCCGCCGGTACTCCGAGGGTCTGCACCAGGCCATCGAGGCCAAGGAGCACCTGTCCGTCCAGCGCGAGAGCAAGACGCTGGCCACCATCACGTTCCAGAATTACTTTCGCCTCTACCGCAAGCTGTCCGGCATGACCGGTACGGCGCTGACGGAGGAGGAGGAATTCGCCACCATTTACGCGCTGGACATCATCGAGATCCCCACCAACCGCCCCATCGCCCGTATCGACAACGAGGACAGCGTGTACAAGACCGAGAACGGCAAGTACCGCGCCGTCATCCAGCAGGTAAAGGCGTGCCACGCCAAGGGCCAGCCGGTGCTGGTGGGCACCGTGTCCATCGAGAAGAACGAGCTGCTGGGCAAGATGCTGACCCGCGAGGGCATCAAGCATAACCTGCTGAACGCCAAAAACCATGAGCGCGAGGCCGAGATCGTGGCCCAGGCGGGCCAGTTCGGCGCCGTCACCGTGGCCACCAACATGGCCGGACGCGGTACCGATATCATGCTGGGCGGCAACGCCGAGTATATGGCCAAGAACGACCTCCGCAAGGCCGGCCTCACCGACGAGCTCATTGCCGAGGCCACCGGCTACGCCGAAACGGATAACCAGGAGATCCTGGACGCCCGGAAGCTGTTCGCCGAGAAGCTGGCCCAGCACAAGGCGGAGATCGCCGGCGAGGCCGACAAGGTCCGCGCCGCCGGCGGATTGTTCATCATCGG
>DJPP01000012.1:3049-3273 GCA_002438575.1 Oscillospiraceae bacterium UBA6409 | reverse complement strand
AACCAGCTCCGCGGCCGTGCCGGCCGTCAGGGCGACCCCGGCGAGACCCGGTTCTACATCTCCCTGGAGGACGACCTCATGCGCCTGTTCGGCGGCGACCGCGTCACCGGCATGATGGAGCGCATGAACATCGACGAGGATACCCCCATCGAGAACAAGATGCTCTCCCGCGCCATCGAGCAGGCCCAGACCACGGTGGAGAGCCGCAACTTCCAGGCCCGTAA
>DJPP01000012.1:2318-2953 GCA_002438575.1 Oscillospiraceae bacterium UBA6409 | reverse complement strand
CAGCGCAAGCAGGTGCTGGACGGCATGGACGTCAAGGGCATCATCATGGGCATGATGGAGAGCGCCATCGGCCACCAGGTCCGCAGCGCCTTCATGGGTCAGGAGCACCTGGACATGGTCCAGTGCAAGGAGCTTCTCCGCGGCGTAGAGGGCGTGTATTTCACCAAGTACACCGTGAAGATCGACGAGAGCCAGCTCCCCACCCTTACCGAGGACGACTTCATCAATATGTTCACCAAGGCCGCCGCCGACTTCTATGAGAAGAAGGAGCAGGAGATCACCCCGCCCGTCATGCGTGAGCTGGAGCGCGTGGTGCTGCTGCGGGTGGTGGACGAATACTGGATGGACCATATCGACGCCATGCAGGATCTGCGCCAGGGCATCCGCCTGCGGGCCTACGCCCAGACCAACCCGGTGGACGCCTACAAGAAGGAGTCCCTGGAGATGTTCGAGGAGATGATCGACGCCATGAAGGAGGAGACGGTGCGCCGTCTGTACTCCGTCCGCCTGCGCCAGAACGAGGAGGTCAAGCGCGAGCGCGTGGCCAGCGGCATGACCGAGAACGTGGGCGGCGACGGCACCGTGAAGAAACGCCCCACCAAGGTGGTCAAGGTCGGCCGCAACGACCTGTGCCC
>DJPP01000012.1:0-2199 GCA_002438575.1 Oscillospiraceae bacterium UBA6409 | reverse complement strand
CTGCGGCCTGCTGCAGCGCACGACGTGCGCGCCAAAGACGCGCCCGCGCACGTTTGCAGGCCGAGAAGGATTTTCGGCGACGTACACGCCGCCGCCGAAAATGGATTTGACTTTGTTTGCGCCTACGGGCGCAAACTCTGCGAGGCTTTATAAAATGTCGGGCGGCGGCTGATGCCGCCGCCCGGTTTCTGTAAGGAAGGACTGTGTCCATGTTCCACACCCACACGAAAAACGATCTTGTCTATCTGACCTCCGACGTGCTGGAAAACAACGCCATCACCCACGGCTTTTCCACCCGTAAGGGCGGTGTCTCCCCCGCGCCCTGGGACAGTCTGAACCTGGATGACCGCCGGGGCGACGACCCGGCCAACGTGCAGGCGAACTTCCGCCGCCTGTGCGCCGGGCTGGACACGGACGTGCAGCGGGCGGTGCTCAGCCGTCAGGTACACCGCAGCGACGTGCGCCGGGTCACGGCGGAGGACTGCGGCAAGGGTCTGTGGCGGCCCCAGGACTACGACAGCGCCGACGCCCTGGTGACGGACGTGCCCGGCATCCCCCTGATCGTCTTCTCCGCCGATTGCTGCGTGCTGCTGCTCCACGATCCGGTGCGCCGGGTCGTCGGCGCGGCCCACGCCGGCTGGCGGGGCACCGCCGCCGGCATCGCCGCGGAAACGGTGCGGGTCATGGCCGAGGATTACGGCTGCGACCCAGCGGACCTCCGTGCCGCCATCGGACCGGCCATTGGGCCGTGCTGCTTTGAGACGGACGGCGATGTGCCGGAGGCCCTGCGGGCCGCGCTATGCGATGCGGCGGAGCCGTTCATGGCATGGAACGGCAGCAAGTGGCACATCGACCTGAAGGCCGTCAACGCCCTGTGGCTGCAAAAGGCCGGGGTGACACACATCGACATCTGCGATCACTGCACCGCCTGCCGCCCGGACCTGTACTGGAGCCACCGGAAAATGGGCCTGCGCCGGGGCGAGCAGGCCGCGCTGATCGCCCTGCGGGAGGATACGCTATGAAACGTGCACTGCTGTGCCTGCTGCTAACGCTGACCATGCTGCTGGCCGCCGGCTGCGCCGACTGGGAGGTCACCGAGGACCCCCTGGGGGAGCTGTCCGACTTCTACCAGAATGAAAACGAGGAACCGGAGCCGGAGCCGCTGACCGCCTTTACCCTGCCCTATATCGCCGGCGGCACCCTGGACCCCGTCCGCACCACGGACACCATGCAGCAGACCGTAGAGTCCCTCATGTACCAGGGGCTGTTCGCCCTGGACGAGCAGTTCCGGCCCCAGGCCGTCCTGGCGGACAGCTGGACGTATGATTCCGCCCAGCGCACCTGGACCATCCGTATCAAGGCCGACGCGGCCTTCTCTGACGGCTCCGCCGTCACGGCGGCGGATGTGGCCGCCACGCTGGAGCGTGCCCGCACCTCTGACCGCTATGCCGCCCGCCTGCGGGACGTGACCTCTGTGTACGTCCGCGAGGACGCGGTGGTCATCGCGCTGTCCGCCCCTCTGGCCACCCTGCCCAGCCGCCTGGACATTCCCATCGTCAAGGCCGGCACCGAGAACCGCACCGCCCCCACGGGCAGCGGCCCCTATCTGTTCGCCAAGGATGACGCGGGCGCCTATCTGACGGCCAACAGCCGCTGGTGGCAGGACAGCAGCGCGCTGCCGCTGTCCACCATCCGCCTGCAGCACTGCAAGGACCAGGACTCCGCCCTGTACGCCTTCTCCTCCCGTGAGGTACAGCTGCTGACGCTGGATCTCACCGGCAGCAACAGCACCGGCGTCTCCGGCGCCGGCGACTACGCCGAGGCGGCCACCCCCGTCATGCAGTTTCTCGGCATGAACACCCGGCGGGAGTCCCTGTCCGACCCCGCCCTTCGCCGGGCGCTCAGCGCCGGTATCGACCGCGAAACGCTGGTTTCCTCCTGCCTGCTGGGGCAGGGCACGGCGGCCCAGCTGCCTGCCTCCCCCGCCTACGCGGGCTACGATACCACGCTGGAAACGCCTTATGACACCGCGGCCTATAACCGCCTGCTGAACGCCGCCCTGGGCGAACAGGCGGAGGACGAGACACCCCTGACGCTGACGCTTCTGGTCAATGAGGAGAGCAGCTTCAAGGTCTCCGCCGCCCAGGAGGTCGCCATGTACCTCAACACCGCACGCCTGACCGTCACCGTGGAGGCTGT
>DJPP01000023.1 GCA_002438575.1 Oscillospiraceae bacterium UBA6409 | reverse complement strand
GGGTACTTGGCCTGCATAGCGGTGAAGTCCACCTTGATGCTCTCATCATCCTTCTTGACAGGCTTCTGCGTCTCCTGGCTGTCGCCGTCGGTGCCGTCGCCATCGGTGTCGGTATCGCCGGCGGTATCGTCCGGACTGATGAAATCCTGGCTGATATTGTCGTTGATCTTCTCGGTGTCCTTCTGCGCCTTCAGATACGAAATGATCTTGACAGATGAGAACACCAGCACGCCCACCAGGACCACCAAAACAGCGTAATACAGGGCTTTTCCGTTCTTTCTGCCGCCGCGGCTCCTTCTGCTGCGGTGACTGCTGCCGGTACGCTCGGCCGGCTGCTCCTGCTGTACACGGGATCTTCTCTTGGGTGCATCGTTCATGGGTACACGCCTCCTTATCGTTGGGTATTGTAACAGGTTTTTTCGTTCAGTGCAAGGGATATGTACAAGATGTAATGAAATTGTAACAGTTTCTCTTTACTTCCGAGAAACCAGGGATTACAATAGAAATACTGTCTGCCGTATAGACGGCGGAGCCGCCGGCTCCGTTCCATCAAAAGATAAAGGAGAACCGCAATGATCTATTTCAACAGTGATTATCTGGAGGGCGCACACCCCTCTATCATGGTCAAGCTGGCCGAAACGAACATGGTGCAGACCGTGGGCTACGGCGAGGACGAATACTGCGAGGCGGCGCGGGAGAAGATCAAGGCCGCCTGCCAGGCCCCGGAGGCCGACGTGCATTTTCTGGTGGGCGGCACACAAACCAACACCACGGTCATCGCCGCTATCCTGCGGCCCTGGCAGGGCGTGATCTCCGCTGTCAGCGGCCACATCAACTGCCATGAGGCCGGCGCCATCGAGTCCACCGGTCACAAGGTCATCACCCTGCCCACCACCAACGGCAAGATCACCGCACAGCAGGTACGGGACTATGTGGAGTGGCACAAAAACGACGAGTCCACGGAGCACATCGTCCAGCCCGGTATGGTGTACATCTCCCACCCCACCGAGGGCGGCACGCTGTACACCAAGGCGGAGCTGACGGCGCTGTATGACACCTGCCGCCGATACGGCCTGCCGCTGTTCATCGACGGCGCCCGCCTGGGCTATGGCCTGATGGCTGAGGAGAGCGACATGACGCTGCCGGAGATCGCGCGGCTGTGCGATGTGTTCTACATCGGCGGCACCAAGGTGGGCGCCCTGTTCGGCGAGGCGGTGGTCATTATGAATGAAGCGCTGAAAAAGGATTTCCGCTTCATCATGAAGCAGCGGGGCGGCCGCATGGCCAAGGGCCGGCTGCTGGGCGTGCAGTTCGACGCGCTGTTCACCGACGACCTGTACTTCAAGATCTCCCGCCACGCCATTGAGATGGCGCACCAGATCCGGGACATCTTTGTGTCCGCGGGCTATCCCCTGCTGTTCGACTCCCCCACCAACCAGCAGTACCCCATCATGCCGGATGACGAGCTGGCCATTCTGGGCCAGAACTTCGGTTATGAGTACTGGGAGCGCGTGGATGAGACACACTCCGGCGTGCGCTTCTGCGCCAGCTGGGCCACAAAGCAGGAGCACGTGGACGCTCTGCGGGAGGCCGTGAACGCGCTGAAGAAGTAGGCCTTCCTCTGCTGTGAGATAAGCATAGCGCAGATAGCTGAAATGCACCTTAAAGTCACTTAAAAAAATTCCCCGACGTTGTCGGGGAATTTTTTGCAAAGCAAAGGCACCCCGCAGGGTGCCTTTGTCGACAGCGTACTTACGCCTTGGGACCGGCGGCCACGACCTCGTCGCTCATGTGGGTGTACTTCTTGAAGTTCTCCACAAAGCTGGCGGCCAGCTTCTTGCAGCTTGCCTGATAGGCAGCCTTGTCCTCCCAGGTATTCTCGGGGATCAGCAGCTCAGAGGGCACGCCCTCGATGCTGGTGGGCACCTGCACACCGAAGGTGGGATCGGTGACGAACGCACTCTTTTCGATCTCGCCGGTCAGGGCGGCGGTGACCATGGCGCGGGTGTAGCTGAGCTTCATGCGCTTGCCGGTACCGTTCCAGCCGGTGTTGACCAGGTAGACCTTCGCACCGGCCTTCTCCACCTTGTCCGCCAGCATGGCGGCGTAGACAGAGGGATCCAGGGGCAGGAAGGGCTCGCCGAAGCAGGTGGAGAAGGTAGGCACAGGCTCGGTGACGCCGATCTCCGTGCCGGCTACCTTGGAGGTGAAGCCGGAGACGAAGTAGTACATGGCCTGGTTCTTATCCAGCTTGCTGATGGGAGGCAGCACACCGTAAGCGTCGGCGGTCAGGAAAATGACCGTCTTGGGGACGCTGGGGCTCATGCCGGACAGCTCGGCGTTGGGGATATACTCCACGGGATAGCCCACGCGGGAGTTGACGGCCAGGGAGTCATCGTCGAAGTCGAATTCGCGGGTGTCGGGATCCATGACCACGTTCTCCACCAGCGCGCCGAACTTGATGGCGTTGTAGATCTCAGGCTCGCCCTCGGGGCTCAGGTTGATGCACTTGGCGTAGCAGCCGCCCTCGAAGTTGAACACGGAGTCGTCCGCCCAGCCATGCTCGTCATCGCCGATGAGCATACGGTTGGGGTCGGCAGACAGCGTGGTCTTGCCGGTGCCGGACAGGCCGAAGAACACGGCGCTGTCGCCGTTCTTGCCGATATTGGCGGAGCAGTGCATGGGGAACACGCCCTGCTTGGGCAGGACATAGTTCATCACAGAGAAGACGGACTTCTTGATCTCGCCGGCATACTGGGTACCGCAGATCACCACCTCGTGGGCCTCGTAGTCCACCAGAATGGCAGCCTCGCTGCGGGTGCCGTCGATCTCGGGAATGCACTTGAAGCCGGGGGCGGCGATAATGGTGTAGTCCTCCTTAAAGTCCTTCAGCTGTTCGGCCGTAGGACGGCGCAGGAGCTGGTGGATAAAGAGGTTCTGGCTGGCCAGCTCGTTGACGATGCGGAAGGCCTTGGTGTACTTGGGATCAGCGCCGGCAAAGCCGTCGAAGATAAAGATCTCCTTGCCCTGCAGATAGGCAATGACCTTGGCGCGGATCGCATCGAACTTAGCCTTCTCGATGGGGCGGTTCACCTTGCCCCAGGCGATGTCGTCATGGACGGCAGGGGTGTCCACGATGAACTTATCATTGGCGCTGCGGCCGGTATATTTGCCGGTCTTGACCACCAGGGCACCGGTATTGGACAGCGTGCCCTCGCCGCGGCAGAGCGCGTGCTCGGTCAGCTGTGCGGGGGTCAGATTACGATAGACCGCCTTGGCGTTGATGATACCCAGCTTTTCCAGTCCGTAAGTTTCCATTTGCAAAACCTCCTGTTTGAAATGTTACCGCGGGCGCACAGTGCGCCGCGTTGCTTGCTTGTTCACTCCGGATTATACCATACGTTTAGGACAATTAACAGCCCTTTTTTGCATTTTTCCTAAAAATTTTTCTGCATTGCTGAAAGTTTTTTATCATTCCGTCCGGTGGGAGAGCTGCAGCAAAAACCGTTCTGCCGCTGGAATCCCGATTGCATACTTTTCTCTTTACGCAAGAATAACACCGTATTATAATAATGTCAATTTGCAAAACCCACGATTTTCCACGAGGAGCGCCGCACTATGGCACACAAAATACCACATATTAAATACCTCTCGGCCCTGCTGCTGTTCGGCCTGAACGGCGTGGTGGCCGGACATATCGCGCTGGGCAGCACGGAGATCGTCGTGCTGCGGTCCCTGCTGGGCACACTATTCCTGCTGGCGGTGTTTTTCCTGACCCGCCAACGCGTCACCTGCCTGAAGAAGCCCCGCAGGCTGCTGCTGGTAGCGCTGTCCGGCGCGGCCATGGGTCTGAGCTGGCTATGCCTGTACCGGGCCTACCAGCTTGTGGGCGTATCCATCGCTACACTGCTGTACTACTGCGGTCCGGTGCTGCTGATCGCCCTCTCCCCCCTGTTTTTCCGGGAAAAGCTGACCGTACCCAAGCTGGCAGGCATCGCTGTAGTCTTTTTCGGCGTGGTGATGCTCAACGGCGTGGACGGCGGTACACTGGACGCAGGGGGACTGCTGTGTGGTCTGGGCGGCGCGGTGCTGTATGTCATCATGGTCATCACCAACAAAAAGGCCGCCCTGCCCGGCCTGGAAAACACAGCGATACAACTGCTCTCCGCCTCTGCGGTAACGGCCGTATATATGCTGGTCCGCAGCGGCATCCCCGCTGTTCCCGCCGAAAGCTGGCCCTGGATCCTGCTGCTGGGCATTGTAAACACCGGCTTCGGCTGCTGGCTGTACTTTTCCTCTATCGGCGCGCTTCCGGTACAGACCGTGTCCATCTGCGGCTATCTGGAGCCGCTGAGCGCCGTGTTTTTCTCCGTGCTGCTGCTGGATGAAACGCTGACGCCCGCCCGCTGGCTGGGCGCGGCGATGGTGCTGGGCGGCGCCATGCTGGCGGAGTTCGTACATCCGCGCAAGCAGCAAAAGTGACCTTCCCTTTCTCTCCCATGCAAAGAGTAAAACCTCCGACTCAGTCGGAGGTTTTACTCTTATTTGCCGCATATCTCGCCGATAGCGGCCAGGAGTTCCGTTTTTCCGGTGCCCTTCTCGGCGGAGAAGGGGATCAGCAGCGCGTCCTCCGGCAGGGTCAGCGTCTGGCGGATCAGGGCCAGGTTAGGCTCGATCTCACTCTTTTTCAGCTTGTCCAGCTTGTTGGCCACGACGATGACCGGGCAGCCGGTGCCCTTGAACCAGTCGCACATGGTCACGTCATCGGCGGTGGGCTTGTGCCGCGCATCCACGATCAGCACGCCCAGGGTGATAAGCCCCTCCTCTGCAAAGTAGCGCTCCATCAGGCGGCCCCAGCGGTCGCGCTCCTCCTTGGAGACCTTGGCGTAGCCGTAGCCGGGCAGGTCGGTGAAGTACAGCTTGCCGTCGATATCAAAATAGTTGATCTGGCTGGTCTTACCGGGGGTAGCGCCCACCCGGGCGAAATTCTTGCGGCCCAGCAGCCGGTTGATCACGGAGGACTTGCCCACATTGCTGCGCCCCGCGAAGGTGACCTGGGGCTTTCCGTCGCGGATGAATGTCTCCGCCCTTACAGCCGAGAGCACGAACTCCGCCTTATTAAAGTTGATCGCCATGACGTACCTCCTGCATAGCCGGACTGCCCATCACCGCCAGATGCTCCACCGCCGCCTCTTTTTTCGGCAGGGTCAGCGCATGGGCAAACACGGCGTCCACCGTCTCGGCAGTGACAAAGCGCAGCGCCTCCCGCACAGCGGGATCGATGTC
>DJPP01000035.1 GCA_002438575.1 Oscillospiraceae bacterium UBA6409 | reverse complement strand
ATCTTCGCCCAGCTGACCAAGCGGGACGGCTCGTTCCTGGTGGGCCGCAGCGACGAGACCTTCGACTGGAACGACCTGAAGGGCAAGACCATCATCGGCGGGCGCAAGGGCGGCGTGCCGGAGATGACGCTGGAATACGTCCTCAAGCAGCACGGTATCGTGCCGCAGGAGGACGCGGTGGTGGACACCTCGGTGCAGTTCAACATGATGGCCGGAGCCTTTACCGGCGGGCAGGGGGACTATGTGACGCTGTTTGAGCCCACCGCCACGGAGGTAGAGCGCGCCGGACACGGGTATATCCTCTGCTCCATCGGCGAGGAGTCCGGAGAGATCCCCTACACCGCCTATTTCGCCAGCCAGAGCTATATGACGGCGCACCCGGAGGTCATTCAGGGCTTTGCCAACGCCATCGCGCGGGCGCAGCAGTGGATCGTGGACCACACGGACCGGGAGGTGGCGGAGGCCATCATCGACCAGTTCCCGGATACGGACCTGGATACCCTGGAGGCCGTTACCGCCCGACACCGGCAGATCGATGCCTGGAACGCGGGGCCGATGATGGCGCGGTCGGCGCTGGAACGGCTGGAGACGGTGATGACCGAGGCCGGCGAGCTGGAGAAGTCGCAATGGGTGGACTTCGACAAGCTGGTGGACAACAGCTTTGCCCAGAAGGCTATGGAAAGCATGAAATAGAAAAAAGAAAGCCCTTGCGGGCTTTCTTTTTTTGCGTTCATATCAGCTCAGGGCGGAGATGACCTCGGCGTATTTGTCGATGTCGGAGGCGCCGTTCCAGGTCATAAAGCCGCCGGTGCACCCGGCGTCGCGGAGAGCCCGGACCTCGTCGGCCAGCTCCGCCGCGCCGTAGTGGTTATACGGCTCGCGGATGGCGTTGTAGCACTGTATCCACGTGCGTACCGCGCCGGGAGAGGCCGTTTCGCTCTGGCGGGCCATGGCGCTCTCGCCGAAGTTGCGGACCGTGGTGTAGGGGTGCTCCCAGGGCTTATAGTCCCCCTGGGCACTGTAATGGTCCGGGTAGGGCATACCGGAGATGGCGTCCACCACGGCGCTGATGGCCGGCCAGTACTGGCCGCAGGCCGTCACATAGGCGTTGGCGCACTCGCCGAACACATCGCCGGAGATGTAGTACCCGGCGTCATGCAGCCGCGCCGCGGCGTAGATCAGGAACCGCTGGACCGCCTGGGCCTTGCTCTCGCCGTAGGTGTTCTTATAGTCGATGGTACCCGCCTGCTCGTACTTGTACGCGCCGTCGGGGAAGCGGATGTAGTCGAACTGGATCTCGTTGAAGCCCAGGGCAGCGGCCTCCAGGGCCAGGTCCACCTTGTACTGCCACACCGTGCGGTTATAGGCGCTGGGCCAGTACATGGAGCTGATTTTCAGGGGCGTGCCGTTCAGGTCGGAGATCACGTACTCCGGGTGGTCGGCGGCCAGATGGGCGTCGTTGAACACCGTGATGCGGCCGATGACGTAGTAGCCGGCGTCACGGAGCTTCTGCACGTTGGCCTTGAAATTTTCCATGGTGTCCTGGGCCGCGGCGTAGGCGGACGGGCTGTACTGCTGCATGACCGGGGAGGCGTAGGACACCGCCGTGCCGTCCACGATGTCCACCACGAAGGCGTTGATGCCGGTACCCTCCGCCAGCCGGATATAGCTGTCCGCATACTGTATGGCGCTGCCGTTCAGGTACAGTGCCCGCACCTCGTCGGGCATGACGTTGTCGGCGAAAGCGGGCTTCTCGGTGGGCCAGTAGTCCAGCCCCGCCGCGTCGCCGCCGCCCCAGCTGTCGCCCCGGGAGGCGTGGAGCTGATACAGCGCCTCGTCATACTGCGCCAGCGCCTCCTCCGCCGTCAGGCGGACGTTGGCGTTATCGATATAGCCCTGACCCCGGTCACAGCTGACGGCCCAGCGCAGGACCTCGCCGTTTTCGTCCAGGCCGTCAAAGCCGGTGACGGTCAGCGCCATGCCCTTTTCCACCGCGCAGCCGGGGACCGCGCCCGTTTCGTCCGTCAGACTCATGCCCCGCAGGGCGTACACCGTCTCCGTCAGCACCGCGCCGGTGTAGTCCGCGGTCAGGTTGGCCGCGTCCAGATAGGCGTAGCCCTCGCCGTTGACCACGCGGACGCGGTCCGCGCCGCCCTCGGCGTCCTCAACAACGTACTGTACCTCCGCGCCGCGGGCCAGGGAACCCAACTGGGTCCCGTTTTCGTCATACACCGGGGCGGTGGTCCCGGCGGCGGCCACATAGCCCGCCGCCATCTCCGGCACCACTGGATGAAACTGCCGCCAGATGATATATCCCAGCGCGCCCAGCGCCAGCAGGCACAGCACGATGAGCACCACCGCCGCACCGGTGCCGTGTTTCTTTTTCGTATTCGTTGACATAAATTGATTTCTCCTTGCGTGTTTTTGTCAGCCTGCGGCCATTATACGCCATTCCGCGCCATAAATCCACCCAAATCTTGTGGTGCTAACGACAAAATTTTCATATTTTTTGTGTTTTTCTCGTTTTTTTGGTAGACAACGACGCAGACCGATGGTATACTACACATGACTATTATTATGTAAATCGGTGGAGGGGCTTTCCCGCCGCCGGCGTTTCCCATACAACTTAGAGATAAGGCAGGGTGTATCGACATGAAAAGGACGAAACGGGGAATGGCATTGATCCTGGCGGCGGTGATGGCGGTGAGCTGTGTGACCACCATACTGCTGGCTGCCAG
>DJPP01000028.1:7562-11690 GCA_002438575.1 Oscillospiraceae bacterium UBA6409 | reverse complement strand
CTGCTGGAAAACCCGGAGATCACGGAGACGTACGCGCCCTACGCCGAGGGGCTGTGGGCGCCGGAGGGCTTCGTGCCGCAGCGCGTGGTGTCGGTGGATATCGCGGCGCTGAACCTGCTGCCGGAAAACGCGGCGCAGTATAAAAACGATATCTGTCTGGCCATCGACCACCACGGGTCCCAGGAATTCTTTGCGGAGAGGACGTGCCTGGACGCGGAGGCCGCCGCCTGCGGCGAGATCGTGTATGAGATCGTGGGCAGGCTGACGGACATCACGCCGGAGATGGCCATGGCGCTGTATGTGGCGGTGTCCACGGACTGCGGGTGCTTCGTCTACGCCAACACCACGGCGCGGACGCACCGTATCGCCGCCGCGCTGATGGAGCGCGGCATCGACGTGGGGCCGGTGAACAAGGCGCTGTTCCGCACGAAGTCGCCGGTGCGGCTGGCCATGGAGGCACGGATGGTGGCGGACATGGAGCTGTACGACAACGGCCGGGTGGTGGTGATGTCCATCCCCCTGTCGCTGTGCCGGGAGCTGGGCGCGGCGGAGTCCGACGTGGAGGAGCTGAGCAGCCTGGCGGCGCTGGTGCAGGGCACCGACTGCGGCATCACGCTGCGGGAGCTGAAGCCGGGACGGGTGAAGCTGTCGCTGCGGACGGGACCGCGGGTGGACGCCAGCGCCGTGTGCCGCGTGCTGGGCGGCGGCGGCCACAGGGGCGCCGCCGGGGCCACGGTGGACGGCACCATGGACGAGGCGAAGGCGGCCATTCTGGCGGCCTATACGGAGGTCATGGGATAACATGGCCGACGGGATCATTATTATCGACAAGCCCGCGGGATGGACCAGCATGGACGTGTGCGGCAAGCTGCGGGGCATACTGAGAACGAAAAAGGTGGGCCACGCCGGAACGCTGGACCCCATGGCCACCGGCGTGCTGCCGGTGTTCGTGGGAAACGCCACGCGGGCGGTGTCCTACGCCGAGGGCGGGGACAAGGAATACATCGCTGGGCTGCGGCTGGGGCTGACGACCAACACCCAGGACACCACCGGCGAGGTGGCGGCGGAGCGCCCTGTGTCCGTGACGCGGGCGCAGCTGGAGGACGTGCTGGCGCGGTTCACCGGGGAGATCGACCAGGTGCCGCCCATGTACTCGGCCATCAAGATCAACGGGCAGAAGCTGTATCAGCTGGCCCGGAAGGGGCAGGAGATCGAACGGCCCCCACGGCGGGTGACCATACACGAGCTGGCGCTGCTGGCGCCGGAGGACGGCGACTGGCGGCTGCGGATACGGTGCAGCAAGGGCACATATGTGCGGGCGCTGTGCCACGACATCGGGCAGGCGCTGGGCTGCGGCGGGTGCATGAGCTCTCTGCGGCGGACCATGGCCGCCGGGTTTACGCTGGCGGAGTGCCGCAGCATCGAGGACGTACAGGCGCAGGGCGAGGCCCTGCTCTCCCCCACCGACACGCTGTTCCGGCAGTATCCGGCCTATCGCATTGCCGGTGAACGGGACCACAGACGGTGCCTGTGCGGCAATCCGCTGGCGGCGGAGGGCCTGCAGCCGGGGCTGTACCGGGTGTACGGCCCGGACGGGGCGTTTTTGTGCCTGAGCCGGTGGGAAAACGGGGTACTGACCTCGGAGAAAAACTTTTTCGGAGCGTGAACAACTTGGAAAAGACAGTTATCGCCCTGGGCTTCTTTGACGGCGTACACCGGGGCCACGGCGCACTGCTGCGGAAGACGGCAGAACGCGCCCGGGAGCTGGGGGCCGTCCCCGCGGCATTCACCTTTGACCGGCCGCCGAAGGAGGTGGTCACGGGGCAGCCCGTGTACCTGATCAACTCCAACCGGGACCGGCAGGGGCTGATGGAGCGTCTGTACGGCATCGAACGGGTCATTTTCGCGCCCTTCGACCGGGAGATGATGACCATGCCGTGGGAGGCCTATCTGGAAATGCTGATCGGGACATACGGCGCGGTGCACTTCGTGGCCGGGCACGACCACCGGTTCGGCCATAAAAACGCCGGAAACGTGCAGCTTCTGCGGCAGAAGTGCGCGGAGATGGGCATCGGGTGCGACATCATCCCGCCGGTGCAGCGGGAGGGCATCACGGTCAGCTCCACGTACATCCGGACGCTGGTGGAGGCGGGCGACATGGAGCGCGCGGCGGACTTTCTGGGCCACCGGCACTGCCTGAGCCAGACGGTGCAGCACGGACAGCGGATCGGGCGGACCATCGGCATCCCCACGGTGAACCTGGCGGTGCCGGAGCACGTGCTGGCACCGGCACACGGGGTATACGTGACGGAGGTATTTCTGCCGGACGGACGGCGGTGCGCCGGCGTGACCAACGTGGGCACGCGGCCCACGGTGTCCGACAGCGATCGGGTGTCCGTGGAGACGTATCTGCTGGGCTTCGAGGGCGACCTGTACGGGCAGGAGCTCCGGGTGGAGTTCTGCCGCCGGCTGCGGGGCGAGCAGAAATTTGACACGCTGGAGGCGCTGCGGCAGGAGATACAGCGGAACATTCAACAGGCAGAGGCCTATTTTAAGGCATGAGAAAAGGCGCCCCGAAAGGGGCGCCTTTTCTGTTATTTCACACGGCGCCGGGGTAAGACACCGCGGAAAACGGTATCAGTCCTCGCGCTTTTTGGCCGTAAACGCCACGCCGGCGGCGGAGGTCAGCGCCATGCCGACATACAGGGCAATGCCCGCGTCGAAGGTCTTGGGGCTGCCCTTGGTGTCGTCGGCCTTGGTGTCGGTGGTGGGCTGGTGGTAGTAATAGGAAACCTTGGAAACCGTCCAGGTGCCATCATCATTCTTCGTCGCCTTATATCCGGAAGGCACAGTAGGCTCACTGGTATAGGTGCCGCTGGTGATAGCGCCATCCGCTACGACCTTGTAGGTATTGCCGTCCTTCTGGATGATCTTGTTGGCTGCAACATAGGCGTCCACATCATTAGAATAGGCACCGCCGGTAACAGACACGCGCTCAGCTGCCCCTTCACCTTCGGGCTTGACGACGCTGATGGCATCCGCTTCAGAAGTAAACGTTCCGCTTTCCACGCTGATAGCAGAGGTGTTTGTCAGTGCGGGATAGGCTGCTTCGCTGTCAAACACGATTGCGGAGCAAGGAACTACGACGCGAGAATCTCCAACTTTACCGGTCGCATTGCCGGTCGTGTTGATAGTTGCATTGCTTACGGAGACGCTACCTGCACGTGCAACGATACCAGCGCCGCCGGTGATATTGAATGTACCGCCAGTCACCTTGATCGTATCTTTCCACGGAGCATAAATACCGCATGCAACATAAGTCGAGGTCTTGATCTGCCCGTTGAACGTACCACCAGAAATGTTGATCGTATTGCCAACAGTCCTCTCGGCTCCAGCTTCATTCGTGCGGTTTCCATTGCCTGCAACTACGGCATTATCGGAAGCGCTGAAAGTACCATCTTCGATATTGATCGTTGCACCAGTGGCATAGCCTGTAATAACGGCACCCTCTACAGATTCAATGATAGCCGTCTTTATCGTTGTTTTCGAGTTATCACCTACGCCTACAGCGGTATTGCCGGTAGAAATAATCTTACCGCCACCCTTGGTGTCTGTAATCGTCAGAATACCGTTGTTCTTAATTACCTTACCAGCGGAAGTAATGCTAAGGCCATTCAAATCCAGCGTAACCGTCTTATCTGCCGGGATAGTCAGCATGCTCGTCAACGTGATGTCCGCGCCCAGTTTGATCTCGCCGCCGGTTTCAACAGCAGTCTTCAGTGCCTCCGCCGTGGTCACGCCTTCATCCGCCCACGCATAGGTGGTGAGGCCCAGCGCCATGACCAGGGCCAAAATGGTTGCTAATACTTTTTTCATTGTTCATTCCCCGTTGTTTTAGATTTCCGCAGGGGCGCTCGTTTTAATAACCATTAAAACGCTAATGCAGAGGTACCTCTGCGGATAGTCAGATTATAGCACAGTTACACCGTTTGTCCAGCCTTTTTATGGAAATTTTACACATTTTTTCGTTGCCGGGAATGGAAATGGGGAAAATTTGACAGGAAATGGAAGTTGGTGGTGGGAAAAATGGCCGCAGCGGCGGGACGGGGGACGGGGGACCCCTCATCC
>DJPP01000028.1:6347-7482 GCA_002438575.1 Oscillospiraceae bacterium UBA6409 | reverse complement strand
CCCAGGGGGAAGGCTAACGGGGGGCGGCATTCAATAGCGCGACCCCTACAGGGGGAAGGCTTGGGGGAGTCAGACCTTCAGGTCGGTGGCGGCGGCGCGGGTGTGCTCGCGCATGGCCTGTTTGGCGGCGGCGTCGTCCTGACGGCGGATGGCGCTCAGTATCTCACGGTGGCGCGCCAGAATACGGCGCTCCAGGGCCAGACACGCGCTGTCGCTCAGCGTCTCCATCTTTTTCAGCAGAGTGTGCTGCTCCACCTGGCCCAGGACCTCGGTGACGATCATGGCCACCTGATTGCCGGTGGCGCGGGAGAGCAGGCTGTGGAAGCGAACGTCCTGCTCGGCGAAGCGGCGGTAATCGCCCAGGGCCTGCTCCGCCGCCGCGAGACAGCTGTCCAGCGCCGCCAGGTCCTCGTCGGTGCGGCGCAGGGCCGCCCAGCCGGCGATGGTACCGTCGTTGACGGCGCGGTACTCGCCCAGCTCCTCCAGAGATATGCGGTTCAGCTGGAGCATGGCCGTCAGCGGCTGCTCCACGCCGGCGATGGTCAGCTCCTGCACCACGGCGCCGCTGGCACCATGGGTGGAGGCCACATAGCCGCCCTGCTCCAGCATACGCAGGGCCTCGCGGATGGTGGGACGGGAACGGTGGAGCTGCTCCATCATGGCGCGCTCGGAGGGCAGGCGGTCGCCGGGCTTCAGTGTACCGGCGGTGATGAGGGCGCGCAGCTGGTCATAGATGGCCTCGCTGGCCCGCCCGCCGCCGATGGGCTGCCAGGGGATATGTACGGCTTCCGGCATGGGTCGTCCCTCCTTTTCGGAAAAATATGTGCAGTATTATAGCGCATCCCGGGGGAAATGGCAAGGACAGGATACAGGAAAGCCCGAAGCCGGCGGCTCCGGGCTTTTCCGCTGTGGGAAGATATTACTTCTTCAGGGCCTTCATTTCCTCGATCATCATGGGGACCACCTTGAACAGGTCGCCGCAGATGCCGTAGTCCGCCACCTCGAAGATGGGGGCCACGTCGCTCTTGTTGACGGCGATGATGCACTCGGAGTCCTGCATACCGGCCTTGTGCTGGATGGCACCGGAGATGCCCAGGGCCACATAGATGCGGGGATGGACGGTCTTGCCGGTCTG
>DJPP01000028.1:2219-6318 GCA_002438575.1 Oscillospiraceae bacterium UBA6409 | reverse complement strand
GTCTGGCCCACCTGATGGTCGGCGGTCATCCAGCCGGAGTCCACCACGGCGCGGGACGCGCCCACCACGCCGCCCATGAGGGCGGCCAGCTCCTCGGCCAGGGCGATGCCCTTCTCCACGTCCTTGGCGATGCCGCGGCCCACGGAGACCACCACCTCGGCGCCGGTGAGGTCCACCATGGCGCGGGCGGCCTTGACGATCTCCAGCACCTTGGTGTGGATGTCGGCCTCGGTGAGGGTGAAGGCGGGATGGACGATCTCCACCTTCTTGGTACCGGCGACGTCGAAGTCGCGCTTCTTCATGACGCCGGGGCGCACGGTGGCCATGGCGGGACGGAAGCGGGGGCAGACGATGGTGGCCATCAGGTGACCGCCGAAGGCCGGACGGGTCATCTTCAGGTTGGTGTTGACGTCGAAGAGCTTGGTCTCGAAGTTCATGGAATCCACGTCCAGAGAGGAACCGGTGCGGAGGAAGTTGATGTAGCCGTTCAGGTCAACGTCCAGATGGGTGCAGTCGGCGCACAGACCGGTGTGCAGACGGGCGGCGCAGCGGGGCGCCAGGTCGCGGCCGATGTGGGACGCGCCGAACAGCAGGATCTCGGGCTTGAAGGCATGGACCGCGTCGGTGATGACCTTGGTGTAGGCATCGGTGGTGTAGTCCTTCAGCAGGGGGCTGTTGTAGACGTAGACCTTGTCCGCGCCGTAGCCACCCAGCTCCGCGGCGATGCCGTCCACGTTGTCGCCCAGCAGGATGCCGGAGAGCTGCACGCCCAGCTCATCGGCCAGCTTGCGGCCCTCGGAGATCAGCTCGAAGGTGGTGGGCATCATCACGCCCTGGCGCTGCTCACAAAAGACCCACACGCCGGAGAAGGCCTTGGGATCGGTATTCATAAAAGTAGACATATCGTTTCTCCCTTCTCAGATAATGTGCTTGGCAGACAGGATGCCGAACAGCTGCTCCACGGTCTCCTTGCCGCTGCCCTCCAGCATCATGCCGCTGCCCTTGCGGGGAGGCGTAAAGCTCTTGTAGATATTGGTGGGGGAACCCTTCAGGCCGATGGTGTCCACCTCGATGAGGGGATCGTCCTTCAGGGCGTTGTAGTCCAGCACGGTGACGGGCTCCTTGTCGCAGTCCAGGATGCCGCGGATGGTCATGTAGCGGGGGGTGTTCAGCTCCTTGATGCAGGTGAGCAGGCAGGGCGTCTGCACCTGCACGGTCATGTAGCCGTCCTCCAGCATACGCCGGACGGTGAGGGTGTCGCCGTCCTTCCTGATGTCGGCCACATAGGACACCTGGGGGATCTCCAGCTTTTCGGCGATCTGGGGACCCACCTGGGCGGTGTCGCCGTCGATGGCCTGACGGCCGCAGAAGATGATGTCGTCCTTGTCCACGCCCAGGTTCTTGATGGCCGCGGCCAGGATCTGGGAGGTGGCGAAGGTGTCGGAGCCGCCGAACTCACGGGCGGACACCAGCACGGCCTTGTCCACGCCCATGGCCTTCAGCTCCAGCAGCATACCGGCGGCGGGAGGAGGACCCATGGACACGGCGATAACGGGGCAGCCCAGCTGGTCCTTCAGGGCCAGGGCGGCCTCGACGGCGTTCATATCGTCGGGGTTGATGATGGTCTGCATGGAGGCGCGGTCCAGCGTGCCGTCGGCGTTGACGGCGACCTTGCCGGAGGTGTCGGGCACCTGCTTGACACATACGATAAGCTTCATTCTATTCTTGCTCCTTTCCGCATTACTTCAGCAAATTGCCGGAGATGACCATCTGCTGCACCTGAGAGGTGCCCTCGTAGATGGTGAACACGCGGCAGTCGCGGTACTTGCGCTCGACGGGGTACTCCTTGATGTACCCGTAGCCACCGTGGATCTGCACCGCCTTGGCGGCGATCTCGTTGCAGGTCTCGGAGGCGAAGTACTTGGCCATGGAGCAGTACATAGAGGCGTTGGGGTCGTTTCTGTCCTTCATCTGTGCGGCCATATAGACCAGCTCCTTGGCGGCGGTCAGCTTGGTGGCCATATCCGCCAGCATGAAGGCGATGGCCTGGTTCTTGCAGATGGGCTTGCCGAACTGGACGCGCTCCTTGGAGTATTTGATGGCCTCGTCCAGGCAGCCCTGGGCCAGACCGATGGACTGGGCGGACACGCCCAGACGGCCGCCGTCCAGCGTCTTCATGGCGTTGATGAAGCCCATGTTCTCCTTGCCCAGCATATCGCTCTTGTGGACGCGGACGTCCTCCAGCACCACGTCGGAGGTAGCGTAGCCCACCAGGCCCATCTTGGCCTCGTGCTTGCCGCAGGAGACGCCGGGGGCCTTCATGTCCACGATAAAGGCGGAAATGCCCTTGTTGCCCTTGGTCATGTCGGTCTTGGCGTAGACGATGCAGTAGTCGGCCAGAGGCGCGCCGGAGATGAAGCACTTGCGGCCGTTGAGGATGTAGTAGTCGCCGTCCTTCACGGCGGTGGTGACCATGCCGCTGGCGTCAGAGCCGGCGCCGGGCTCGGTGAGGCCGAAGACGATCTTCACCTTATTCTCCACGGAGGGACGAAGATACTTCTCCAGCTGCTCGGGGGTACCGGCCTGCATCAGCGGGCCGCCGCCCAGGGAGTTAGGGGTGTTGGCGTACAGGCTGGCCACGGCGGAGACACGGGCGATCTCCTCGATCATGATGATGTAGGCCAGGGTGTCGGCACCGGCGCCGCCGTATTCGCGGGGGATCTTCAGACCCAGGAAGCCGCACTTGGCCATCTTGTCCACGATCTCCTCGGGGAACTCGCCGGTCTCCTCCACCTTGTCAAGGACCTCGGTGGTAAGCTCGGTCTCGGCAAACTGGCGGACCAGCTTGCGGATCATTTCATGCTTCGCGTCGAAAATCATAGTTTTCCTCCTGTTAAAGTATGGGTCACTGCTCTGCTCAGCAGGGGATCTCGTGCTTGGACTTGCCCTGAGTCAGTATCTCATAGATGCTGTTGACGCCGCACTCGGCCATCTGCTCCGCGGCCTCCTCGGTAAAGAAAGCCATGTGGGGCGTGTGGTAGACGTTGACGAAGGAGCGCAGGTACTTCAGCTTGAAGTAGGGCATACCGGGGGTACGGATGATGTCCTCATCGTGGGGAACGTGGATGATGCCGGTCTCGCCGGGGAAGGCGTCCATGAACAGCGCGCCGAACTTACCGGACTCCACCGCCTCGGTGACGGCGTCGATATCCATCAGCTCGCCCCGGGCGTTGTCGATGAACACCACGCCGTCCTTCATCTTGGCAATGGCCTCGCGGTCGATCATGCCGGTGGTCTCGGGCAGCAGCGGGGTGTGGATGGTGATGATGTCGGACTCGCGGTACAGGGTGTCCAGATCCACGTACTCGGCGTACGCACGGACGGCGTCGTTCTCATAGACATCGTTGGCGATGATACGGCAGCCGAAGCCGCTGAGGCACTTGATGATGGTGAAGCCGATCTTGCCGGTGCCCATGACGCCCACGGTCATGGTACGCAGCTCGCGGCCCATCTTGCCCTTCAGGGTGAAGTCGTTGTCGTTGGTGTTGTACAGCGCCTTCTTGAACTTGCGGATGCACATGAGAATGGCCATAACGGTATACTCCGCCACGCCGTTGGGCGCGTAGGCGCCGTTGCACAGGCGGAAGCCCAGGGAACGGGCATAGTCGCAGTTCATGTGGTTGTAGCCCACACAGCGGCTGGCCAGCACCTGCACGCCATAGCCCTTCAGTTCGTCCAGAACGGCGTTGGAATAGTCGCTCTGGCCCAGGGTAGTGACGCCGTCGCAGCCGGCGGCCATATGGGCGGTGGTCTTGTCCAGATTTGCGGGGGTGGAGATCAGCTCGATACCGTATTTCTTGCACAGGCCCTCGATGACGGGCTTCTCGTCGGGACGTACTTCGTAAGCAGCGATCTTCATGATTTTTCTCCTTCACATTCCGGAGGCGGCGCGCTCCTCAACGCGCCGCGCCCTTATAGTTTGCTTTTCCTCAAGTCGCCGGGACATTCTGCGTTGGTTTTCCGCCCTGTCCCCGCAGGAACAGCGGCGGTGAGATTTTTCGTCCTGCCGATGACAAGCCGACGACGGCGTATCGGGTAT
>DJPP01000028.1:2005-2188 GCA_002438575.1 Oscillospiraceae bacterium UBA6409 | reverse complement strand
GATGGCAGGGCGGAAAAGATCCCACCGGCGGAGAGATTTTTCGCCAAGACGAGGCACAGGGACGCAGGCGTACTTTGTGTACGTCAAGTACCTGCAACGAAGTATTGGCGGAAAATATCCCGCCGGCGGCGGAGAGATTTTTCGTTCTGCCGATGGCAAACCGACGACGGCGTATCGGGTATA
>DJPP01000028.1:1141-1975 GCA_002438575.1 Oscillospiraceae bacterium UBA6409 | reverse complement strand
GATGGCAGGGCGGAAAAGATCCCGCCGCGATCAGTCCTTCAAGGCCGGATCCATGGGCACCGCTTCGCCCGCCGCGATCATGGCGGCCACCTGCTCGTCGGTGTAGCCCAGGTTCTTCAGCACCAGTTCGGTCTGCTCGCCCAGGTACGGACCGCGGTTGTAGGGAGGCAGCTCCGTCTCCTCGAAGATAACGGGAGGACGGACCATGGTGCGCTTGTTGCCGTTGGAATACTCCATCTCATAGAAGCAGCCGGAGGCCCATGCCTGCTTATCCACCAGCAGCTGGTCCCAGGTCTGGGCCACGGCGTAGGGCAGGTCGTTGGCGTCCATCAGCCTGCACCACTCGTCCAGGGTGCGGCTGGCCATCTCGGCCACCAGGAAGTCGTAGAACTCCTCGATGTTGGCCTGCAGGTTGGTCTGGGGATAGTAGCGGGGATCCTCGGCCAGCTCGGGGTGGCCGATGGCATTCATAAAGATGGGATAGTGGCGGTTGTACTGAGGCATGGCGATCTGGAGCCACTTGTTGTCCTTGGTCTTGTGGGCCACCACCAGCGGGTTGGGCAGGGTGCGGCGGGACAGGGGGTACTGGGTGGTGGGGTCGCCGTACTGGCTGGCCTGCAGCAGCAGGGACACATCCCAGATGGCGCTGTGGAACAGGGAGACCACCACGCGGTCGCCGATGCCCGTCTCGCGGGCGCGGTACAGGGCCGCCAGGACGCCGGAGGCCAGATACATACCCACCTGATGGTCGCCGAAGCCGGCGATGGTCAGCATGGGCAGGCTGTCCTTATCGAACAGGGTGCCCAGGATGCCGCCGCGGGCGAAGAAGGCGGT
>DJPP01000028.1:0-1054 GCA_002438575.1 Oscillospiraceae bacterium UBA6409 | reverse complement strand
AAGCCGTACACCAGCTTGGGGTAGCGGGCGTGGAGCGTCTCGTAGTCCAGGCCGGCCTTCTTCAGGGGGTTCTGGCGCCAGTTGGTGATGAAGATATCCGCCTCGGCGATGAGCTTTTCCAGGGCCTCGCGGCCGGCGGCGGTCTTGGTGTTCAGGCAGACGCAGGTCTTGCCGGCGTTCTCCAGGTCATAGGAGGTGTTCTCCTTCTGGTCCTGGGGACGGCCCTCGTTGACAGCGGTATAGCGCAGGGGATCGCCGGCAGGGGCCTCGACCTTGATGACCTCGGCGCCCAGGTCCGCCAGGAAACGGGCGCAGCAGGGGGCGGCGATAAAGGTGGCCAGCTCCAGCACCTTTACACCCTCAAGGGGACGTTTTACTTCGCTCATAGTGTTCCTCCATGTATGTTATAGGTTGCGTTGTTTACATCTTCAGCAGGTCGCGGAAGGTCTCGAGGTTGGTGCGGACCTGCTCGAAGCGGACCATCTGACGGTCCACCTCCACCAGCGTCAGGGGCAGGTCGGCGGCCTCGCAGGCCTTCTTTATCATGACGTAATCGAATTCCTCCGGGTCGCAGAACTTGGTCAGCACCACCAGCACGCCCTTGGCGTTTCTTGCCTTGGCGGTGTCCACGATCCACTTGACGCGGTGTTTGTCCTGATCGTACAGCACGGAGCAGTTGCCCATGGCGGCGAACTTCTCCGCCAGCGCGTTGAGAGCGTCGGCACGCTCGGGGGCGTCGGTGCGGTACTGGCGGGACTGGGCGGCCACGTCGTCGGCCACGATGTGCATATCCATCTCGTCGATGATAGCGTTCAGCGCCGGGGCGTCCGTCAGGATACCGGAGACGACGATGGGCAGCTTCTCGGCGGCGGGCGCGGCGGCCTCCAGCTTGGCGATGAGGGCCTCCACCAGCGCGGTGTGCTCCTCCTTGGTCATGAAGAAGGCGCTCTTGAAGATATCGCTGCGCTGGGCGGCGGTGATCTCCGGATGCCCGGCCAGCAGCTCGTCTATCTTCCGCATGGCGGCGTTGTGGCGGTTGTAGACCTTGATGGAG
>DJPP01000092.1:16573-22314 GCA_002438575.1 Oscillospiraceae bacterium UBA6409 | reverse complement strand
CAGCGCGCCTACGGCAAGGCCATCGACCGGGAGCGCGTGACGGATATCCGGGAGATCAGCGGCCACGGCGTCACCGCCGTGGTGGACGGCCACACGGTGGCCGCCGGCAACAGCAAGCTGATGGTCCAGCTGGGTATCCCCTACCACGACTGCCACAGCGTGGGAACCATCATCCACATGGCGGTGGATGGGCAGTACGCGGGACACATCGTGATCTCCGACGTGGTGAAGCCCAACGCCAAGGCGGCCATCGCCGCGCTGCATAAGGCGGGCGTGGAGAAGACCGTCATGCTCACCGGCGACGCCAAAAAGGTAGCCGACGCGGTGGCGGCGGAGCTGGGCGTGGACGAGGTGCACAGCGAGCTGCTGCCCGGGGACAAGGTGGAACGGGTGGAGCAGCTGCTCTCCCGCCAGACCGGCAAGGCCAAGCTGGCCTTTGTGGGCGACGGCATCAACGATGCACCGGTGCTGAGCCGGGCGGACATCGGCATCGCCATGGGCGCCATGGGCAGCGACGCGGCCATCGAGGCGGCGGACATCGTGCTGATGGACGACGAGCCCATGCAGATCGCCAAGGCTATCCACATCTCCCGGAAGTGCATCGGCATCGTGTATCAGAACATCGTGTTCGCGCTGGCGGTGAAGTTCGCCTGCCTGGTGCTGGTGGCCATCGGCGCGGCCAATATGTGGGCGGCCATCTTCGCCGACGTGGGCGTGATGGTGCTGGCGGTGCTGAACGCCATACGGGCTTTGCGGGTGAAAAATATGTGAGTGAAGGAAGGACCGGCGGGAGCCGGTCCTTTTTTTGCGCCTAACATTTTTGTATGAATTGCGTAAAGTGTGAAAATGGGGGTAGCATTTTCGGGGGGAGGCTGGTATAATGTGCGGGTAGTAGTTGTTGATTTATGTTGTCAACGTAATATGGCATATTAGATATGCTTGTAAAACTTTCGACTTTATATTAGTTGCATAGGAGAAACATATGGAGACCTATAAGAGACGGCGGGGCGATCGCCGGGACGGCCGGCTGCTGCGGGAGCTGGATTCCCTGCACTTCATCACCGGCATCATCTACCCCAACCGGTGCGATAATGAGGCGTACATCTCCGTGAAGGTGGACCTGACCGCCATGAACGCGTATCTGGCCAAGAAGAACGCGGAGGAGACAGACTTCCCCTACACCATGTTCCACATCGTGGTGGCGGCGCTGGAGAAGACCATCACCCTGCGGCCGAAGCTGAACCGCTTTATTGTGAACAGCAATTTCTATCAGCGGAACGAGGTGTCCGCCGCGTTCGTGGTGAAGAAGCAGTTTTCCGACAAGGGCGCGGAGGCGCTGGCCTTCCTGCACGGAAAGGACGAGCACACCATCGAGGACGTCCACGCGTACATCCGCCAGCAGGTGACGGAGTGCCGCAGCGAGAAGGTGGATGCCTCCACCGCGGGCATGGATATGTTCAATAAGATGCCCCGGTGGATGGGAAAGGCCATCGTGCGGTTCCTGATGTTTCTGGATCGCCACGGCTGGGTGCCGTCCGACCTCATCGCCACCGACCCCTATTACAGCTCCGTGGTCATTTCGAACCTGGGGTCCATCAAGCTCAAATGCGGCTATCACCACCTGACCAACTGGGGCACCTGCTCCCTGTTCTGCATCATCGGCGAGAAGAAAAAGTCCCCGTTCTTCAACGAGGACGGCAGCGTGTCCATGCGGGAGACGCTGGAGCTGGGCCTGACCATTGACGAGCGCGTGGCCGACGGGTACTACTATTCCAAGTCCGTGCGGCTGCTGGAGTATCTGCTGACACACCCGGAGGAGCTGGAAAAGCCTATGAGCGAGGAGGTACGATATGAGTGAAGTAAAGACCCCGTGGAAGGACTATATGGGCGATGTGCCCATGCACCTGGATTATTTCCAGGGCAGTATGTTCGAGGCCGTGGAGCGCATGGCCGAGCTGTATCCCAACAACATCGCCTTTGATTTCATGGGCAAGTCCACCACCTATAAAAAGATGGTGCAGGAGATCGAGAAGTGCGCCAAGAGCCTGAAGACCCTGGGCGTGCGGCCCGGCGACAAGGTGACCATCGCCATGCCCAACTGCCCCCAGGCCATCTATATGTTCTACGCGGTAAATCTGGTGGGCGGCATCGCCAACATGATCCATCCCCTGTCGGCGGAGAAGGAGATCGAGTTCTATCTGAACGCCTCCGAGTCCACCACGGCCATCACGCTGGATCAGTTCTACGACAAGTTCGAGCACATCCGGCAGAACACCGGCATCATCAACATCATCATCGCCTCCGTAAAGGACGCTCTCAGCCGCACCATCCGGGCGGGCTATATGCTCACCGAGGGACGGAAGATCCAGAAGATCCCCGAGGACGCGCCGGTCATCCGGTGGAAGGAATTTATGGATATGTCCCGGTACTGCTTCTACAAGAACTACCGGGTGGAGCGAGGCTACAACGACCCCGCGGTCATTCTGTACTCCGGCGGCACCACCGGCACCACCAAGGGCATCGTGCTGACCAACGGCAACTTTAACGCCCTGGGCCAGCAGATCATCGCCACCAACCCCATGTTCCGGCCCGGCGACCGGATGCTGGCGGCCATGCCCCTGTTCCACGGCTTCGGTCTGGGCGTGTGCGTGCACTCCATGCTGAGCCAGGGCGGACGCTGCATCCTCATCCCCCGCTTCACCGCCAAGAGCTATGCCAAGCAGATCGTGAAGTACAAGTGCAACTTTATCGCCGGCGTGCCCACGCTGTATGAGGCGCTGCTGCGCCTGCCCAGCATGGACGGTGCGGACCTGAGCAGCCTGAAGGGCGTGTTCTCCGGCGGCGACAGCCTGTCCATCGAGCTGAAGAAGAAGTTTGACAAGTTCCTGTACGACCACCACGCGGTCATTCAGGTCCGCGAGGGCTACGGCACCACCGAGACGGTGACGGCCTGCTGCCTGACGCCCACCAACATCTACAAGGAGGGCTCTATCGGCCTGCCCTTCCCCGACACCTATATCAAGATCGTGGAGCCGGACACCGACAAGGAGGTGCCCTACGGCACCGAGGGCGAGATCCTGCTGGCCGGTCCCACCGTCATGAAGGAATACATGAACAACCCCGAGGAGACGGCCCGCACCCTGCGCAAGCACGACGACGGCCTGACCTGGGTGTACACCGGCGACCTGGGCACCATGGACGACCAGGGCTTCATCTACTTCAAGGGCCGCGCCAAGCGGATGATCATCACCTCCGGCTACAACGTCTACCCCGGCCAGCTGGAGAACATTCTGGACGCCCACGAGGACGTGCAGATGAGCTGCATCATCGGCGTACCCGATCCCTATAAGATGCAGAAGGTCAAGGCCTTTGTGATGCTCAAGCCCGGCGTGCCCGCCAATGACGCGACGAAGCAGACGCTGCTGGACTACTGCCGCAAGCACGTGGCCAAGTACGCCATGCCCTACGACATCGAGTTCCGGGACGAGCTGCCCAAGACCCTGGTGGGCAAGGTGGCCTATCGGGTGCTGGAGGACGAGGAGAAGGCGAAGATCGCCGCCCAGGCGGAACAGCCGGAGGCGTAAGCGCCTCCCCCGCCGGATAAACACAGAAAAGGAGACTGCCTGCCATGGAAGCGGAGCTGATACGGCAATACACCCTGATCGTAGACTTTCTGGGCCACGTGCTGGGCCCTGACTATGAGATCGCCCTGCACGAGCTGGAGGACGACTCCAACCGGATCATCGCCATCGCCAACGGAGAGCTGACCGGACGGCACATCGGCTCCCCTCTCAGCAACAAAATGCTGGAGTTCGTGGCTGGGAACCTGTACGAGACACAGAACTATGTGCTGAACTTTGAGTCCGTGTCCGCCACGGGCAAGACCATGTGCTCCAACTCCATGTTCATCAAGGGACGGCACGGAGAGCTGTCCGGCCTGCTGTGCATCAACTTTGACGCCAGCCGGTACGAGGAGCTGAGCCGCAGGGTCATGGAGCTGTGCGGCGGCGGCGTGAAGCGGGGCGTACCCAGCGGCACGCGGCTCATCGCCGACGGCAACGACCCGGTGGAGACACCGGTACGCAGCGGCTATCCCACGTCCATCGCCGGCGTCACCGCCAGCATCGTATCCCAGGTGGTGGCCAACTATCCGGTGGAGGTGGACCGGCTGACCCAGGACGAGAAGATGGAGATCATGGACATCCTGAACCGCAAGGGCGTGTTCCTGCTGAAGGGGTCCGTGAGCCATGTGGCGCAGACGCTGCACAGCAGCGAGGCCAGCATCTACCGGTATCTGGGCAAGCTGAACAACAAGTGAAAAAGGGCGCCCGCGGGCGCCCTTTTTGGCACCCTTTTTTCCTTTCAAACATTGACCGGAAAGCAGAAATGCTATATAATGTATAGTCACAAACAAGGACTGGAGGCGACAGGATTGAAAACAAAGACCATCGTCCATAAATCAGCCGCGCCCATCTATGCCGCGGCGGCGACGTGGGTGCTGTACGCACTGCTGTTTCCGCTGTATCAGGTGGGACACTTCCTGCTGGCGGCGGCGGCTTCCGCCGTGGTGGCGCTGATCGCCCGGATGTTCTGCCGGGATGTGACCGAGACTGTGGAGATACCGGAGGAGCCGGTGAGCACCGGCAATGTGGAGCTGGACAAGGCCATCGCCGAGGGCAACGCCGCCATCAAGGCCATGCGGGCGCTGAACGACAGCATACAGGACGAGACCATCTCCGGCCAGATCGACCGGCTGGAGGAGGTCAGCGGCAAAATATTCGACCATGTGAAGGCGCACCCGGAGAAGCTGCCGCAGATCCGGAGGTTCATGTCCTACTACCTGCCCACCACACTGAAGCTGCTCCGCAGCTATGACGAGCTGAGCCGGCAGGGCGTGTCCGGCCAGAACATCACCGGCACCATGGAGAAGGTGGAGGGCATGATGGCCACCATCGTGCTGGCGTTTGAAAAGCAGCTGGACAGTCTGTTCGGCGACCAGGCCATGGATATCTCCTCGGATATCACCGTGCTGGACAACATGATGGCACGGGAGGGGCTGACCGGCGGCGACGCCGTGCACCAGACGGCCCAGGAAAACCCGGTGGCCGACCCGCATCCGGAGCTGGATATCCGCAATACCGGGAGCGCACAGACACAGCCGCCCCAGGCGGAGGACAGCGTGGACGCCGGGAACGGCATCACGCTGGAGCTGTGAGAACAACGTATATAACTTTGTGAGAATATAACAGAAAGGAAGCAACCGCCATGACCGATAACATGATGCCCGAGCTGACCCTGACCCCTGACGATACCGCTGCCGCCGCCGCAGTGGAGGTGCCCTCCCTGACGCTGACGCCGGAGGCCCCGGAGGTCCCCAAGGAGGAGGAAAAGAAGATCGAGCCGGTGGAGATGGACGACAAGCTGCTGACCGAGGAGGAAAAGCAGGCGGTGGAGGCCTTCTCCCACAAGATCGACATCCGCGACACCAACCAGGTGCTGCAGTACGGCGCCGCTGCCCAGAAGAGCGTGGCGTCCTTCTCCGAGAACGCGCTGAACAACGTCCGCAGCAAGGACATGGGCGAGATCGGCGAGGACCTGAGCCGCCTGGTGGTGGAGCTGAAGGGCTTTGGCGAGGAGGACGAGAAGAAGGGGCTGTTCGGCCTGTTCAAGAAGGCCGGCAACAAGCTGGAGACCATGAAGGCCCAGTACAGCAAGGTCGAAGCCAATGTGGACAAGATCGC
>DJPP01000092.1:16238-16453 GCA_002438575.1 Oscillospiraceae bacterium UBA6409 | reverse complement strand
ATCCTGGCCGGCAAGAAGCGCCTGGCCGAGGTGCGCTCCACGGAGCTGGAGGAGCTGCGGAAGAAGGCGGAGCAGACGGGTCTGGCCGAGGACGCCCAGGCCTACAATGACCTGGTGAACCTGTGCAACCGCTTTGAGAAGAAGCTGCACGATCTGGAGCTGACCCGCATGGTGTCCGTGCAGATGGGCCCCCAGACCCGGCTTTTGCAGAACAA
>DJPP01000092.1:11702-16165 GCA_002438575.1 Oscillospiraceae bacterium UBA6409 | reverse complement strand
CTGTGGAAGAGCCAGATGGTGCTGGCGCTGGGCATGGAGCACAGCCGTCAGGCTACCGCCGCACAGAATGCCGTGACGGAGATGACCAACGATCTGCTGAAGAAGAACGCCGATACCCTGAAGATGGGCACCATCGCCACCGCCAAGGAGGCCGAGCGTTCCATCATCGATATCGAGACGCTGCAGCACACCAACCAGCAGCTGATCTCCACCCTGGACGAGGTGCTGAACATCCAGAAGGAGGGCGCGGCCAAGCGCAAGGAGGCCGAAGTCGAGCTGGGTAAAATTGAAGGCGAGCTGAAGCAGAAGCTCATGGAGCTGAGAGGCTGAGAAAAACGTACAGACCGCCAGCCCAGCTCGACTGTGCGGCGGAGCCGCACACGCGCCGGACGGCGCGCACAAGCGTTTCGGCTTGCCGAAACCTTGCCGCAGGACGAATTCACTTCGTCCGAGGATGTCAGATCATCCGGGGCCCCCGTTTTGCACACAGTGCAAAATGGGGCGCTGGGTAAGATCGAAGGTGAGCTGAAGCAGAAGCTGATGGAGCTGAGAGGCTGAGAATAAGATCAATCTCCTTCGGAAAGGGGAGCAGGTATGAAGTTTTTTGAAAAGCGCGGTGTGGCGCTGGTGGTGCTGGTGCTGGCCATTGCCGGCGCGGTGTTCATCGGCCAGAGCCGCAAGGAGGGCTTTATCGCCAAGAAGCCCACGGAGCTGCTGGACGTGCAGTACCAGGACTGGATCTGTGACGAGGCCGGTCTGCTGAATGAGCAGACGGAGCAGCTGATCCGGGACTACAACGACAGCTGGAACAGCAAGTATTACGCCATTACGGCGGTGGCCAGCATCGACCATCTGACCGGCTGGGATGGGCAGGACTACGCCGCCAGCCTGGGCGAGAAGTGGGGGCTGGGACGCAACGACATGATACTGCTGCTGGTGAAGGACGGCGATTGGCAGGTCTACTGCGGCGACAACGTGGGCTATACCATGACCGACACCCAGCAGAACCAGCTGCGGCAGGCCATTGAGACCACCTATTACAGCGGCGACTTCGACAGTGCCGTGACGGCCTTCTTCCGGCAGGCGGACGTGTTCTACGCCCAGGCGAAGCTGGACGGCGGCGACAGCAATGACAGCGGCTGGTACGCCCCGGCGGCGCCGGCGGCGGCCAGCAGCGGCGGCACGTCCATCGGCAGCGTGGTAGCGCTGATCGTCGGTATCTTCGTGGTGTGGATGGTGCTGGACGCTATGCGGTACAGCCGCTATAAGCGGCGGTATATCGTGGGCGCGCCGGTGAACGTGGTGCGGCCGGTGTACTATCCCATTTTCTGGGGCAGACGGTACGCGCCGCCCCGGCCTCCCAGAGCACCCCGGCCCCCGCGGCCGCCTCACGGCGGCGGGCCACGGCCTCCCATGGGCGGCGGCCCGAGACCCGGCGCACCGAGGCCGCCCCGGCCCAATAGCCGGCCCGGCGGCGGTCCGAGACCCAGTGCGCCCCGGCCCAGCCGGCCCAGTCGCCCCAGCGGCGGCAGCGGGTTCAGCGGCGGCGGCTTCGGCGGCAGTTCCCGCGGCGGAGGAAGCTCCCGAGGCGGCGGCTTTGGCGGCGGCGGTTTCGGCGGCGGCAAGCGTCGGTAAGTAGAAGTGAAGCACCCGGCCTGACGGCCGGGTGCTTTATTACTTTACGCGGCCTTTGGCCGGGCGGCCTTATTTACGTCGGACGGCCTTTGGCCGGAGGCTTTTGCTCCGTAGGGCTGACGGAAGCTACCGCATCTGGGCGATGAACTGCTCCAGGCCCTGCCGCAGCAGGGACGACGCGGCCTGCCCCTCCCCCGCCCGGATATAGGCGGTGAATTGGGCCAGCCGTTCCAGACAGCTGTCGATGCCGGTGAGTTGGATGTATTCCTTCCAGAATTCCAGGTTCACCCGGGTAAAGGCGTTGAACAGCAGCGGCGTGATGGTGTTGCCGCTGAGGAAGGTGATGCCCCGGTGGTAGCGGAACAGCGCCTCGGCCAGCGCGTCCGTCCCCTCCTGCGCCGCCTGCTCCGCCTGACGCTGCAGGGCTTGCAGCGCCACCATATCCCCCGGTGTGTGCCGCGCAGCCAGCTCCTCCATGGCGGGACCCTCCAAATAGTACCGCAGCTGCAATATACTCCCGGCGGTTTTGGCATCCGGGAGGCCGCCATGGAAATCCATAATGGCCCGCAGTGTCTCCAGACTGCCGGTCTGGGCGTAGTCCGCTACGGTGACGCCGCGGCGGGAGGCGATGTCCAGAAAGCCGAGACGATGCAGCTCCCGCAATCCCTCATGGACCACGGTCTTGCTGATCTTCATCTCATCGGCCAGCTCACGCTCGGTGGGCAGGCGGTCTCCCGGGCGCAGCTCACCGGAGAGGATCATACCCTCCAGCTGCTGGATGAACAGCTCCTTGACGGTGGGGGCGACGATCTCACGAAAGGCCATGGTTAAGTCTCCTTTACTTCCTTTTCTGGTCCGACCAGGACCATATAAAAAGTTATCACAGCTTTGGCGGAAAAGTCAATAGGATATTGGCAAAAAAGTTGGTATTATAGGTACAATAGAGCTTAAAATCACAACGCTGTTTCCCCGTGCGTTCAGGCAACGTCTGGTCGGAGCAGCAGATAACGGAGGAGAGAGACGATGCGCGACATCAACGGCAGCAAGCCTACCAGCTTCCCCCTGGACGAGGAAAAGCTCTCGTTCAAGATCCCCTGTCCCGACCGGCCGCCCCGGGAGAACCTGCTGAAGCTGGGCGCCATGATCACCAACCGGATCGGGCTGAAGACCACGGTGGACGACCCGGAATACTGGGGTCTGGACGGCGTGATGACCGACGAGATGGTGGACGTGGCCCTGAAAATGGGCGTCCGCAAGCCCAAGACCATCGCGCAGCTGATGAAGCTGACGAAGATGGAGCAGGCCCCCCTGCAGAAGCTGCTGGACGAGATGGCCTGGTTGGGCATCATCGAGTACAACTGGGAAAATCTGGACGGCAAGAACCCGAACCATGAGAAGCGGTACATCCTGCCCCTGTTCGTTCCCGGCAGCGCCGAGTTTTTGAATATGCGGCGGAGCCAGATCGACCAGCACCCGGAGGTGGCGGCGTTCTTTGAGCGCATGACCATGCTGCCCCTGGAGAAGATCACGCCGATGGTGCCCCCCGGAGGCGCGGGCATCGGTATGCACGTGATCCCGGTGGAAAAAGCCATTGAGACGGAGCAGGAGGCCATCGGGCTGGAGAAGATCTCCTACTGGCTGCACAAGTATGAGGGCAAGTACGCCAAGAGTATGTGCTCCTGCCGCGCCAGCCGCGACAAGCTGGGCGAGGGCTGCGGCGACGATGTGGAGAACTGGTGCATCGCTGTGGGCGACATGGCCGACTATGTGGTGCAGACCCAGCGGGGCGAGTACATCACCTATGACGAGGCCATGGCCATATTCAAGCAGGCGGAGGACAACGGCTTCGTCCACCAGATCACCAATATTGACGGTGAGCAGAAGATCTTTGGTATCTGCAACTGCAACGTGAACGTGTGCAACGCCCTGCGGACCAGCCAGCTGTTCAACACGCCCAATATGTCCCGCAGCGCCTATGTGGCCGCGGTGGAGACGGAGAAGTGCGTGGCCTGCGGCCGCTGCGTGGAGAACTGCCCCGCCGGTGCGGTGAAGCTGGGTCAGAAGCTGTGCACCAAGGACGGCTATATCGAGTATCCCCGGGCGGAGCTGCCCGACGAGGTGAAGTGGGGCCCGGAGAAGTGGAGCATTGACTACCGGGACAAAAACCGCATCAACTGCTACGACACCGGCACCGCGCCATGCAAGACCGCCTGCCCCGCCCACATCGCCGTGCAGGGCTATCTGAAGCTGGCGGCACAGGGCAAGTACCGGGAGGCTTTGCAGCTCATCAAGCGGGAGAACCCATTTCCTGCCGTGTGCGGCCGCATCTGCAACCGCCGGTGCGAGGACGCCTGCACCCGCGGCACCGTGGACGAGGCCGTGGCCATCGACGAGGTAAAGCGCTTTATCGCCCAGCAGGATCTGGACGCGGAGACGCGCTTCATCCCGGAGAAGGTCATTCCCAAGGTGGACGGCGAATTCAGTGAAAAGATCGCCATCATCGGCGGCGGCCCCGCCGGCATGAGCTGCGCCTACTATCTGGCGGAGAAGGGCTATCGCCCCACCGTGTTTGAGAAGGAGAGCCGTCCCGGCGGTATGCTGATGAACGCCATCCCCTCCTTCCGTCTGGAGAAGGACGTGGTGGAAGCGGAGATCGACGTGCTGCGCGCGCTGGGCGTGGAGTTCCGCTGCGGCGTGGAGGTGGGTAAGGACATCACCATCGCCCAGCTCCGTGAGGAGGGCTATAAGGGCTTCTATGTGGCCATCGGATTGCAGCACGGCGGCACCCTGGCCGTGCCCGGCGGCGACGCGGAGAACGTGATCTCCGG
>DJPP01000092.1:8306-11620 GCA_002438575.1 Oscillospiraceae bacterium UBA6409 | reverse complement strand
TGGTGGTCATCGGCGGCGGCAACATCGCGGCCGACGTGGCCCGCACCGCCGTGCGCTGCGGCGCGGAGAGCGTGAGCCTGTACTGCCTGGAGGGCTATGAGGAGATGCCTATGGGCGAGGAGGACCGCAGCGAGTGCGAGCGCGAGGGTATCGCCATTTACGCCGGATGGGGTCCCAAGGAGGTCCAGACCGAGAACGGCAAGGCCGCCAACATCGCCTTTGTCAAGTGCCTGAAGGTCAAGGATGAGAATGGCCGCTTCGCGCCGGTGTACGATGAGAACACCGTGCAGATGGCCCCCTGCGGCACGGTGCTGTACTGCATCGGCCAGAAGGCGGAGTGGAAGGATCTGCTCGCCGGCACCCAGGTGGAATTCAACCCCAACGGCACCGCCAAAGCCGATCCCGTCACCTATCAGACGGCTGAACCGGACATCTTCGTGGGCGGCGACGCCTATACCGGCCAGAAGTTCGCCATCGACGCCATTGCCGCCGGCAAGCAGGGCGCGATCAGCCTGCACCGCTATGTACAGGGCGCCACGCTGACCATCGGCCGCGACCGCCGGCAGTTCATCGAGCTGGACAAGAAAAACGCGCTGATCGCCGTGGACAGCTACGACAACACGCCGCGCCAGCGCATCGGCTACAACGACGCCCTGCGTAAGACCTTCCGGGACGAGCGCGTGGCCTTCACCGCCGAGCAGGTGAAGGCGGAGACAGCCCGATGCCTGGGCTGCGGCGCCAGCATCGTGGACCCCAACAAGTGCATCGGCTGCGGCGTGTGCACCACCAAGTGCGCCTTTGATGCCATTCACCTGCACCGGGAGCGTCCGGAGTGCAGCACCATGTACGCCTGTGAGGACAAGATGAAGGCCATTCTGCCCTATATGATCAAGCGGAACATCAAGATCAAGAAGGCGGAGCGCAGGGCCAAGAAGGCGGCCAAGTGATATGCACGAGCTGGGCATTGTTTTCCACGTGATCAAGACCGTGGAGCGCGTGGGCGCGGAAAACGATCTCACCCGCGTGGCGGGTGTGACGCTGGAGCTTGGCGAGGTGTGCGGTGCCATCCCAAAAGAGCTGGTCAGCTGCTGGGACTGGGCCGTGCAGAAGTCCGACCTGCTGCGGGGCGCGCAGCTGCACATCGACACGCTGCCCGCCGTGACACACTGCGGCGGCTGCGGCGCGGACTACCCCACCGTGGCCCACGGGCGGATCTGCCCCCACTGCGGCAGCGAGGATACCTGGCTGCTGCGGGGCAGTGAGATCAGCATTAAAGAGATAGAGGGTGCGTAGTATGGATGCCTATAAGATCATCGAAGTAAAAGAGAGCGTGTTTGCCGACAACGACCGGGAGGCGGCGCGGGTGAGGCAGGCGCTGAAGCAAAAGGGAACGTTCCTGCTGAACCTGATGTCCTCCCCCGGCAGCGGCAAGACCACCACGCTGCTGCGGACCATCGAGGCGCTGAAGGACGAGCTGCGGATGGGCGTGATGGAGGCGGACATCGACTCGGACGTGGACGCCGCCGCCGTGGCCGACGCGGGTGTAAGGGCTATCCAGCTGCACACCGGCGGGATGTGCCATCTGGACGCGGGCATGACAGAGCAGGGCCTGCGGGAGCTCGGCACCGATGACCTGGACCTGGTGGTGCTGGAAAATGTGGGGAACCTGGTGTGTCCGGCGGAGTTCGACACCGGCGCGGTGAAGAACGCCATGATCCTCTCCGTGCCGGAGGGGCACGACAAGCCCCTGAAGTATCCGCTGATCTTCACCGTGTGCGATGCGCTGCTCATCAACAAGACCGACGTGCTGCCCTATTTCGACTTCGACATGGACAAGGTGATCGAATACGCCCACCGGCGCAATCCGAGGCTGGAGGTCTTCCCTGTCTCCGCCAAGACCGGCGAGGGTATGGACGCTTGGTGCGACTGGCTGCGTAAGCAGGTGAAGGACTGGCAGGCATGACAAAAGGCCCCGCTAAAGCCGCGGGGCCTTTTCTGTGTCAGGCTTGACCGCAGAAAAACAGCCACCCTGTCGGGTGGCTGTTTTTTGCTTGCAAAAGAACTTACTTCAGCTCGACCTTGCCGCCGGCCTCTTCGACCTGCTTCTTCATAGCCTCGGCATCGTCCTTGGACAGGCCTTCCTTCAGGGTGTGGGGCACGCCCTCGACGGCAGCCTTGGCCTCGGCCAGGCCCAGACCGGTGATCTCGCGGACGACCTTGATGACCTTGATCTTCTGGGCAGCGTCGAAGCCAGCCAGGACCACGTCGAACTCGGTCTTCTCCTCAGCGGCGGGAGCAGCAGCGCCGGCGGCGGGAGCAGCCATAGCGGCGGCGGAAACGCCGAACTCCTCCTCCAGAGCGTGCACCAGCTCGGACAGCTCCAGAACGGTCAAACCCTTGATCTCTTCGATCATAGCAGTAATCTTCTCAGACATTGTGATAGCCTCCTATTTGTAAGATTTAAGTTGATGTTGTGCAGGCCCTGTGCCTGCGATGGAAAGGGGGCCGAATTACTCGGCGGCAGCGCCGTTCTTCTCGGCGATCTGCTTCAGCACGCAAGCCAGACCGGAAATGGGAGCCAGCATGGTGCCCAGGACCTGCGCCTGCAGCACGGGCAGGGCGGGGATGGACGCGAGAGCGTTCACGGTATCCATGGAGACGACCTTGCCCTCCATGAAACCGCCCTTGATCTCGAACTTGTCCTTCAGCTTCTTTGCGTAGTCCGCCATCACACGGGCCGGGGCGACGGGATCGTCAACACAGATAGCCAGAGAAGTGGTACCGTTGAGCTGATCGTCCAGTTCGTCCAGACCGCAGTTGTTGAAAGCGAAACGCAGCAGGGTGTTCTTGATGACAGCGTACTCAATGTTGTTCTTACGGCACTCCGCGCGCAGCTCGGTATCCTCTGCCACGGTGATGCCCTTGTAATCAACGATGACACCGGCTGCGGAATTCTGCAGCTTTTCGGTCAGCGCCGCCACGATCGCCTGCTTTTCAGACAGAACCTTTGCGTTGGGCATTCTTTGATTTCACCTCCGTTAGAATTGTCGGTGCGTTCAAAAAGGAAACCGTCCTCATGCCAAAGGACATGAGGACGGTAAAAGCAATCAAAATGACTTGCCATCCTCGGCAGGACTTACGGCTTTCGCCACCTGCTGTCTTTGGAACGCAACCAATATTATATCCAAGGCTTCACAGCTTGTCAAGCCAAAGATAACAATTTTGCAACTATTACAGTTGTTTGTTGGCGTTCATCTTCACGCCGGGGCCCATGGTGGAAGCGGCCACGCAGGACTTGATATACTGACCCTTGG
>DJPP01000092.1:5122-8174 GCA_002438575.1 Oscillospiraceae bacterium UBA6409 | reverse complement strand
TTGGTCTTGTCCAGACGATACTCGACCTTACCGGCCTTCGCCTCCTGAACAGCCTTAGCGGCGTCGGGAGTCACGGTGCCGGACTTGGGAGAGGGCATCAGACCCTTGGGGCCCAGGACCTTACCCAGACGACCCACAACGCCCATCATATCGGGGGTGGCGACGACCACGTCGAAGTCGAACCAGTTTTCCTTCTGGATCTTCTCCACCAGGTCCATCTCGCCCACGTAGTCGGCGCCGGCGGCCTTGGCAGCCTCGGCCTTGTCGCCCTTGGCGAACACCAGGACGCGGACGGACTTGCCGGTGCCGTTGGGCAGCACGATGGCGCCGCGGACCTGCTGGTCAGCGTGACGGGAGTCCACGCCCAGCTTGACGTGCAGCTCCACGGTCTCGTCGAACTTGGCGGAAGCGGTCTTGCAGATCAGCTCCAGACCCTCCTTGGGGTCGTACAGCATAGCCTTGTCGATCTGCTTGGCGCTCTCTTGATATTTCTTACCTCTAAACATTTCTTACACCCTCCTTACTCGCCGACCACGACGCCCATGGAACGGGCGGTACCGGCGATCATGCTCATGGCGGCTTCCAGAGACGCGGCGTTCAGGTCGCGCATCTTCAGCTCGGCGATCTTCTGAATGGAGGCCTTGGAAATGGTGGCGACCTTCTCCTTGTTGGGAACGCCGGAACCGGACTCAATGTTGCACTCCTTCTTGATGAGGACAGCCGCGGGAGGGGTCTTGGTGATAAAGCTAAAGGAACGGTCGGCGTACACGGTGATGACCACGGGGATGATCAGGCCCATGTCATTCTTGGTGCGCTCGTTGAATTCCTTGGTAAAGGCAGCAATGTTGATGCCGTGCTGACCCAGGGCAGGGCCAACGGGGGGTGCGGGAGTTGCTTTGCCCGCGGGGATCTGCAGTTTGACGTATCCAACTACTTTCTGTGCCATTTGTAGGCACCTCCTTCAATAAAATGTGGTAGCGGCGGGGATACTTGCCGCTTTTGGCGAGACGCGCAGCGTCTCTCCCACTTTGCCGGCACACCTGCGCCGGACTTCCGCGCAGACGTTCTGCGCTCAGTTGCTGCTGACCTCGACCTGGTCCAGCTCGAGATCAACGGGGGTCTCGCGTCCGAACATGGATACGACCACGCGCACCCTGTTCTTCTCCGGCTCGATCTCCTCCACGGTACCGGTGAAGCTGGACAGCGGGCCCTCGGTGATACGCACCGTGTCGCCCACATGGTAGAGCACGACGATCTCGCGCTTTTCCATGCCCAGCGCCGCCACCTCGTCCTCGGTCAGGGGAATGGCCTTGTTGGCCTCGCCCACGAAGCCGGTGACGCCGCGGATATTGCGGATCAGGTGCCAGGTATCGTCCGTCATGACCATCTTGATGAGGACGTAGCCGGGAAATACCTTCCGCTGCACTTCCTTCATCACGCCGGTCTCGGTGACCTCGGTGACCGTCTCCATCGGGATCTCGGTCTTGAGGACCATGTCCTCCATCCCGCGGTTCACCACGGATTTTTCGATGGCGGCCTTTACCGCGTTTTCATAGCCGGAATAGGTATGTGCCACATACCACTTTGCGTTATCAGCCATGTCCTGTACCTTAGAACAGACCGATGAGGGTATCCACCGCCAGCACGGCCACGGCATCAAAGATCCAGATCGCCGCGCCCACGATCAGGGAGCACAGCAGGACGGTGCCGGTGTTCTTGGCGGTAGTCTTGCCATCAGGCCAAACGACCTTCTTCAGTTCGCTTCTCATCTCGCGGAACCACTTGCCGCGATCCTTACTGACCTTCTTCTCTTCAGCCATGTCAATATCTCCTTCCGGTTACTTCGTCTCGGTATGGACGGTGTGCTTTCTGCAGAAGGGGCAATACTTGTTCAGCTCAAGCTTGTCAGGGGTATTCTTCTTGTTCTTCATCGTGTTGTAGTTTCTCTGCTTGCACTCGTTGCATCTCAAAGTGATCTTCACGCGCATTAACGGCACCTCCTTATTAGATTAGGCTTCCGTTCCGGAACGCCCTTTTGCCTCCCTGCCGGATGGTCCCCCTCTGCACGCCCGAAGCGAAAAAGCGCGCAAAAAGAAAGCACCCACTCACAGGTAATGTCCACTATACCACACTTTTCCTCGCCGGTCAACCGCTTTTTGCAGAAAAATCCCGTATTTTTCACGGTTTCGTCCCATTTTCTGTTGCTTCCCGCCGCTATTTTGTGTATGATAGAGCCGATATGAAAAAATGCGGCGGCTGCCGCCGCAAAAAGTGAGGTACATCCCCATGAAGATCATGGCCATCGACTACGGCGACGCCCACACCGGCATCGCTATTTCCGACTACACCGAAACGCTGGCAGGCTACTCCGACACCATCCACTCCCGCCGGCAGGAGGAGGTGCTCTCCGGCATACAGCGGCTCATCGCCGAGCACGGCGTACAGCTGCTGGTGCTGGGCTACCCCCGGAACATGGACGGCACCGAGGGGCCCCGGGCCGAGAAATGCGCCGCCTTCGGCGCGCTGCTGCGGCAGGCGACCGGGCTGGAGGTCATCCTCTGGGATGAGCGCCGCACCACCATCGACGCCCACAACATCCTGTTTCAGAACGGGCAGAACGCCAAAAAGCGGAAGAAGACCGTGGACGCGGTGGCCGCCGCGCTGATGCTGGAGGGCTATCTGACCCGCCGGCGGCTGGAGGGCGCGAAATGACGGACGTTATCGTTATCGGCGGCGGCGCCAGCGGCATGATGGCGGCGCTGACCGCCGTGGAAAGCGGCCGCAGCGTCGTCCTGCTGGAACGGCAGAGCCGGGTGGGGCGCAAGCTGCTGGCCACCGGCAACGGCCGGTGCAATCTGACCAACTACCACGTATCTCCCGATCATTACCACGGGGAAGACAGCGGCTTCTGCACCCACGCGCTGCGCGCCTTTGACACAGGCGCAACGCTGCAGTACTTCGCCTCACTGGGACTGCTGACGGTCAGCGAGGACAGCGGCCGCGTCTATCCCATGAGCAACATGGCCGGCAGCGTGCTGGACGTGCTGCGCTA
>DJPP01000092.1:2182-5108 GCA_002438575.1 Oscillospiraceae bacterium UBA6409 | reverse complement strand
GCGCTGGAGCGCCCCGGCATCCGGGTCTGCACCGGGCAGGCGGTCACCGCCGTAAAGCGAATGGCGGAGGGCTTCACCGTCAAGACCGAGACGGAGGTCTTTGCCGCGCGGAAAGTCATACTGGCCGCCGGCGGGGCCGCCGGCAGCAAGGTGGGCGGCGTGATGGACGGCTATCGTCTGGCCAAGGCGCTGGGGCACCACCGCACCGCGCTGTACCCCTCCCTGGTGCAGCTGAAGACCGATCCCACCTATCCCCGGGCGCTGAAGGGCGTCAAGGCCGAGTGCGGCATCGCCATCCTGCGGGGCGGCGAGTGCGCGGCGGAGAACCGCGGCGAGGTACTGTTCACCGAATACGGCGTCAGCGGCCCGGCGATCTTCGACATCTCCCGCGCGGTATCCACCGGCGGCGAGGGGCTGGTCTGCGCGCTGGACTTCTTCCCCGACTGGGAGACGCGGGAGGTGCTGGACTGGCTGCGCCTGCGGCGGGAGACCATGGGCGCCCACGAGGCCTCCACCCTGCTGGTAGGCTCCTGCCACACCCGGCTGGGGCAGATGCTCTGCAAGGCCGCCGGCTTCACCAGCCAGCGCGCCGCCGCGCTCACCGACGGGGACCTGGAGCGCATCGCCCGTCAGGCGAAGCGCTTTGCACTCCCTATCACCGGCACCTGCGGCTTTGACCAGGCACAGGTCACGGCGGGTGGCCTGCGGACGGAGGAATTTGACCCGGAAACGCTGGAAAGCCGCGTCGTTCCGGGGCTGTACGCCTGCGGGGAGGTGCTGGACGTGGACGGCGACTGCGGCGGCTTCAACCTGCAATGGGCCTGGTCGTCCGGGCATCTGGCCGGGCTGCTGCTGTAATAAGTTAACAATAATTTTAATTATGGTAAACCTGTAAGCTGCCCGCGGCAGCTTACAGGTTTACTTTTTCGTCTTAATAAAGTCTTAATCCTCCCCCTGCTTGTTTCTTAAGAGGCATTTCGGTACCATGGAGCCAGAAAGGAAAGAAAGGAAGTGCCCCTATGGAACCCACGCTGCGGACCATCAACGCCGTGATCTCGGCGCTGTTTTTTATCTGCTATACCTACCAATTTCTTTACATCCCCCTGGTGCTGCTGAAAAAGCGCCGGCCCCTTCCCTGCCCTGCCGCACCCCACCGGTACGCGGTGCTCATTGCCGCGCGGAATGAGGAAAACGTCATTGCCGGGCTGCTGGACTCGCTGGCCGCGCAGACCTATGATATGTCCCTGGTGACGGTGTTCGTGGCGGCGGACAACTGCACCGACAGCACCGCCGCCATCGCGCGGGCGCACGGGGCGATGGTGTATGAGCGCTTCAATCATGTGAACGTGGGTAAGGGCTATGCCTTGGATTTTCTGCTGCAGCACATCGGCGCAGACTATCCGGAGGGCTTTGACGGCTACTTCGTGTTCGACGCGGACAACATTCTCTCGCCGGACTACCTCGAGCGCATGAACGAGAGCTTCTCCGCCGGGAACGAGATCGTGACCAGCTACCGCAACAGCAAAAACTTCGGCGACAACTGGATCAGCGCCGGGTACGCCCTGTGGTTCCTGCGGGAGAGCCGCTATCTGAACGGCGCGCGGAACCGGCTGGGCAGCAGCGCCGCCGTGGGCGGGACAGGCTTTCTGTTCTCGCAGCGGATACTGGACGAGAGCCATGGCTGGCGGTTCTATCTGCTGACGGAGGATATCGAGTTTTCCATCCACCACATTCTGCGGGGCGAGAGGATCGCCATCTGCGAGGACGCGGTGCTCTATGACGAGCAGCCCACCGACTTCCGCCAGTCCTGCCGCCAGCGGCTGCGCTGGGCCAAGGGCTACATACAGGTGTTCCGCCGTTACGGCGCGGAGCTGCTGAAAGGCACGGCCAAGGGCAGCTGGAGCTGCTTCGATATGTCCATGTCCATCCTGCCGGCGTTTATCCTGACGGCCCTGTGTCTGCTGGCCAACCTGACGCTGACGGCGCTGGGACTTATGCAGGGCGACGGCGTATGGTTCGCCATGCGGTCCCTGCTGGAGTGCATGGGCAGTATCCTGGCCACGCTGCTGGTGCTGGGCGGCATCACCGTAGCCAGCGAGTGGCGGCGTATCCACGCGCCGGTGTGGAAAAAGATCGCTTTCACCCTGACGTTCCCGCTGTTTATGCTGACGTATCTGCCCATCTCGCTGGCGGCGCTGTTTATGAAGGTAGAGTGGAAGCCCATCCACCACAGCGTGAACCTGACGTCGCTCCCCTCCCCCGCCGTGAAGAATTAACCTTGTGCAGCGGCGGGAATAGGGGTATGATAGAGATATACCACACCCACAGGAGGTCCCTCTATGTACACGATTTTGGTCGTTGATGATGAAAAGGATATCGTCTCCGCGCTGGAGATCTATCTCAAGGCCGAGGGCTACCGGGTGCTGTCCGCCTGCAACGGGAAAGAGGCCCTGGCCGCCGCGGCGCGGGAGGACGTGCATCTTATTCTGATGGATATCATGATGCCCGTCATGGACGGGCTGACCGCCATGGCCCAGCTGCGGCAGACCAGCAACGTGCCGGTGATCCTGCTGACCGCCAAGGGTGAGGACACCGACAAGGTGCTGGGGCTGAACGTGGGCGCGGACGACTACATCACCAAGCCCTTCAACCCGGTGGAGCTGCTGGCCCGGGTACGCTCACAGCTGCGGCGGTATTTGCAGCTGGGCGGCGGACAGGTGCAGGCCAGCACGCTGGTCATCGGCGGTATCTGCCTGGACGACAACGCCAAGACCGTCACCGTGGACGGCGACCCGGTGGCGCTGACGCCCAAGGAGTACGACATCCTGCGCTTTCTCATGCGCAACGCCGGAACGGTGTTCTCTCCCAACGAGATCTACCGCCGGGTGTGGGAGGACGTGCCGCTGAACGCGGCGGGCGCCATCGC
>DJPP01000092.1:1282-2094 GCA_002438575.1 Oscillospiraceae bacterium UBA6409 | reverse complement strand
ATCAAGGTGGTCTGGGGCAAGGGCTATAAGATGGAGGGCTCCCTCTCATGAAACGATTTATAGATAAGACCTGGGCCAAGCTGGCCGCTTTCTTTCTGACACTGCTCTTCGGTCTGGCCACTATTCTGGGCGGCCTGGGCATCGCCATACTGGTCTACAACGACGTATTTCTGGACCAGGGCGAGTCCTTCCGCCAGGGGCTGTATCAGGAGCAGTGCGGCAGCGCCATCTACACCGCCAACAGTTTTCTGCGCGGCACGCTGGCCAACGCGGGCGCGCTGGTCAACGACGGTACCTATGACTACGGCACCATTGAAAACGGGGACATCACCGAGGAGGAGCGAGAGCAGGTGATCAGCGATCTGTCCCGCATCTTTGCAGAGGAGTTCCCCCGCGAGATCGCCGGCTGTCATCTGACCGTCACCGCCAAAGAAAACGGAGAGGTCATCTCCATCTTTGAGAATTTTGAGCTGACAGACGGCGACAAGCCGCTGTATTCCACCCAGGATACGTTCACCTATGAGCTGAACACCGGCAGCACGGCCATGGTCACCATCACCGCCGACCTGCTGCGGTCGGAAAACGCGCCCAGCTATTCCTACCTGTTCTGCTCCTGGCTGCTGGAGCACACCGGCCTGACTATCTTCCTCACCGCGCTTTTCGCGGTGCTGACGCTGCTGTGCTTCTGCTTTCTCATGGCGTCCTGCGGCCACTGGCAGGGAACGGAAGGCATCCACCTGACGTGGCTGGACAAGATCCCTGCCGATGTATGGCTGATCGTGCTGCTGTGCGTGTTTTATATCGGATGGGAT
>DJPP01000092.1:223-1203 GCA_002438575.1 Oscillospiraceae bacterium UBA6409 | reverse complement strand
CTGCTGTTCCTGTGCGCCTTTGCCGCCCAGTGCAAGGCCGGGACGGTACTGCGCGCCTCGCTGATCGCCCGGATACTGCGGTTCCTGTGGCGCATTGTGCGGGCGGTATTCCGGACGCTGTGGCGTATTGCCAAAAGCCTGCCGCTGATATGGAAGACGGCGCTGGCGGCGCTGGCGCTGGTGTTTATTGAATTCGTCCTCTTTATGCAGGATTATTTCGGATCCCTCGCCGCACCGTTCCTGCTGTTAAAGCTCATCGAGCTGCTGGCGGTACTGTACATCGCCGTGAACCTGCGAACACTGCAAAAGGGCGGCGAAAAGCTGGCGGACGGCGACTTCTCCTCCCCCATCGACACGCGGCACCTCATTGGGGATTTCAAACGCTACGGGCAGGAGCTGAACGACGTGCAGTCCGGTCTGGAGCAGGCCGTGCAGGAGCAGATGAAGGCCGAGCACCTGAAGACCGAGCTCATCACCAACGTGTCCCACGATATCAAGACGCCGCTGACTTCCATCGTCAACTATGTGGATCTGTTGAAAAAGGAAAATATCCCCTCGCAGAACGCACAGGAATACATCGCCGTGCTGGACCGGCAGAGCCACCGGCTGAAAAAGCTGACAGAGGATCTGGTGGAGGCGTCCAAGGCCTCCTCCGGCGTGCTGAATGTAGACCTGCAGCCCACGGACGTGAACGTGCTGTTTTCACAGATCGAGGGCGAGTATCAGGAACGGCTGGCCGCCTGCCAGCTGACGCTGGTAACGCAGCCGCCCGCACCGGGTACCGTCATTCGCGCCGACAGCCGGCTGCTGAGCCGGGTCATGGACAACCTGGTGTCCAATATCTGCAAGTATGCCCTGCCCAACACACGGGTCTACGTGGTTTCCACGCTGTCCCGGGAGACCGTTACCATCAGCTTCAAGAACGTCTCGCGGGACGAGTTGAACATCTCCCCCGATGAGCTGATGGAGCGCTTCGTGCG
>DJPP01000092.1:0-124 GCA_002438575.1 Oscillospiraceae bacterium UBA6409 | reverse complement strand
CAGGGCGGCCGCTTCGACCTGGCCATCGACGCAGACCTTTTCCGCGCGGATATCACCTTCCCGCTGTCGGAGAGCGCAGCAAGCTGATCGCTGCGTAAATTTATTTGAGCCTGGCATCGGCGGG
>DJPP01000133.1:5649-6626 GCA_002438575.1 Oscillospiraceae bacterium UBA6409 | reverse complement strand
CAGGCCTTTGAGCCGGTGCTGGTGGAGGGCCGCGCCCTGAAGCTGCATCCCCTGAACTGCACGGCCTTCAACGCCGACTTCGACGGCGACCAGATGGCTATCCACGTTCCTCTGTCCGCCGAAGCACAGGCCGAGGCGCGTCTGCTGATGCTGTCCGCCAACAACCTGCTGCGTCCCCAGGACGGCGGCCCCGTCACCGTGCCTACGCAGGATATGGTGCTGGGCTCCTACTACCTGACCTTCGAGCGCTTCGAAAACGGCTACTGCCAGATGACCAACGACGAGTACTGGCCCGAGGGCGTGGACTTCGCCCTGGCCGGCAAGACCTACGATGAGCTCACCGACGAGGAAAAGGCCTCCGTCCACATGAACATCTACCGCGATGAGGACGAGGCGCTGATGGCCTACAACGAGCACATCATCGGTATCCACCAGCCCATCTGGGTCCGCGTGACCAAGGAGCTGAACGGTGTGAAGGTCAGCCATGTGGTCCGCGCCACCGCCGGCCGCATCATCTTCAATCGCAACATTCCCCAGGACCTGGGCTTTGTCAAGCGCTTCAACGAGGACGGCACGCCCTCCGACAAGTTCTTCGACTACGAGATCACCGAGACCTGCGGCAAGAAGCTGCTGGGCAAGATCGTCGACAAGACCATCAAGCAGTACGGCTTCACCATCGCCGCCGAGGTGCTGGACAACATCAAGGCCACCGGCTACAAGTACTCCACCCGCGGCTCCATCACCATCTCCATCGCGGATATGACGGTGCCCAAGGCCAAGTACGAGCTGATCGACGAGACCGAAAAGCGCGTGGTGGAGATCGAGGACCAGTACAACATGGGCTTCATCACCGACGAGGAGCGCTACAAGCTGGTGGTCCGCGAGTGGGAAAAGACCACCGCCGACGTTACCGACGCCCTGACCGCCAACATGAACAAGTACAACCCCATCTTTATGATGGCGGACTCCGGCGCCCG
>DJPP01000133.1:4711-5556 GCA_002438575.1 Oscillospiraceae bacterium UBA6409 | reverse complement strand
ACCATCGAGATCCCCATCAAGGCCAACTTCCGTGAGGGCCTGTCCGTGCTGGAGTACTTCACCTCCAGCCGAGGCGCCCGTAAGGGCCTGGCCGATACGGCCCTCCGTACCGCCGACTCCGGCTATCTGACCCGCCGCATGGTGGATGTCTGCCAGGATGTCATTATCCGCGAGGCCGACTGCGGCGTGGAGAAGGGCATCGTGGTGTCCGAGATCAGCGAGGGCGGTCAGGTCATCGAGAAGTTCTCCGAGCGCATCAAGGGCCGCTTCCCGGTCCGCGATATCCTCAAGCCCGGCACCGATGAGGTGCTCATCTCCAAGGATCACATGATGACCGAGGACGACGCCGCGCTGCTGGAGTCCTTCGACATCCACTCCGCCGAGATCCGCACCGTGCTCACCTGCCGCGCCCACAGCGGTATCTGCGCCAAGTGCTACGGCATGAACCTGGCCACCAGCAAGCCCGTCGGACCCGGCGAGGCGGTGGGCATCATTGCCGCCCAGTCCATCGGTGAGCCCGGTACCCAGCTGACCATGCGTACCTTCCACACCGGCGGCGTGGCCGGCGGCGACATCACGCAGGGTCTTCCCCGCGTGGAGGAGCTGTTCGAGGCTCGCAAGCCCAAGAAGATGGCCACCATCGCCGAGATCGGCGGCAAGGTCCGCTTCGAGGAGGCCACCAAGGGCAGCCTGCTGAATATCATCATCACCGCCGACGACGGCGATACCCGCACCTACGCGGTGCCCCACACCGGCCTGCTGGTGCAGGACGGCGAGGTCATCGAGAAGGGCCGCCAGCTGCAGGACGGCGCGCTGAACCCCCACGACGTGCTGCGTATCCGCGG
>DJPP01000133.1:4327-4653 GCA_002438575.1 Oscillospiraceae bacterium UBA6409 | reverse complement strand
TACCGTCAGCAGGGCGTGGATATCAACGATAAGCACATCGAGGTCATCGTGCGCCAGATGATGCGTAAGGTCCGCGTGGAGGATGCCAACGACGCCGAGGGGCTGCTCTCCGGCGCTATGGCCGACGTGATGGAGGTGGAGGACGCCAACGCGGCGGTCCGCGCCCGTATCGCCGCCGGCGAGAAGCGCGAGGACGGCGAGGAGCTGCAGGAGGCCACCTACACCCAGCTGCTGATGGGTATCACCAAGGCCTCTCTGGCCACGGACTCCTTCCTGTCCGCCGCCTCGTTCCAGGAGACCACCAAGGTCCTGACCGAGGCCGCCAT
>DJPP01000133.1:0-4271 GCA_002438575.1 Oscillospiraceae bacterium UBA6409 | reverse complement strand
GGCCTGAAGGAGAACGTCATCATCGGCAAGCTCATTCCCGCCGGCGCCGGTTTGACCGCTTACCGCCAGCTGGCGGAGGAGATGGTCCCCGAGACCGAGGCCGAGAAGAAGGACGAGGCCGAGGCCATGCACACGGAGGTCCCCGCACCTGTGGAGGCGCCTGCGGACATGGACGAGGCGGAGCTCCCCGAGAGCGACGGTCCCGAGACGGACACCGGCGACGTGCTGTAAGCCGAAACCGAACATCCGAAAGAGGAGGCCCTCCGGCCTCCTCTTTTCACCGGACGGCGGAAGCACGTCCGGTGCGGCTTTTCGTGATATCCTCCGAAATTATCCGCGGAATTTCAGTGGAATTCACAAACTTTCCCGCGAAACACACTTGACGCTTCCGCGCGGCTATGCTATAATTTCAAATTGCGCGGGAATTGCCCGCGGGATTTGTTATGCGACGACAGGAGGAGAGCGCCTGTGCCCGGAGAACTGACCGCCAAGGGAAAAGTCGTGGGCCTGAAGCAGACCCGCCGTGCCCTTGTCCAGGGTATCGCCGCCCGTGTCTATCTGGCTTGTGACGCCGATCCCCGGCTCACCGATCCCCTGCGCGCCCTGTGCGCGGAGAAGGCCGTCCCCTGTGACAGCAGCATGACGCTGCGGCAGCTGGGTACTGCCTGCGGCATCGCCGTGCCCGCCGCCGCCGTGGCCGTTCTGAACGGCTGAATAACGTTCCATCCGGAATAGATCCCTTCTGTTCCGTGGAAAAATAGAGGGACATACGTCCCACAAATCTTACGAAAGGAGAAACCAAATGCCTACTTTTAACCAGCTGGTCAAGCAGGGCCGGAAGAAGAGCACCTACAAGTCCAATTCTCCCGCTATGCAGAAGGGCCTGAATACGCTGAAGAACAAGGAGACCGATCTGAGCTCTCCCCAGAAGCGTGGCGTCTGCACCGCCGTCAGAACTGCGACCCCCAAGAAGCCCAACTCCGCGCTCCGTAAGATCGCCCGTGTGCGTCTGACCAACGGCTACGAAGTCACCGCCTATATCCCCGGCGTGGGTCACTCCCTGCAGGAGCACTCCGTCGTGATGATCCGCGGCGGCCGTGTCAAGGACCTGCCCGGCGTCCGTTACCACATCATCCGTGGTACGCTGGATACCCAGGGTGTGTCCGGCCGTATGCAGGCCCGTTCCAAGTACGGCGCAAAGCGCCCCAAGAGCAAGTAAAACTTGCCGACATGAGCTTTGCCGAAAAGGTTTCTTATATACTATATATAAAAATACCTCTTTGGCAGGCCGTACAACAGCCTTCGCAAGCTGTTGAGTACCTGTGAAATCATATTTTTATGAAGGAGGGAAGCATAGTGCCCAGAAGAGGTAATGTTCCCAAGAGAGAGATCTTGCCCGATCCTATGTACAACTCCGTGCTGGTGACCAAGCTGGTCAACAGCATCATGTTGGACGGTAAAAAGGGCGTCGCCCAGAAGGTCGTTTACGGTGCCTTTGACATCATCAAGGACAAGACCGAGAAGGATCCTCTGGAAGTGTTCACCCAGGCGATGGAAAACATCATGCCCAGCCTGGAAGTCAAGGCCCGCCGTGTGGGCGGCGCCACCTATCAGGTCCCCATGGAGGTTCGTCCCGCCCGTCGTCAGACCCTGGGTCTGCGCTGGCTGACCAACTACTCCCGCGCCCGCGGTGAGCGTACCATGGCCGAGCGTCTGGCCGGCGAGATCATGGATGCCGCCAACAACACCGGCTCTGCCGTGAAGAAGCGCGAGGACACTCACAAGATGGCGGAGTCCAACAAGGCTTTCGCCCACTTCCGCTGGTAATCATACCAACGACACAAAAAGGAGAACGGTATGCCGAGAAAGGTTACACTGGAAAACACAAGAAATATCGGCATCATGGCACACATCGATGCAGGCAAGACCACGACCACAGAGCGTATTCTGTACTACACGGGCGTGAACTACAAGCTGGGTGAGACGCACGAGGGTACCGCTACCATGGACTGGATGGAGCAGGAGCAGGAGCGTGGTATCACCATCACCTCCGCCGCGACCACCTGCTACTGGAAGGGCTCCAAGGATCAGTTCCCCCAGACGCGTATCAACATCATTGACACCCCGGGCCACGTGGACTTCACTGTTGAGGTGGAACGTTCTCTGCGTGTGCTGGACGGGTCTGTCACCGTCATGTGTGCCAAGGGCGGTGTGGAACCCCAGTCCGAGACTGTGTGGCGTCAGGCCGATCACTACCATGTCCCCCGGATGATCTACGTCAACAAGATGGACATCACCGGCGCGGATTTCTATCACGTGCTGGACATGGTGCACGACCGGCTGAAGGCCAACGCCGTCCCCATCCAGCTGCCCATCGGGAAGGAGGATACCTTCAAGGGTATCATCGACCTGGTGGAGATGGATGCCGATATCTATTACGATCAGTTGGGCAAGGATATGCGCGTGGAGCCTATCCCCGAGGATATGGTCGACCTTGCCAACGAGTACCGCGAAAAGCTGCTGGACGCGGTCTCCATGTTCGATGATGAGATCATGGAGCTGTATCTGGAGGGGAAGGAGATCCCCACCGCTAAGATCCGTGCCGCCATCCGCCAGGCCACCTGCGCTGTGGAGATGGTGCCCGTGACCTGCGGCTCCAGCTATCGCAACAAGGGCGTACAGAAGCTGCTGGACGCCATCGTGGACTATATGCCCGCCCCCACCGACGTGCCGGCCATCAAGGGTGTCAACCCCAAGACCGACGAGGAAGAGGAGCGCAAGTCCTCCGATGACGAGCCGTTTGCAGCCCTGGCGTTCAAGATCATGACCGACCCCTATGTGGGCCGCCTGAGCTTCTTCCGTGTCTACTCCGGCACGCTGACCACCGGTTCCTCGGTCCTCAATGCCACCAAGGGCAAGCGCGAGCGTATGGGCCGCATCCTGCAGATGCACGCCAACCACCGCGAGGACATCGAGTCCGTCTACTCCGGCGACATCGCCGCCGTGGTGGGTCTGAAGAATACCACCACCGGCGATACCCTGTGTGATGAGAAGCATCCCATCATTCTGGAGTCCATGGAGTTCCCCGAGCCTGTGATCCGCGTGGCCATCGAGCCGAAGACCAAGGCCGGTCAGGAGAAGATGAGCGTCGCTTTGGCCAAGCTGGCCGAGGAGGACCCCACCTTCCGCACCTACACCGACGAGGAGACAGGCCAGACCATCATCGCCGGCATGGGCGAGCTGCATCTGGAGATCATCGTGGACCGCCTGCTGCGCGAGTTCAAGGTGGAGGCCAATGTGGGCGCGCCCCAGGTGGCATACAAGGAGACGATCCGCAAGGCTGTGGATCAGGATACCAAGTATGCCCGCCAGTCCGGCGGTAAGGGCCAGTACGGTCATGTCAAGATCCACGTGGAGCCCAACGAGTCCGGTAAGGGCTACGAGTTTGTCAACGCCGTAGTGGGCGGCGCCATCCCCAAGGAGTATATCCCCGCCATCGATGCCGGTATTCAGGGCGCCATGCTCTCCGGTACCGTGGCCGGCTATCCCGTGGTGGACGTCAAGGTCACCCTGTTCGACGGTTCCTATCACGAGGTGGACTCCTCCGAGATGGCGTTCAAGATCGCCGGCTCCATGGCCTTCAAAGAGGCTATGCGTAAGGCGGATCCCACGCTGCTGGAGCCCATCATGAAGGTCTGTGTCATCGTTCCCGACGAGTACATGGGCGACGTGATCGGCGACCTGAATGCCCGGCGCGGACAGATCCAGGGCTATGAGATGCGTTCCGGCGCACAGCAGATCGACGCGTTCGTGCCGCTGGCCGAGATGTTCGGCTATGCCACCGACCTGCGCTCCCGCACCCAGGGCCGTGGTCAGTACACCATGGAGCCCAGCCACTATATTGAGCTGCCCAAGGGCCTGCAGGAGAAGCTGATCGCCAAGCGCACCGGTCGGGAAAATTTCTAAAACCGTATTTTACGATTGATTTTCCCACCAAAATACTGTAAAATGGCAGTGTTAGACTGTAACGCTGCCCCACACACGATACAAAAATGTTAAGGAGGATCATTTCAAATGGCTAAGCAGAAATTTGAGAGAACTAAGCCCCACGTTAACATCGGCACCATCGGTCACATCGACCATGGTAAGACCACCCTGACCGCCGCCATCACCAAGTATCTGGCCATGCAGGGCAAGGCGGAGTACACCGATTACTCCTCCATCGATAAGGCTCCCGAAGAGCGCGAGCGTGGTATCACCATCAACACCGC
>DJPP01000001.1:4554-4727 GCA_002438575.1 Oscillospiraceae bacterium UBA6409 | reverse complement strand
TTCAGGATCGTTTCCGGGGCAACGGTGCGCTGCTCATTTTTCAGGAACTTTGCAAGAGAGGTCGCAGAGAAGGTCATACCTACATTGGCGATCACATAAGCAATGATTCGTTCCAGCAAATCAACATCCCGGATTTTATTCCGCTTCACAATGTCCTTGAGCTGGACAGAGTT
>DJPP01000001.1:3103-4515 GCA_002438575.1 Oscillospiraceae bacterium UBA6409 | reverse complement strand
TGCTTGGACGGCGCATCCGCATAACGAAGGTTTGCGAGGTAGGGCATACCTCCGGCAAGCAGATACTTTTGGAAGCATTGTTGGATAGACGCATCTGGAGCAATCGAACGGTAAAGCTTCATAAACTCTCCGAATGAGAACGGATAGATTACAAACTCCACATACCGACCGCCNNCCGCCCAAATAAGTCGCAAGCTCACCAGACAGCAGCTTTGCATTGGAACCAGTAATATAGATGTCGCAATCCAGTGAGACGCGGAGAGAGTTGATGCACTTCTCCCAGTCCTTGACCTCCTGAATCTCATCGAAAAAGAGGTAGACCTTGCCGCCGATTTCCTTGGCGCGTTTGGTGATCTCGCCATGCAGAGCCTGCGCTGTTTGCAGGTGGGAATAGCTCATATCTTCAAAGTTGATGGAGATAAACTGTGTCGGGCTGACGCCAGACTCCGTGAGTTCCTGTTTGATCAGCTCCAACATAACCGACTTTCCGCAGCGGCGGATACCGGTCATGACTTTGATTAGCTCTGTTCCGATAAATGGGCGGATGCGGCTCATATACAGTTCGCGTTTGATCATAACTCTCAGCCTCCCTTTCCGTGGGTAACTATAGTATAGCTAACTTACAGGTGAATTTCAATGGCAAAATTGTAAATTCATAAGTTATAACTGATAAAATGCAGAATTCGACAAGAAATTTCAAATAAGCTTTGGCAGAATGAGCATGGTTTTCGTAAATGTCGATTACGTCCTTAAACTACACGCCCAATGCACGTTATAAAGGCGTGGAGTAACTTATATTAGGATGGAAAACAAGCGGCATACTGGCGATATTTTTCTCGATATTCGCCCCGAAATGCAACAAAAAATGAAAAAACCATCGACATATCCGTTGGGCGGTCATGCCGATGGTTGTGTGCTTCATCAGAATTTTCACTTGATTTTGGGGGGCAGTAGTAGTGTGTCATTTTCGCGTCTGCAATCCGATTTTCCATACACCATTTTTACACCATTTCGGCGTGGAGCAGTATGGAATTACATGAAGTTATATAGTGACTGTTTGTGCGGAAAACACGCTGAAATCAAGGAATATCGGTATTTATGGAGCAATATTGAGATATAGAATCGGGTGAATCGCCCTCGATACCCAGCTTCATGAGGTGAGCCTCCTTTGTATTTCTGTCCGGCGTAAAGGGCCGGGGAAGTTGTTTCTCGACTTGATATGATACCATTTTTTGCGCGGAAACGCAAGGGTGGGCGCAAAAAAGTGCGCCGGCCTTTCGGCGGCGCACCTGTATAGGTCAGGCCAGGAAGCCCTTGAGGATCGTCTCCTCCGCCTGCTCGGGAGTCAGGCCGAGGGTCTCCAGCTTCAGCAGCTGGTCGCCGGCGATCTTGCCGATGGCGGCCTCGTGGAT
>DJPP01000001.1:0-3011 GCA_002438575.1 Oscillospiraceae bacterium UBA6409 | reverse complement strand
GTCGCACTGGACGTGGCCGAAGCACTGGGCGTTGCCCACCATCACCGGGTGGAAGATCTGGTGGGAATGGTCCTGGGCCACGCTGCGGGAGATGACGCGGCCGCGGGCGTCATGGCCGTTGAGCTCGATACGCATATCGCTCTCGGCCTCCTGAGCGCCGTGGGTCAGCAGGCGCTCGGTGACCACCACCTCGCTGCCGGCTTCGCAGAAGAAATCCGTCTCGCGCTTGGTGGAGTCGATGCCGCGGATCTGGATCGTCTCCATCTGCATGGTGGAGTTCTCGCCCAGGTAGACCACGGTCTTGGGGTTCATGATGTTGCCGCCGGTCTGGCCGGGGTCCTTCTCGCCGAAGTGCTTTTCCACGTAGCGGACCTTGGAATTTTTGCCGATGTGGAAGGTGTGGACGCCGTCGTGGCGGCTCTCGTCACAGCCGGAGTTGTGGATGCCGCAGCCGGCGATGATGTCCACGTCGCAGTCGTCGCCCACGTAGAAGTCGTTATAGACCAGCTCGCTGAGGCCGCTGTGGCTGATGATGACGGGGATGTAGCACTTCTCGCCCTTGGTGCCGGGCTTGATGCGGATGTCGATGCCGGACTTTCCGTCGCTGCGGGGGTCGATGGCGATGTGCTCGGTGGACTGACGGGCCTCGCAGCCGGAGTCCTTGCGGATGTTGAAGGCGCCCGCGGGCTTGCCGGTCAGGTCGGCGATCTTTTCCAGCAAAGCGGCGTCGATATCGGTGATCATTGTGCGCCCTCCTTTCTCTCCAGTACGGGGCAGCTGCCCAGGGTATCGGCCAGGATCAGGGGGAAGATCTCCTCCGTGGTGCCGCGGTGGGCGATGCGGCCGTTCGCGATGACGACGATCTCGTCGGCCAGCTTGATGATGCGTTCCTGGTGGGAGATGATGACCATGGTGGCCGCGCCCTCCCGGTGGATCTGCTCGAAGGTCTCGGTCAGCCGGGCAAAGGACCACAGGTCGATGCCGGCCTCCGGCTCGTCGAAGATCATCAGCTGGCCGCGGCGGGCCAGGATGGTGGCGATCTCGATGCGCTTGACCTCGCCGCCGGACAGGGACACGTCCACCTCGCGGTCCAGGTAGTCGTTGGCGCAGAGGCCGACCTTGGTAAGATAGGCGCAGCACTTGTCCTTGCTGAGCTTGTCCTCGCCGGCTGCCAGAAGCAGCAGGTCGTGGACGGTGATGCCCTTGAAGCGGGGCGGCTGCTGGAAGCCGTAGCTGATGCCGCGCCTGGCGCGCTCGGTGATGGACAGGTCCGTCACGTCCTCGCCGTTGTACAGCACGCGGCCGGACGTGGGCTGCACCAGGCCCATGATGACCTTGGCCAGGGTGGTCTTGCCGCCGCCGTTGGGGCCGGTGAAGACGACCAGCTTATGGTCGGGGATGGTAATGGATACGTCTTTCAGGATGTCCTGCTCCCCCTCGGGGGTGGACACCCGGTAGCAGATATTCTGCAATTCCAGCATGGGATGGTTCTCCCTTCTCTGAACGTTTGTATTATGGCTGTCCGCACCATCAAAGTGGTGGGCAGGTTCCGCAGCCATGTCAGTGTAACAGATTTCGGCAGGAAATGCAATATGTTTCCGACCGGGACGCACGCGGGACCGCGGCATCACATAGTATAGACAGAAAAGGAGGCGTTCAGTATGGAGCCATCACCGTTGGTATACGACAGCGCCGCCGCGGCGGCGGTGTGGCAGAGGGTGGGACCGGCGCTGCCGGCCTATGACGCGGCACCGTGTCCCGCGGGGGCCTGCTGCCCGCTGCCGCGGCGGGAGACGGACAGCGAGGCGATGCTGGGCGGGCTGATCGCCGAGGGCGCGGCGCTGTACGCCGCCTGCCGCCGATGCGCTGTCCGCGCACCGGGCCGGGCGCGCCCGGCGCTGATACAGCTGGCCGGGGAGCAGCAGCGGGCGGTGCGGGCCCTGCTGGCGGCGTATTTTCTGCATACGGGCCGGTGGCGGCAGCCGCCCGCGCCGGCGGCCGGGGCGGAGGAGACGTGGTTGGCGGCCCTGCGGCGGGTGTATGTGGGCGAGGCGGTGGTGCAGCGTGGCTGCGCCGGTCTGGCGGCGCGTATGGAGGACGGCTGCCTGCGGCAGATGCTGGCGGCGGAGGCGGACCGCGCGGCGGAACGGGGAAAACGGCTGGCAAACTTATTGGAAAAAGCCTTGACAACGGAACATAACCTGCTAAAATGGTAGGCAAATAGGAAAAGCGACGCGCCGTGCCGGGTGCGCCGAAATTCCGGCAGAAGATCAAGGGGGCGGGCGGCGCCCGTCTCTGGTATACAAAGGAGGCTTTACCCATGAAAGAATGTATCTCCCGCGAGGCGGCGCTGGCGGCGCTGAAGACGTACAACAAGGAGCCGTTCCATATTCTCCACGGGTTGACGGTGGAGGGCGTTATGCGCTGGTACGCCAACGAGCTGGGCTATGGCGAGGACGCGGATTTCTGGGCCACGGTGGGCCTGCTGCACGACATCGACTTTGAGATGTGGCCGGAGCAGCACTGCCAGAAGGCACCGGAGCTGCTGAAGAAGGCCGGGTGCTCCGACGAGCTCATCCATGCCGTCTGTTCCCACGGCTACGGCCTGTGCTGCGATGTGGAGCCCACCCATGAGATGGAGAAGGTGCTGTTTGCCGCCGACGAGCTGACGGGACTGATCGGCGCGGCCGCCCGTATGCGCCCCAGCAAGAGCGTGATGGACATGGAGGTCAGCAGCCTGAAGAAGAAGTATAAGGACAAGAAGTTCGCCGCCGGCTGCTCCCGGGATGTGATCAACACCGGCGCGGAGCGCCTGGGCTGGACCATTGAGGAGCTGATGGAAAAAACCATCCTGGCTATGCGGAGCTGCGAGGAGAGCGTCAACAAGGAGATGGAGACGCTGGCCTGAGCGTATACATCGAAAAGAACACCCTGCGTGAATACACAGGGTGTTCTTTTTTGTAGATTATACGGAGAGTTGTGGGATGCTGTGGAGGGGCGGCCGCGGCGGC
>DJPP01000116.1:35856-36600 GCA_002438575.1 Oscillospiraceae bacterium UBA6409 | reverse complement strand
GGCAGCGCCATCAGCTTCGAGGACTTCTACAGCAAGATCCGCAGCGGCGTGTTGGCCACCACCTCCGCCGCCAACGTGGGCCAGTTCCAGGAGGCCATGCGTCCCATCCTGGCCGCCGGCAAGGACATCGTCAGCATCAACTTCTCCAGCGCCCTCTCCACCACCTACCAGAGCGCGTCCATCGCCGCCCGGGACATGAAGGAGGAGTTCCCCGACGCCAACATCTACGTGGTGGACTCCCTCTCCGCCTCCCTGGGCCAGGGCCTGCTGCTCTATCTGGCCGTCCAGAAGAAGCGCGAGGGCCTCTCTGCCCAGGAGCTGGTGCAGTGGGTGGAGGACAACAAGCTCCACATCGACCACTGGTTCACCGTGGATGACCTGAACTATCTGAAAATGGGCGGCCGTCTCAGCGCCGGCGCCGCGTTCTTCGGCTCCATGCTCTCCATCAAGCCCGTCATGCACACCTCCGACGAGGGCAAGCTGGTCCCCGTCAGCAAGGTCCGCGGCCGTAAAGCCAGCCTGAAGGCCCTCATCGACAAGATCGCCGAGCTGGGCATCGAGCCCAGCGAGCAGGTCATGTTCATCTGCCACGCCGACTGCGAGGTGGAGGCCCGCGCCGTGGCCGAGGAGATGAAGGCCCGCTACGGCGTCAAGGAGGTCTACATCAACTACATCGGCCCTGTGATCGGCAGTCACACCGGGCCGAATACGATGGGCATATTCTTCGTAGGCACCAAGAGATAA
>DJPP01000116.1:29693-35773 GCA_002438575.1 Oscillospiraceae bacterium UBA6409 | reverse complement strand
GTACGCCTGCGCCGCCGCGCCTCGTCTTGGCGCAAGATCCGTGGCTGTTGGAGGTTTGCCATCGGCAGGACGCAGGATCCATTGCCGCCGGCGGTGTACGGTGCATTTCAACTTTACGGGAGGTCATCCTATGGACTGGCTGGAGCTTAAGATCGACACGAGCCACGCGGGCTTGGACGCGGTGACGGATATGCTGGAGCAGCAGGGCGTCACCGGCGTAATGATCGATGACGAGGCGGACTTTCAGAGCTTTCTGGAGAACAACCGCCAATACTGGGATTATGTGGATGATGACCTGCTGGCGCAGAAAAAGGGCGTCAGCCGCGTGACGTTCTATCTGGAACGGAACGAGGATGCCTACGGCACCGTGGCCGCCGTGCGTATGGCCATGTCGGCGCTGAAAAAGGAGCACCCGGAGTACGCGCCCCTGCTGCTGACCATGGCCGACGTGGCCGACGAGGACTGGGAGAACAACTGGAGGCAGTTCTACAAGCCCATGGAGATCGGCAGCCGCCTGCTGGTGGTGCCGGAGTGGGAGGAGGCCGCCGACCCCACGCGGGTGAAGCTGGTGCTGAACCCAGGCCTGACCTTCGGCACCGGCAGCCACGCCACCACCCGCCTGTGCCTTCAAGCGCTGGATACCCACATCCACGGCGGCGAGCGCGTGCTGGACCTGGGCTGCGGCAGCGGCATCCTGTCCATCGCGGCGCTGCGCCTGGGCGCGGAGAGCGCCTTCGCCTGCGACATCGACGAGAAGTGCGTGGACGTGGCCTACGAGAACGCCGCCCTGAACGGCATCGGGAAGGACCGCTACGCCGTCCGCTGGGGCGATGTGCTCACCGACGCCGCCCTGCGCCGGGAGATGGGCACCGGCTATGATATCGTGGTGGCCAACATCGTGGCGGATGTCATTATGGGCCTCAGCCCCCACGTCCGTCCCTTCCTGAAGCCCGGCGGCCTGTTCCTCTGCTCCGGCATCATCGACGACCGTGCGGCGGAGGTGCTGGAGAAGCTGAAGGCCGACGGCTGGGATGTGTTCGAGCAGCGCAGCAGCGAGGGCTGGTTCAGCTATCTCTGCAAATAAAAAAGAACGGCACGGAACTGCCGTTACAGCACGCCTGCCGCATCCCTGTGGGCAGCGACGAAAAAAAGACCGGCCCGCGCCGGCCTTTTTTTGCCTTTTTTCTGTCGGCCTCGGAACCGCGGTCACTTCGTCCGCCGGACGCCGGCGCAGGCCGGCCTTTTTTCGTGCTTCGCCCGTCCGCGCCGCCTGCAGCTCCACCCGCACGCCGTCCTTGTCGGTGCCGTCTTTTTTCGTGCTTCGCCCGTCCGCGCCGCCGGGGAACAGGAGAATTCACGGAATGTACTTTTCTTTTCCCTGAAAAGTTGCTATACTGAAAGCGAACGTAACATATAGCGAACGCGAATGTATACAGCAAAAGCAACGGAAAGTAAACGAAAGTAAAGGAGAAAACCGGAACCATGATAAAGCGAATTCTGCGCCTGACGGCGTTTTTACTGGGGTTGGCGCTGCTGCTGTCCGCCTGCGGCAATACGGCGAATAAAGAGCTGGTGGACGCCTCCACCCAGACCGCCCCGCCCGTGGAGGGCGTCACCGCCCTGGCCCTGTGCGACGGCGATGTGACCCTCCGTTTTGAAAAGGACGAAAGCGGTGCCTGGACCTGGCTTGACGACCCCGCCTTCCCCCTGGATCAGACGGCGCTGGAGGACCTGCTGGCCCTGCCCGCCGCCCTGGATGCCGGCGAGGCTGTGACCGATGTGCAGGAGCTGGCCGCCTACGGCCTGGAGGCGCCCAAGAAGTACATCGTCGTCACCTCCGACGGCGTGGACGTCGCCTATTACGTGGGCGACCAGGCCGCGGATGGCCGCTGGTACGTGCTCACCCCCGCCGGCACAGTACACTACACCTCTGACGAAAATAAGATGCTGCTCAGCCGCAGCATCTACGCCATGGCAGTCCTGCCTGTTCTGCCGGTCATCGAGCCGGACAGGCTGGTCAGCGTGAGTCTGCTGCGCGCCGACGGCACCGCCGCCGTCTCCGTCTACACCGCCGAGGACGGTACCCGCCGCAGCGCCAACCGGGACGTCACGGAAAAGACCGCCGCCCTGACTGACGAGATCGCTGCGCTGACGCTCACCGCCTGCGTGGACTACGACCCGGCGGAGGGTGCGGCTGCCGTCTGCGGCCTGGACACGCCGGAGGTCACGCTGACGGTGAACTACCTGGCTGACAACAGTGCCGAGAGGACGCTGACCCTTGCCGTCGGCCTGTCCACCGGCGATGGCGGCCGCTATGTGGCCCTGGACGGCGACACCACCATCTACCGGATGGAGGAGTCGTCCCTGACCCAGATCCTGACCCTGTCCGAGACGGGGCTGTAAGCCATGAAAAGGGAGGCGCGGCTATGCGTATACTGATCGTGGAGGATGAAAAGCGCCTGGCGGGCACCCTGCAGGACCTGCTGCGCCGCCAGGGCTACACCGCCGACGTGTGCTATGACGGCATCTCCGGCCTGGACAACGCCCGCAGCGACATCTACGACCTGCTGGTGCTGGACGCCATGCTTCCCGGCATGGACGGCTTTACCCTGCTGCGCCAGCTGCGCGGCGGCGGCAGCCGCCTGCCGGTGCTGATGCTCACCGCCCGCAGCGAGCTGAACGACCGCGTCCGCGGCCTGGACGCCGGCGCGGACTATTACCTGACCAAGCCCTTCGAGCCGGAGGAGCTGCTGGCCTGTATCCGATCCCTGCTGCGCCGGGGCGGTGAGGACGCCGCTGCCGACCCGGAGGTGACGGCCTTCGGCGACCTGACGCTGCATATGGGCACGTTCCTGCTGGAATGCGGCCCGCGGAGCGTCCGTCTCAGCCGCCGGGAGTACGACCTGATGGAGCTGCTGATGCGGAACGGCAGCCAGATCGTCTCCAAGGAGCAGCTGATCCTGAAGGTCTGGGGCTACGACTCCGCCGCCGAGGACAACAACGTGGAGGTCTATATCTCCTTTCTCCGCCGCAAGCTCACCCATCTGCAATCCACGGTGAAGATCAAGACCCTCCGTATGGTGGGTTATTGTTTGGAGGTGGAGGCATGATCCGGCATCTGCGCTGGAAGGTGGTGGCCACCAATATGCTGCTGATCTCGCTGGTGCTGCTGGCGGTGTTCGCGGCGGTGTATTTTATCTCCCGGGGCAACTATCACAAGAACGTGCAGCAGCAGCTGTACCAGGCGCTGGAGCAGGGCGACTACGGCCGCAGCCAGCCCGGTATGGACAGTATCCCCTGCTTTGTGGCCGAGGTCTACGGCAGCGGCACCGTCCGCGTGGCCGGCAACAGCTACTATGACCTCAGCGATGAGACCCGTATGGCGGAGATCGTCACGGCTGCCCTGTCGGCGGACGAGGACGCCGGCACGTTGGACGACTTCCATCTGCGCTATCTGCGCCAGCGGGGCTACACCACTACTGTCATTGCGTTTACCGATACCTATCTGGAATACACCTCCCTGCACACGCTGCTGAAGGCCTGCTCTCTGGTGGGCTGCGGCGCACTGGTCGTGCTGTTCGTGTGCAGCTACCTGCTCTCCGGCGTGGTCACCAGGCCCGTGGGTGTGGCATGGGCCCAGCAGGAGCAGTTCCTCTCCGACGCCAGCCACGAGCTGAAGACCCCCCTGACGGTCATCCTTTCCTCCGCCGAGCTGCTGGAGCAGAGCGCTTCGCCGGAGCAGGCGGTCTACGTGGACAATATCCGGGCGGAGAGCCGCCGCATGAAGGCTCTGGTGGAGGATATGCTCACCCTCTTCCGCGCCCAGAAGAACGCCGGCAGCCCGCCGGACACCGTCACCGACCTGTCGGAGGCGGCGGTCACCGCTGCCCTGCGGTTTGAGCCGGTGGCCTTCGAGGCCGGCCATGTGCTGGATTACGATATTGCGCCGTCCCTGCCTGTCCGGGGCGACGGTGCCAAGCTGGGTCAGGCCCTGGCGGTGCTGCTGGACAACGCCGTCAAATACGCCGCCCCCGGCACGCCCATCCGCCTGACCGCCGTCCGGCAGGGCAGCCGCGCTGTGGTGTCCGTGACCGATCAGGGGCCGGATATCCCTTCGGACAAGCTCCCCCGTATCTTCGACCGATTTTACCGCGCCGACGACGCCCGTACCGACGGCGACAGCTTCGGCCTGGGCCTGCCCATTGCCAAGGCCATCGTGGACGCCCACCGGGGCAGCCTCCGCTGTGAAAGCAGCGGCGGTGTGACCACCTTTAGTATCTCCCTGCCCCTGACGGCAGGGAAGCAGGAGAGAGGCACAGACCATGTTTGATACCCTTATCCGGGGCGGCGCCGTCGTTGACGGCACAGGCCGCCCCGCCTTTGCGGCCGATGTGGCCGTTTCCGGCGGCAGGATCGCCGCTGTCGGCGACCTGTCCGCCGCATCCGCCGCCTGCATCATCGACGCCGCCGGCAGGACCGTTACCCCTGGCTTCATCGACATCCACCGCCACGCCGACGCGGCGCTGTTCCGTCCGGACTTTGGCGCGGCGGAGCTGTGTCAGGGCCTCACCACCATCGTCAACGGCAACTGCGGCCTCAGCGCCGCCCCCTTCGGCCCCGTCCACGGCGACGCCATCCGGGACTACCTGCGCCCTATCACCGGTGCCATCCCGCCGGAGCTGGTGACGGACACGCTCGCCGGCTATTTCGCCTCTGTGCCGGATATCCCCGTCCACGTGGGTATGCTGGCCGGCGCCGGCGTTCTTCGGGCGGACGCGGCCGGCTACGAGCTGGAGCACCTGGAGGACCGCCACTACCGTGCCCTGCACCGCGCCCTGGAGCAGGCCCTGGCCGACGGCGCACTGGGCGTCTCTCTGGGTCTGGGCTACGCCCCGGAGTGCTTCTATACCACGGCGGAGCTGATCCGTGCGCTCTCACCCATCGCGGGGCAGGATATCCCCCTCACCGTCCATATGCGGCAGGAGGGCGCGGGCGTCTGCGATTCCATCGAGGAGATGCTGCTGGTGGCCCGGGCGCTGCGTGTCCCCCTGCACATCAGCCACCTGAAGGCCATGGGCCGTGACAACTGGGGCAAAAAAATACCCCGGGCCCTGGAGCTGCTGCACCGGGCGAGGGACGAGGGCATGGACGTGGGCTGCGACGTGTACCCCTATACCGCCGGCTCCACCCAGCTGCTGCACATTCTGCCTCCGGAGTTTCTGGAGGGCGGCATGGACGCTGTAGTCCGCCGTCTGGCCGACCCCCACGAACGCGAGACACTGGCCCACCGCATTGAAGACGGCAGCGGCTTTGACGACATTGCCAAGCTGGCCGGCTGGGATGGTATCTTCCTCAGCAGCCTCCACTGCCCGGAGGACGCGCCGCTGCTGGGCAAGAGCATTGCGGAGGAGGCCGCCATGGAGCACAAATCCCCGCTGGATGCCTGCTGCGATCTGCTGATCCGCGAGCGCTGCCAGGTGACCATGATCGACTTCATGGCTGCCGAGGACGACATCGCCGCCATCCTCCGCAGCCCCCTCAGCTGCCTGATCTCCGACGCCACGTACCCCACCGAGGGGATGCCTCATCCCCGGGTCTATGGCAGCTGCACCCGTTTGCTACAGCACTTTGTGCGGGAACAGGGCGTGCTGACGCTGGAACAGGGCGTTCACAAGCTGACCCAGGCCCCGGCGCGGGCCCTGCGCCTTGCGGGCAAGGGCGTTATCGCCGTGGGCGCGGACGCGGACCTGTGTGTGTTCGACCCCGCCGCCCTCACCGAGCGCGGTACCTATCAGGACCCCTGCCAAACGGCCCTGGGCATGGACGCCGTGCTGGTGGCCGGCCGGCTGGCCGTGAAAAACGGCGAGGTGACCGGCGTGAAGGCCGGGACCATTCTCCGCAGATAAAAAGATCTCCCCCGACCGGGGGAGATCTTTTTATTTCTTTTCGCCGCCGGACACGTTGGCTACGAACACGCACACCAGAATGATGACCACGCCAAGAGCCTGCCACAGGCTGAAGTCCTCCTTCAGGAAGAGCACGCCCGCCAGCACCGATACCACCGTGGTCACGTTGGAGAA
>DJPP01000116.1:29126-29614 GCA_002438575.1 Oscillospiraceae bacterium UBA6409 | reverse complement strand
ACGCCGGAGGACAGTATGCCCAGATACAGCACCGCCAGCCAGAAGCTGCCGCTTTGCGCCGGCGCGGTGATCAGTTCGCTGCTTATCCCGCCGGCCTGTATCAGCGCCACCGGGATGAACACCGCCATGCCCACCACGAACATCACATAGGTCATCTCAAAGGGGGTGAAGCGCTTGGCGGCATTGTGGCTCAGTCCGTAGTACACCGTGTCGCTGAGCATGGTCAGCAGCAGGAACAGCAGGCCCAGCGCCGAGATCATCACCGCGCCGCCCACGGAGATCAGCGCCACACCGCCGATGGCGCCCAGGGCGCACAGCACCTGCCGCCGGGTGACGCGTTCATGCAGTACCAGCACATCCATCAGGATGCAGCACACCGGCACCGCCGCGATGATGGTGCCCGCCACAGCGGCAGAGGTGTACAGAATGCCGTAGTTTTCGAAGATGAAGTAGGCCACCGGCTGCACGATGCCCAGCAGCAGCAGCTT
>DJPP01000116.1:26654-29035 GCA_002438575.1 Oscillospiraceae bacterium UBA6409 | reverse complement strand
ACCAGTGACATGGCCGCCACCGCCACCGTGAACCGGAAGGCCAGCAGCACCGTGGGCGCCGCCGCGGCCAGCGCCATTTTTGAGAACATGAAGCTCATGCCGAAGATGGTGGCCGCGGTCAGCGCCGCCAGCAGCGACAGGAGATGCAGTTTTTTCTGATCCATAGGCAATACCTCTTTCTTTTTGACGCCGGTATCATACCATACGCCGGACGAAATAGCAAGGATAAGCGGCCCTCCTCCGCATCCCGTCCCGGAACAAAAAGAGCGCCGCCCGGGGGGGCGGCGTCCTTTCGCCGGCACATTGGGAGGGCGCGCCGGCATTCACCAATTTGAAGGGGGATAGGGAGAAAAGTTAAGGATAGAAAACAAGGGGTGTTGGGTTACTTGTCCGTTGCCTTGGACACGATACCCGTAACCACCAGGACCGCCACCAGGCCGGCCAGAATGAGGTTCAGCACCATGCTCAGCGCCTCCTTTCGTTTGGGTTTCTTAACGTGTTTTTAGCATAGCACAGGACGAGCAATTTGTAAAACGCATGATTTTCATCAAAACCATGAAAAATACTTTGCAGTACATGGCGAGATGTGCTATACTGACACGGAAGGAGGTGCGCCTATGTCCGTCACCAAATACCAGATATACCTCAAGACTGTGGAGCTGGGCAGCTTTACCGCTGCCGCCCGCGCCCTGAGCTTCACCCAGTCCGGCATCAGCCACGCCATTGGCTCACTGGAGGAGGAGCTGGGTGTCACGCTGCTGGTCCGCAGCCACGGCGGCGTCACGCCTACGGCGGACGGCCGCGCCCTGACGCCGTATTTTCAGGAGATGTGCGCTCTGGCCCACCGTCTCGAGCAGCACGCCGAGGACCTGCGGGGGCTGGATACCGGCCTTATCCGCGTGGCCACCTTTACCAGTGTGTCGGAAAAGTGGCTGCCGGGTATGCTCAAGACCTTTCAGGAAAAGTATCCCCGCATCGAGTTCGAGCTGCTGCCCTCCAACTTCAACAACGAGATCTCCGACTGGGTCCTTCACGGTCAGGCGGACTGCGGCTTTATCTCCCTGCCCACCCCGGCGGAGAAATACCTGGACTACTGGCTGCTCCAGCGTGACCAGTGGAAGGTCATCCTGCCCTGCGATCACCCCATGGCGGGCCGCGACCCGTTCCCGCCGGAGGCCCTGGAGCAGTACCCCCTTATCCTGCTGGATGAGGGCGACGACTACGAGATCCAGGCCATTTTCGATCACTACAAGGTCCGGCCCCGGATCCAATACACCGTCCAGCAGGACCAGACCATTCTGGCCATGGTCTCCGGCGGCCTGGGCATCAGCGTCATGGAGGAGCTGATGCTCTACAAGTGTGCCTACCCGCTGGCCGCCAGTACCCTGCCCAAGGCGTTCCACCGGGATATCGGCATCTGCGTCAAGGACAGGAACGCCCTTTCCCACTCCACCCGCGCCTTCATCGACCACGCCCGCCGCTGGGTGCTGCAAAATTTCCCCGAGGGCTGGAACGCCCCCAAGCCCCACGAGCGATAAACGAAAAAGCGAAACCAAACGCCGTTCTCCGCCGTCAGTATTGGCAGAGGACGGCGTTCCGCTGTCCGCCGGAGGACGCTTCCGTCCTCCCGGAAACGGTAAAGTGCGCGGGGTCCTGCCCCGCGCCCGAAAGGAGTGCTTACATGATGAAAAAGATATTTGCATTACTGCTGGCGCTGGTCATGGCGCTGTCTCTGGTGGCCTGCGGCCAGAAGGAGGACAACATCGGCGGCGAGAAAAAGGACGACCAGACGCAGACCGACGGTCAGTCCGTTGACCTGCGGGCGGAGTACGAGGCCGGCATCAAGCAGGTGCAGGAGGAGCTGGGCGACAACGCGCCCGTGCTGCTGGAGGAGACGGCTGTGGAGATCCTGAACAGCTATTACCCCGGCCTGGAAAACGCCAAGCTGAAGCAGTCCGTGTTCTTCATCTCGCCCACCGCCACCTCCTGCGAGGTGTCCATGGTGGAGGCGGAGAGCGCTGCCGACGCCGAGATCGTCCGCCAGAGCTTCCAGGCCCGCGTGGACGCCATGGCCGACGAGACCAACTACCCTGAGGAGGCCGGTATGTGGAAGAACAACGCCACCGTGACCGTTAACGGCAACTATGTGGTGCTGGAGGTGCTGCCCGACGGCTGCACCGTACCCGACGCATTTCTGGCAAAATTCTGATTTCCTATGGCGTTTCCCCTTTCTGTGTGCTATGATGTTCTGACCGATACACACAGAAAGGGGAGTGCCCGATGGAGGACGCTCAGATCATAGATCATTTTTTCCGCCGCGACCCGGAGGCCCTCCGCGCCGCGCAGGAGAAATACGAAAAGCGCTGCCTTGCCGCCGCCCG
>DJPP01000116.1:19608-26494 GCA_002438575.1 Oscillospiraceae bacterium UBA6409 | reverse complement strand
GTCACCCGCCGTCTGGCCCTGGACAAGTGCGACTATAACCGCGCCGCCCAGCGCCGCAGCGACCTGACTGTGGCCTTCGAGGAGCTGGAGGGCTGCCTGCCCGCGGAGGACGGCGCGGTCCGCGCCCTGGAGCAGCAGGAGTTCCGCCGGGTGCTCAACGGCTTCCTGCGTAAGCTGACCCGGCAGAGCCGGACGTATTTCATCCGCCGTTACTGGTACGGCGAGAGCATCCGCGAGATCGCCGACAGCTGCGGCGCGGGCGAGGAGAAGGTCAAATCCTCCCTCTTCCGCACCCGTCAGCGTCTGCGTACCGTGCTGGAAAAGGAGGGGATGCTGTGAACGACAACAGAATGAAGCGCTGGATGGACGCCATCGACGACGATCTGCTGGAGGAGGCCCAGCGTCCCCTGCCCCGCGGCGGCGCGGCGCGCCGTTGGGGTGCGCTGGCCGCGTGCTTCTGCGCCGCGGCCTTGGCCCTGGCCCTGTGGCAGCCCTGGTCTGCCGGTACCGGTGACAATACCGCCGGCGCGGACGCCGACTTCGGCGCCATGGACAAGAGCTTTTCCGCCGCCGTGCCGCCTGTATTGGACGCCGAGCCTCTCTCCGCCTCTCTGGCCCTGCCGGAGGGCGCGTCTCTGACCTCCGACTACCGGTGGCGTCAGGACGGCGAGGGCGCCGTCACCGGCGTGTCCTGCACGGTGCTGCTGGACGGCTATGACTATGACTACGGCGCGGCCTATGCCAGCCAGCCCCTGCCTGCCCCGGACGGTACCCTCCCGACGGACACCTATCAGGTGAACGGCCTGACGCTGCTGGTCTACGATGACGGCGCCGTGGGCTGGTACGATACGTCCGCCGGTATCCAGTGGTACTGCGCGGCCTGGGACGGCGGCGCGCCGCTGGTCACCGCCTTTACCCTGATGGACGCCCAGTATTACACCGTCCCCACCGCCCCGGAGGGCGCGGACGTGCTGGGCTACGATCTCTTTGATCTGGACGGCGCGACGGTCACGGAGGTCGCCTTTACGCTGGACAGCGTCACCTGGCACTACCGCATGGCGCCCACTTCGGACGTCTCGGAAACGACACCGGATATCTCCGGCTTCACCGGCGGCAGTCTGACGGCGGAGGGCAAGCTCCGCTGGTGCCCCACCGTCCTCCGCTGGGACGCGGGCGGCGCCGGCTGTATCATCTGGCGTGACATCGCTCCCGGCCTAACGTACAGCCTGACGGCCGACACCGGCGCGTCGGAGGAGGCGCTCTCCGATATGGCCGCCCTGGTGTTCAAACCCGCCCAGGAGGCGTCATAAAGCGAAGCAAAAAAGGAAGCACCCCGCGGGGTGCTTCCTTTTTTGCTCAGAATTCCGGTGCGTCCGGTGTCTTGCGGTACAGCAGGGGCTTGCCCTCCGCGTCCACCAGCACCGTCAGCCCGCCGGAATTGCCCGCGGCGTGGTAAAAATACTGCACACCGGTCTGGGTGTCCACCCATACCTCGCTGTTACCGAGGAAGCCGCCTTCCTCCGCGACCTTGATAAAGCGCTGTTCCTTCTTTGCCATAGCGTTACTCCGCGGCGGGCGCGTCGTTCTCCACCAGCATCTTGGCGCTGGCGGCCAGACCGGCCAGCCCCTGGATCTCGCTGGGGATAATGAGCTTCGTGGCCTTGCCGTCCGCCACCTTCTCCAGCGCCTCCAGCGCCTTCAGCTTGATGACCTGATCGTTGGGGGCGTTCTCGTTCAGCATACGCATGGAGTCGGCCATAGCCTGCTGCACCTTCAGGATGGACTCCGCCTCGGCCTCGGCGGCCATGATCTTGGCCTGCTTCGCCGCGTCCGCCCGCAGCAGGGTGGACTGCTTCTCGCCCTCGGCGATCAGCACCTTGCTGGCCTTCTCGCCCTCGGCCTGCAGGATGGACTCCCGGCGCTCGCGCTCGGCCTTCATCTGCTTCTCCATGGCGTTCTGGATCTCCCGGGGCGGCAGGATGTTCTTCAGCTCCACGCGGTTGACCTTGATGCCCCACGGGTCGGTGGCCTCGTCCAGAATGGAGCGCATCTTGGCGTTGATGGTGTCGCGGCTGGTCAGGGACTGATCCAGCTCCAGCTCGCCGATGATGTTGCGTAGGGTGGTGGCCGTCAGATTTTCGATGGCGCTCATGGGGTACTCCACGCCGTAGGTGTACAGCTTGGGGTCCGTGATCTGAAAATAGATGACGGTGTCGATCTGCATGGTCACGTTATCCTTGGTGATGACCGGCTGGGGATCGAAATCGGCCACCTGCTCCTTCAGGCTGACCTTCTTCACCACGCGCTCGATGAACGGCAGCTTGAAGTGCATACCCACGCCCCACACGCTGTGGAACGCGCCCAGGCGCTCGACGACGTAGGCCTTGGACTGCTGGACGATCTGGATGCAGCTGACGATGACGGCCAGAATGAGAATGACCAGAATGATGATGGCGATGGTTCCCGGTGTCGGCATAGTAGTTCCTCCTTATTCTCCTGTGTGTTTCATAGTCTCCGTATGCTTGTGGATGAGGTGGATGATGCGGGCGACCACGCCCAGCAGTATGGCGGCTAATCCGCCCAGAACGTACGGCATATCAAGGCTCCTTCTGTACGATGAGCTTCACGCCCTCCATCCGCAGGATACGCACGGCGGCGTCCGGCTCAATGACCTCCCCGTCGGCGCTGCGCGCCGTCCAGGTCTTACCGTCTATATAGACGGCGCCGGAGGGCAATGCGTTGTCGATGCGCTCCGTTACGCGGCCCACGCTGTTCAGCACCCGGTCGGCGTTGGTGGGCTTGATATCCTTTTTCATCAGCTTGACCACCAGCGGCCGGGTGAAGGCCAGCGCCGCGATGGACACCGCGAAGAACAGCCCCACCTGCAGCCACACCGGTCCGCCGCACACCGCGGCGATCAGTCCGGCCACGCTGCCCAGCACGAACCAGATGGATGTCAGCCCGGCGGTGGCGGCCTCCACCACGCCGAAGATGATGATGGCGGCGATCCATATCGTTGTCGCCATATCTGTGTCGCCTCCTCTCAGAATAAGCCCGATGATGCCGGCCAGCGCGCCGATGCCCACCAGCACGGCTCCGGCCAGCCATTTGTTTTTCGGGGACAGGTTGGTCAGGAAGGCGCCCACGGCGCTGCCCAGCGTGGCGCGGGGCAGGGGAGAGACCTCCTGCTCCGGCGCGGGGCGCGTCTCCGCCGCGGCGGGTACCGGCGCCTCCTCGGCGAACAGGTCGGCGATGGATACCTGATAGCGGTTGCAGATGTAGAGGATCTTCTCCATCTCTGGGTAGCCCCGTCCGCTTTCCCATTTGCTCACCGCCTGGCGGGAGACCTGTAGCTGCTCGGCGAATTGCTCCTGTGTCAGTCCGTTGCCGCGCCGCACCGCCGCCAGCCGATCACCAAATGCCATATGTGCCCTCCTTTGCTTTCGGTGCCGTCAGTATACGGGACACCGACAAAAAAGTCTATCACGTTCAGGTTGCATTTCCGTAAAATTGCCTGCCAATGTGCCGTGCATGGTGCAACCTCAGGTTTACATTCCCCATTATAGCGTAAGCGGCCCCGAAAAGCCACCGGAAATTTAGGTTGCGCGCCCTGGTATTTTTCGGTATACTCTTTGGTAGTCAAGAAACCGAGGTGTATCCCATGATAACTTACGAGATCCCCTGCCTGCTGGGGCTGGAAAAGCTGGTGGCCGACGAGGTAAAGCGCCTGGGCCTGGCCGACGTGCGGGCCGAGAATGGCCGTGTGCTCTGCCAGGGTAGCTGGGCGGACTGCGCCCGGCTGAACATCAACCTGCGCTGCGGCGCCCGGGTCGTCGCCCTGCTGGGGCAGTTCCCGGCACAGAGCTTCGAGGAGCTGTTTCAGGGTGTTCGCGCCATCGCGTGGGAGGAGTTCCTGCCCCGGGACGCCGCCTTTCCGGTAAAGGGGTATTCCATTTCCTCCCAGCTGCATTCCGTGCCCGCCTGCCAGAGCATCATCAAAAAGGCCGTGGTGGAGCGCCTGAAGGCCCACTACGGCATGGACCGGTTCCCGGAGACGGGGACGAAATACCAGATACGCTTTTCCGTGTTCAAGGATCAGGTGTCCATCGGCCTGGATGCCAGCGGCGAGGGGCTGTACAAGCGGGGCTACCGCGCCGTAGGCGTGGAGGCGCCCCTGCGGGAGACGCTGGCGGCGGCGCTGGTGACCCTCAGCCGCTACCGGGGACGCGACCCCTTCTGCGACCCCTTCTGCGGCAGCGGCACCATCCCCATCGAGGCGGCGCTCATCGCCAAAAACCGCGCCCCCGGTCTGGACCGGCGCTTCGATGCCCAGAAGTGGGCATTTCTGCCGCCTGAATGCTGGATGGACGCGGCGGACGAGGCCCAGGACAGGGAGTTCCACGGGCAGTACGATATCTGGGGCGGCGACATTGACCCCCGCGCCGTGGCCATCGCACGGGACAACGCCCGCAAGGCCGGCGTGGACGACTGCGTGCGCTTCGAGGTGGCCGACGCGGCCCAATTCCACCGGGACAGCACCTACGGCCAGCTGGTGACCAACCCGCCCTACGGCGAGCGTCTGCTGGAGAGGCAGGAGGCCGAGCAGCTCTACCGCGCCTTCGGCAAAGCGTGGCGCACGCTGCCGTCGGGCTGGCGCACACTGGTGCTCTCCAGCCACACGGAGTTCGAGCGCTGCTTCGGCCGTCCGGCGGACAAAAAGCGCAAGCTCTATAACGGTATGATCAAGTGCGACGTGTTCATGTACGGAAGCAACGTCTGACGGCCATCTTTTCCGCCCTGCCTTAATAAATCTCCGATGTATAATTTTATTTTCAATTTGTTCACTTTCTTTTGCAGAAACGTGATAGAATTACTCCTATACTTTCAAAATAAATTCAGCTTAATTCCAATATGTTGATGAGGAGGAACGCCTCGATGAAGCATATTTTTATCATCAATCCTACGGCGGGCAAGACCGACAGCCGGCAGAAGATCTACGACATGGCGGAGTCGCTGCGGCAGAAGCACGGGCTGGACGTGCAGTGCATCCTGACGAAAAAGCAGGGCCACGCCACGGAGCTGGCGAAAAAGCTCTGCGAGACGGGCGAGGCGCTGCGGTTTTACGCCTGCGGCGGCGACGGGACCGTCAATGAGGTGGCCAACGGCATCATCGGCTATGACAACGCCGCCATGACCGTGATCCCCGTGGGTACCGGCAACGATTTCCTCAAGAACTTCGGCGATGATATGGAGAAGTTCCGGGACGCCGAAAACCTGTGGGACGGCCCGCAGTTCCCCATGGACGCTATTGATGTCAACGGCCGCGTGGCGCTGACCATCGCCTGCTCCGGCATCGACGCGCGGGTGGCCCGGGACGTACATAAATACAGCGAGAGCCCGCTGCTGGACGGCAAGGGCAGCTATATCTACTCTCTGGCGGTGAATTTCCTGTTCAAGGGCATCGGCACCCACTGGACCATCACTCTGGACGATGTGACCACGGAGGGCGACTGGTCGCTGGTGTCTGTGTGCAACGGCCGGTACTACGGCGGCGGCTTTATGCCCGTGGCCGAGGCCCGGATGGATGACGGTGTGCTGAATACCCTGGTGGTCAGAGAGGTCAACCGCCGCACGTTCCTGAAATTCGTGGGGCCGTATTCCAGGGGCGAGTATGCCAAGTTCCCGGAATACGCGCACTGTTCCTGTCCCAAGGTGGTACATATCCACTCGGAGAAGCCGGATATCGTCACCTGCCTGGACGGCGAGAGCGTGGTCAACAGCGACGTGACCATTAAGCTGCACGACAAAAAGCTGAACTTCTTCGGCCCGGAGGGCTGCTCCTGCAACCGGACGGCCCGCGGCTGAGAACAGCGCTTGAACATTTTGTGAATTTTTCAAAATTTCTCCGTTTCCCCCTTGCAAATCCCGTATAGTGTGGTATGATAATCAGCGTTAGCACTCAGGAGTTTTGAGTGCTAACGCTGAAGCTGTTTTATCAAAAATAGAAATACAAGGAGGAACCAACTATGAAGCTGACACCGCTTGCTGACCGCGTGGTGCTGAAGATGACCGAGCCGGAGGAGACCACCAAGGGCGGCATTATCCTGACCGGCTCCGCCAAGGAGAAGCCCTCTGTGGCAGAGGTCATTTCCGTGGGCCCCGGCGGTACCGTGGACGGGAAGACCGTGGTCATGTCCGTGAAGGCCGGCGACAAGGTCATCACCGACAAATACGCCGGCACCAAGGTGACGCTGGAGGACGTGGAGTATATCATCGTCAAGCAGAGCGACATTTTGGCCATCGTGGAGTGATGTGCTTTGCCGCGTACACGCCGCGGCAAAAATATTCTGATCATGCGTGTTCCCTTGTAAATCATTCTCAATTTTGGAGGCATTAGATATGGCAAAGATCATCAAGCGCGGCGACGAAGCCCGCAAGGCGCTGGAAGCCGGCGTCAATCAGCTGGCCGATACCGTAAAGGTCACCCTGGGCCCCAAGGGCCGCAACGTGGTGCTGGATAAGAAGTTCGGCACGCCTCTCATCACCAACGACGGCGTTTCCATCGCCAAGGAGATCGAGCTGGACGATCCGTTCGAGAACATGGGCGCGCAGCTGGTGCGCGAGGTGTCCACCAAGACCAATGACGTGGCCGGCGACGGCACCACCACCGCCACCCTGCTGGCACAGGCCATGATCCGTGAGGGCCTGCGCAACCTGGCTGCCGGCGCCAACCCCATCGTGATGAAGAAGGGCATGGCCAAGGCCGTGGAGGCCGCTGTCGGCGCCATCAAGGAGCAGAGCCAGAAGGTCAATGGCACCGCCGATATCGCCCGCGTGGGCACGGTGTCCTCCGGCGACGAGACCATCGGCAAGCTGATCGCCGAGG
>DJPP01000116.1:13498-19557 GCA_002438575.1 Oscillospiraceae bacterium UBA6409 | reverse complement strand
GCCGACGGTGTGATCACCATCGAGGAGTCCAAGACCGCCGAGACGTACAGCGAGGTCGTGGAGGGCATGATGTTCGACCGCGGTTACATCACCCCCTATATGGCCACCGATATGGAGAAGATGGAGGCCGTCGTGGACGATCCCTACATCCTCATCACCGACAAGAAGATCTCCGTGATCTCCGACATTCTGCCCCTGCTGGAGCAGATGCTGCAAAGCGGCAAGAAGCTGTTTATCATCGCCGAGGATGTGGAGGGCGAGGCCCTGTCCACCCTGCTGGTGAACCGCCTGAAGGGCGTGCTGAACGTGGTGTGCGTCAAGGCCCCCGGCTTCGGCGACCGCCGCAAGGAGATGCTGCAGGATATCGCCATTCTGACCGGCGGCCAGGTCATCAGCGAGGAGCTGGGCCTGACGCTGAAGGACGCCACGGTTGATATGCTGGGCCGTGCCCGTCAGATCAAGGTGACCAAGGAGAACACCATCATCGTGGACGGTATGGGCGACCAGCAGGCCATCAAGGACCGCGTGGCCCAGATCCGCGCGCAGATCGGCGTGACCACCAGCGAGTACGACAAGGAGAAGCTGCAGGAGCGCCTGGCCAAGCTGGCCGGCGGCGTGGCGGTCATCAAGGTCGGCGCGGCCACCGAGACCGAGATGAAGGAGAAGAAGCTGCGTATCGAGGACGCCCTGAACGCCACCAAGGCCGCTGTGGAAGAGGGCATCGTGGCCGGCGGCGGCACCATCTATGTGAACGTGATCCCCGCTGTTACCGCGCTGCTGAACAGCACCGAGGGCGACGAGCGTGTGGGCGTGTCCCTGGTAGCCAAGGCCCTGGAGGCCCCCATCCGCCAGATCGCGGCCAACGCCGGCATCGACGGCTCCGTGGTGCTGGAGAAGGTGCGCTCCGCCGGCAAGAACGGCTACGGCTTCGACGCTTATAAGGAGGAGTACTGCGATATGATCGCCAGCGGCATCGTGGATCCCGCCAAGGTCACCCGCAGCGCCCTGGAGAATGCCGCCAGTGTGTCCGGCATGGTGCTGACCACCGAATCCCTGGTGGCCGACAAGCCCCAGCCCCCCGCACCGGCAGCCCCCGCACCCGACATGGGCGGCATGGGGATGTATTAATGATCATCGAGCGAAAACCGCTTCGCTGGGTTTTCACTCGAACAGGCTGCGGTCTGCTGCAGCGCACGAAATGCCGCCTTCGGGCGGCATTTCGCACGTTTGCAGGCTGAGAAGTATTTTCGACGACGTACACGCCGCCGTCGAAAATAGATTTAGGTTTATTTGCGCCTGCGGGCGCAAACTCTGCGAGGCTGCAAACCGAGGTGTGCCAGTTTTTCCTCTGATTTGCAAAAAAGCTGTTGACAAAGGGCGCTGAAATATGGTATAGTAACTCGTGCCTGTCGAGGACAACATGGCGGCGTAGCTCAGTTGGCTAGAGCATGCGGTTCATACCCGCAGTGTCACCGGTTCAAATCCAGTCGCCGCTACCACACCGGAGAGATGCGTCAGCATCTCTCCGGTATACCCCTCAAAAGATGGCCCGTTGGTCAAGAGGTTAAGACACGGCCCTTTCACGGCTGTAACATGGGTTCGATTCCCGTACGGGTCACCATGTCGGCACCCCGAGGGTCGCCGACAATTCGGAGGCTTAGCTCAGCTGGTTAGAGCGCCTGCTTCACACGCAGGAGGTCACTGGTTCGAGTCCAGCAGTCTCCACCAAGAAAAAACCTTGGAATCACAATGGTTCCGAGGTTTTTTCTTTGCCTTTTTCTGGAAGAAAAGAGCCTCTCTGCTTGCGGTATTTTGGGGTATTTTCGGGCGATTTCGGGGGTTCTTGTTGCAAAAGTGTTGCAAATTTTTTTGGACCGCTATCCGTTGTGCCACAAGGGTTTGCGGCCTTTTTAGGCAGAGGCGTTTGTTGCAAACTTTTTAGACGGCTTCCTTGCAGAATGCTCGACGGACTTTCTCCGCAGTTTGCTGCTCCCGATTTTTACGATCATAGTGAGTATAAACACTCAGCGTCATGTCCATCGTGCTGTGTCCAGCCAAATACTGGATCTCCTTTACGTCCAATCCGGCTTCAAAAAGACGTGTGATATAAGTGTGGCGGAGAATATGGGCAGTTATATGGGTTTCCGGCAGCTCACGCTCAATGAGCTTCCACATACTACGGAAGGCTGACAGGGTCATCACTTTTTTGTTTTTCAGGGATAAAACAAATTTTGAGGGACTGCGGCCTCTTTGCTTGAGTAGCCATGCTTCCACCTCATCTGACATAGGAATATCTCGTCTGCCAGCTTTGGTTTTCAGAAGTTCACTGACGGTCGTTTCGTAGCGGCCCAATACGGCGTTATGACGAACGCAGATCATTCTTCTCTCGAAATCAATATCGCTCCATTGCAGACCGACAATCTCACCTCGACGCATTCCGGTTTGGAGTGCAATCAGGAGAAATGTATAGGCCCGCTCATTTTTGACCCGCTGGAGGAGCAAGTCACTTTCCTGCGGAGTCAATGCGACTTTTTCGGCGGTCTTTTTTCCACTTGGCTTCAGCATGCTACTGACTGGAGATTTTGCAACCAAGCCATTTTCCTGTGCCGCCTTAAAAATGCTTCTCAGCGCAATCAGCACTTTTGACTGGAGAGAATTGCTCTTGTCAGAAAGGGCTGCCATGATGGATTGAATCTGCATGGGAGAGATGTCCCGCAGGCGATAACCACCGATATACGGAAGGATGTGCTGGTTCAGGACATATTTGATGGCATTTTGGCTGTTTTCCCGGAGGTACGGCTTCTTATAAATGTCATACCACATCTGAGCAAAATGTCCAAAGGTCTCCTCGCTGCAAATATCCACTCCGGCATTGACCATGATCTGCGCCTTTAACACCTTTTCTTCCAGTTCCTTCTGGTCTTTCCCACGGATGTATTTTCGCGTTCCATCTGGAAGTTGAATTGCTTTTGTCAGGTAAGTATATTTTTTCTTTGCTTTTGTTGCCATGTGGCGTTCTCCTTTCAATAACGCCTTGTGATACGTAACCGCATTATATCGCTGAACACGGTGTAACACAAGAAATTATTTTAAATGCGTATGGCAAAAAACAAGGGGTCACTCTCAACAATGCTGTATATTACTGAATCTTCCAGCACCTTTCCGGCTTACTGGCGGGGGTGTATGCCTTTGGTTGCTGAATTGCTCCTGACAGATATTCTTCTAAAGCCTCAATTGCCACAAGATATTTTTTCCCAATGCGAGCACTGGGAACCGCACCTGTACGGAGCAGCGTCCTGATAGCTGTTTCGGTAAGGCAGGTATTGGGGTCTGTCTCCTTGAAATAGGCTGCCGCCTCACGAATCGTTCTGGTTCGGATCATGGTACTCCCTCCTGCAAATGTTTAGTATTATAGGACAGAAAGAGCAAGCACCCCGGTCGGGGTGCCTGCTCTTTCTTGACAGCTTCAATCATACCATGACTATGAGGGAAGTTGCAAGAGCCTTATACGGGGAAAACAGAGGGAACTTTGTGGGAAAAATGGGGAAGGTCGATCAGATTACTCCTGCGGCAAACTCATACATGGCAGCAAGTTCTTCAATCGCACGGTTCCGAATAGCACGAACGGTTTTTGTGCTATACCCCATTTCCTTGCAAATCTCCGGCAGAGATTGACTATCAAAGAAGGTTCTCCGAATAACCTCCGTCTGCCGCGGCTCCAGAAGCGCCACGTAGTGCTCCAGACGGTTGATCTCCTGCTCCAGCGGAACGAGACGGCTGACCAGATCGTGTGTCAATGCGGCATTTGCCTCATCCGCCGCACTCTGAAAGTTCATGGCGATGTAAAGCGTCTTGTTGGATACGCTGCCGGAGGGTCGGCCCTCGCCGTCACTCTTGGCGAAGTTCATGGCCTCGATCATTTCATCCGGCGTCACTCTGGCCGGATGCTCCAGCTCGTAGCGAAGCTGTTCGATCTTGCGCTTGGTGGCGCGGTAGTTCTGCAGCAGAGAAAGAACCTGCTCCTTTGAATTGTGATTCATATTCAAATCCTCCAGTTTATTTCAGATAGATATTTATGGAAATATTCAGAACCCCATCATAAACGGAGGCCCTCTGCACCGAAAAAGCGAAAATCCGCGACAAGACAGCGGCTTATGCCATGTCTTGCTCGCGGAAATTTTTATAACAGTGGTCTTTTTTGATGGATACGGCGCAGAATATCCCTATGCCGGTCATATAGCCCGTGTCCGGCAATAGGTGGGAAAACCCTCATACATCGGTAGTTGTCGATAAGAAACACAACGCGCATAGCTGTGCCGCCTTTCCTGTTGAACGGTGGTTGGCTAAAGCTGCCATCTGTCCTATATATTTGATAATATACCATAAATGCGTTATTTTTGGGAGAAAGCAGCACAAAGAAGAGAGCGATACGCGCTAAGGCGGCAGCCCTGCAAGGAAAAGTTTTGAATGAAGCCAACGTATGTCTGCATCTGTCCGGAGGTAAAAAAACTTCTCATAGCAAACCGGAAGAGGATGTGCAGCCTTTGCCCTGCGGCTTAAAAATCCGCAACAGTATGAGCTATTAAAACGTTTTGCGGTTATAAACCGCAAAACGTTTTGGCTCTTGACAAAAGTGCGGTATATCATCCACGGACAGAGGTGGTCACAATGATTTATAAACCTCTGTATGTAAATAAGATTATGGTGTACTAAAAGAAGAAACGGTGTAACTCCACAAATGGGGTTACACCGTTTCTTTGCTCAAAACACCATTAAGGGTTTTGGCTCACTTTTCACGCCGCTTTTTTTGCCCGGATTGCCTGGGCGCGGAAGGACAGCTCCTGCGATAAGAGCTTCAGGGTGGCGAAATCGTCGTCCAGCCCATCCAGCTCGCGGCGCAGCACGTCTTCGTAGTGCTGCTTCTTTCCCTCCAGACTCTGGATCTTCAGCACCCAACGATCCATGACGCTGGGGCTCTGGCAGCCGCTCTTGATGAAATAGTCGGCGCGCTCCTGATACTCTGCAATCTCTTTCTTTACGGCGGAATAAAACTCTTCCGTCATTTTCTGACGCTGCTTGGCATCGTCGATGATGTAGATGGAGTTCGCCATCAGGTGCGTCTGATTGCGGCTGAGCCGGCTGAGTTCGGCGATGAAATCCTCGAAAATATCTACCTTCTCCATATTGTGCCGCGGAACAAAGTAGAGATGGCCGTTGACACTGAGCTTGGTGGATTCCAGTATACGGAGGAAATTCACGCAGATGGTCTCCACCTGCCTTCGGTTGGCGCAGCGCTGGTACAACTCAAACAGCTCCTCCGCCCTACGGCAATAGGCCATGGCGTCGATCTGACTGTCATAGGCCAGATTGTCATAGCTGAAGATCTGGCTGTCCTTATCGTAGCTGATGTTGGCCAGCTTCTCATAATGATTGGTATCTTGATGCATGGTTTCCTTTACCAGCTCACGGGAGATAACACTGTCGGAGATACGCCGGTTATCCCTGCAATAGATCTGATAGATGTGACGCTCACCGTATTCCTCGCTGATGATCCTGTCCCGCACATCGCCGGTGGCGCTGCGGAAAGCGTCGGACACCGACAGGCGGTTGCCGCCTGCGTAGGGGATGTTCATATCCACACAGAGCTGGCGCAGATCGTCCTTATCCACTAAAACACTGGGTAGGGAGAAATACAGCAGCTTTCCCAGCATATTCTGACGATCGCCGGATGCGGCGGCCGTCATGTCTTCAAATTTGAGTTCTGTCATATAGCATAATCCTCCTCATTGTGCCGCGGCGCGGCTGAGATAGTAGTCGTCGATCCCCTTATACGCCGGATTCCAGACGTATTTGGAGTAGCGTATGCCACGAATGCTCTGCACCTCCTGACGGATGGCCTGTATGGCACGCCGCACCTGCGGATTGGTCATCTGATCCATGTCCATTGCCTCCACCACCTCGGTCACGCCAAGGCTTATCAGTGTATCTTTTAGTCCGTGGAGGGCAAAGACACCCCCGATGCAGACGAACAGGGCGTCGTTGTCCAGATAGCTGGCCAC
>DJPP01000116.1:8954-13481 GCA_002438575.1 Oscillospiraceae bacterium UBA6409 | reverse complement strand
GTGATATAGGCGCGTTTGCTGGCAGTGCTGCCGGTGACGTGCGTCCACGAATAGCTGCGTGTCCCGTTAGGGGCATTGCGGCTGGAGAGCCATCGGTATTTCCGACCCGGCGCACCTGCGTCGAGCCGTATTTTCATACCCTGTATCAGACCGTCCTTATCACGGACGGGGATCAGGAAGCCGTTGGGGCCGGACAGCGTCCAGTCTCCATAGCTGGTACGGAAGCCGGGAATGCCTTGCAGGTCATGCCCAGTGCTTCGCAGCAGCGAGGCCAGCAGTTTCCGGCCTTCCGTTGTCTGCGGCATACTGCGATATTGGTTCCGGTCGATGCGGTCATCGGAAAGACCACGTTCACGCAGGTTTTCCCGATGCTCTGCTGAAAGCGTCAGAAGTGAGAGCATATCCGTATATACCTCATGCCGCTGTGCCAATGGTTTTGGCTGCGACTCTGTATTTTGGGAGCTGGGCTGTTGGGGCATGGGGTACACGTTGCCGCCTTTGCTCAGCTCCATATATGCCTCTTTGTTGGTCAGACCGTGCAGCCGGGCATACAGCGAAACGCTGTTGCCGGACGCGCCGCACAGGTTGCAGCGGTACTGGTCTGTATCCACATTGAGGCTCAAATGATATTTCCCCTTACCGTGGTCACCGCAGAAGGGGCAGCTTGCCTCGACCTCCCGACGCCGAAGCGTCGAGGGGTCAAGGACAAGACCGCACCGTCTGGCCGTGTCTACGATGGGGATCTTTTCATAGGCACGAGCCAGAGGGCGCACCTCCTTCCCGTGCCGCTTATGCGGCGGTGGGCATCGCGGCCAGGATCGGATTCACCGGCCTGACAGACAGATCCGCCTTGCTGACACATTTCGCCATGATGACTTGTCCCGTGGGGTGCACGTTGGCAATGTCGTCCACCGACTCCATGTTATCCACGAACTGCGGATAGTTCCTGCCGGTGAGCCGCTTCATCAGCTCAGACACCTCCATACCCGCACGGATCTTCTCCGAGAGGGAGAGCCAGTCATAGCGCCGCCCGTTATAGGTGAACTTGAAGGCGTCCTTGACCTCGCCGGTGGATTTCACCACGTCGTAGAGCGAGATCTCCACGCGGTTCAGCTTCAGGGCGGAGAAGGTCATTTCCGCCCGCTTGCTGATGTACTGCGCCAGATATTGCAGCTTCAGCTTACACTGGTCGATCTCCGCACGGGCTGCTTTCAACTGGCTGTCCAGATCACCGGTTGCGGGTGTGGCCTTCTCAATGGCGGCGATGTCCGCACGAACCTGCTGCAATTCCTCACGGCAGGCAAACATACGGTCATATTCCTCCTGAGAGAGCGCACCGAACTCCAGTTCTGCCGCCAGCACCTGCATCCGTTCCCGAAGCTGCTGTGCTTCAGGCTGGGCTGCGGGAGCTTCGGCGGCTTCCTTCGCCTCCTGTAAGTCTGCCTCCAGCTTGGCAATATCATCCTTCTGGAATTGCAGAAACGTATCCCGTGCTTTTTTCTCAAGGGCTTGCAGCTCCTCCAGCTTGGCACGCTCTGCCTGACCCGCCTCCACGATCTGCTTGATGGACGTCCGAAAGACGTTCTGCATCGTGGGCAGTTCGTCCGCTGTTACGGCGCGGCGACAGGTAGGGCATTGATAGCCGGGCTTGAGTTGGCCGTACTGCTCCTTTTCCTGCTGATATTGGCTGCCCAACTGACGTATTTTGGCGTTGACCTGCGCGGCGGCGTCGGTGTACTTGGGCATATAGACTGCCAATCTCCGTGCGGTCAGCTCCTGCGTCAGAGAAAGAATACGTTCATCTGCGGCCGCAGGCGGCTGCTGTTGGCTTGCCAGCTCACTGTATCGGGCGCTGAGGTCTGCCATCTCATCGTTCAGCGCAGCAATGTCCACGCCGGCGAACTGCTTGCTTTTCAGCGCCTGTTCCTCATTCTGGAGAGCATTCGCCTTTTCTCGCAGCTCCCGCAGGGCGGTCTTGCTGTTTTGCTGCTGGGCGGTGGTCATATCCTGCTGCCCGGTGAGGTACAGGATGTTGTTCTCCAGTTCCCGAATGGTTTCTCGCAGCTTCCGGCTTTCTACCTCTGGCGAGAGCAGAGGCTCATCCCGCAGGGCGTCCACGGCAGGGCCTGCCATCTGCGCCAGAATGTCCTCCTTGGTGAGCGCAGGCAGATACCGTTGGAGGAGGTTCTTGCCATCGTTGCCTAGCTCCTCAATAAAGTACAGCGGATTAAAGATGGATAGGAACACGTCCCGTTCGCCGAAAAGATCGGTGAGATCCACCTGCCGCACCTCGCAGCCATCATAGGTGATGGTCATACGGTTGCTCTTACGGGCGCGGGACAGCTCATGGAGCGTCCCGTTTTCATCCACAAAGCGCATGCGGATGAACAGCTCCGGATTATCCTCGCTGTGGAGCCGGTCAATGCGGCGCTCTCCGAAGAAAGGCAGGCCGGTGACAGCAAAGGCGATGGCGTCCGCAATGCTGCTTTTGCCGCGTCCGTTGCCGCCCGTAATGACGGTGGGATCGCCAAAGGTCAGGTCGGTGGACTGACTGTAGGACTTGAAACCCTCCATGTGCAGGGCTGTGATCCGAAACGATTTGAGTTTTTCCATCAAAAGCTCTCCTTTCTCACGCGGCGTCCTTCTGCTGAATGACCTCGAAGCTGTCCAGCAGGTAGAAAACCACATTGTCTTTTTTCACCATGCGTTTTTCCACATGGTATAGCTTAGCGCCCTTTTGCAGCTCAGGGTGATTCCCCATGGCGTATGCGTAGCAGCGTTTGCCCTCCGGGGTCTCCAGAATGAGCTGTGCGGTCGTCCCCGAAGCCTTGGCCTCCAGTACGGTGTACTCGCAGGCAGGAAACGGAACAACGGTCGTGTCCTCCTGAGCTTTTGGCGGCTCTTTCTGTGCCGTAGGCTTTGCTGTGGGGGCAGGTGTCTGTTCCTCCGCACGCAGGGCGGGGATCAGCAGGGACTGGATGCCGCAGGCTTTCGCCGGCGTCAGGCCGAGACTTCTCAGCGTCTCCAGATACCGGGCGTCCAGCTTACCGCGCTCTGTGGGCTTGATGATGAAGCTCTTGCCCTTTTTCTCCACGTTGACCCAAACGGTGTCCATACTGTAGAGAACACGGCCGATGCCCCACTGGTTGGCGGCACGCTTCATGGAATCGGATAATCCGCCCTTGATGGGTTCGATATCCGAGTCCTCGGCGCCGTCCCATTTGGTGATCCAGCCACGTTCCTCGAAATAGAGGGAAATGCCGCAAAGCTGCGCCTCCCGTTTGCCTGTGCTGTGCCACGGCTTGAACTCATTATGCCAGCGGTCAGGCCCCATGACGTCGTCCAGACGGTTCTGGATCGCGCGGTTGGTCACATAGGGTACAGCGATGCCCTGCATCCGATCCTCATAGGCGATTTGCAGCCGCCATTCCAGATCCTCCGCCGCAAAGGGCGCAGCCAGCCGTGACAACAATTCTCTGGGATCGTTCATTTTCTACCTCCCATTGATGAAATCAGAAAGTGTTTTGCCGCTTTCTACCAACACATCCGTGTAATAGTAGGCGGGTTCCTTGTCCTTCAGGTGCTCCAGCAGTTCTCTGTGGGGCATATGCAGCCTGTTGTGGCTGATCTTGAAAAAATCGTCGTTGTTGGGGATGCCCAGCAGAAAGCGCGGAAACTTCGACAACTGCGTCTGACTCTTGAAATGCGGCAGCACATTGTTGCCCACACAGACACGCAGATCGTCATAAACATTGGAGAAGGGATAGTGATACATTTTCGTATCTCCCGTTGGCGGCTCATCCGCCACAACGCCCATAGAGCAATCTACCGCACGGCCATCCCGTAAGGTTCGTATGCCGAACACCATGCGCGGAATGGGAAAATTCAGATACTCGGTATCGCCATAGGAGATGTCGGCGCGAAGCTCCGGATTCCAGAGCACAAAGTATTTGTCCTCTCCGCAGAAGCTGACCTGAAGACAATTTGGCGGCAGCAATCCGCTCCGCAGGAAGTATTCCCGGTCAAAGCTGCCATAGATGGTGTTGTAAAAGTCCAGCGGGGATATTTCCTTGTAGCTGACCACACCGTTTTTCTTGTGTTCCTCTACGATAAATCTGCCGCTTTCGGGCGAGACGCGCAAAAGGATCTCGCCACTGTAATCCCGGTTTACGGCTGTTTCCATACTTACGCAGCCACCTCCATTTCCTGCTCCGCAGCGGTCACCGCTGCCAGCTCTGCTTTCATGCGGTCGATCTCCGCGCCGATGTAGGCCATCAGGTCAATGATGGAATTGGCGAACTCGATGGGATCATGCCAGTCAGGCGGCGGCCAAAGATAGATCACACACCCAATCTCGCACGGCACGATTTTGAAATCGTACAGCACGTCCCCCACGAACATCTCTACCGCGTCACGAAGCTTATTCCTTCCGGTGCATTCGGCTGCTCTGAAGCGGAGGTTCTCTATCTGCGCGATGAGCTTCAAAAACTCATTCAGCTCCGGCTCCATCAGAAGGTAACAGGTATA
>DJPP01000116.1:0-8873 GCA_002438575.1 Oscillospiraceae bacterium UBA6409 | reverse complement strand
CATCACGGATAACTCAAATATGTCCTCGGTATCGATCTCGGTGCAGCGATAATCACGCGCAAGGTCAGCAAGAATATCCTTATTCCGCTGGCACACATACTTCAGCATCCGTAGAAAGCCCAAGACCTGCCACTCATATTCATAATCGTACATGGGCCACCTCAGAAAAACGTGCGTGTGCATTTTGACGCGGCGGCAGTATTCTTGACCTTGGCATTGAAGCTTTTCGCCCAGTTGGCGTGTACCTGCGCCACCGCCTTCTGCATATTGGCCGGAAGGACGTGCTTCATCTCGAAAGCAGTAAGATCCAACTGCTCCAGATTGAAAGTCCCGTTCTCGGAGAGTTTGTCAAACACATGCTCTTTCAGGTAAGGACTGAACTCCTGATCCTCAAAAATGGGATAGACCTTTGGGGAGGCAATAGCCCGTTGGAAAAACAGCTCCGGGACAAACCGGATCGAAGAATCGGTCATTTGCCCTCATCCCCCTCCGCATAGAAGCTCACCAGGGAAATGGCGTATAGCTCCATGTTTTTCGCAATGTCCTCGGCCAGCTTGTCCGAGATAGTGGCCTGCTTGACCGCAGCAAAGTAAATGCCGGAGTCAGGAAGGATATCTCCGCAGGCCATGCCCACATGCCACGCGGTGTGTGCGGCTGCGGCAGCCTCGCTGTTTTCCTTGGGGCTCATCACGAAACCGTGTATGCTGCCATTGTCCATTTTTTGCTCCACATCCAGACTGTTCATAAGACCGGATAGATGGAACTCCATGGCTTCCTTCTGCACAGTTTGGCCGTAGGAGAAAAAGTACAGGAACAGCGCCGGGTCTGTACGGCCCAGCACCACGCCCAGCGGTGTGTAGGTGGCTTGATGCCATGCTTTTTGCGCCGGTTCAAAGCGGGCGTACAGCTTCCCCAGCATGGGGGTAAGCAGCTGTGTCGTTTCCGCCCAGACCTGTGTACGCACCGCGTCGTCGGTTCCCTGCAATTTGTCCACCGAATGAACGATGGCTAATGTTGTTGATCTGCTCATAATCAGTCCTCCTCATGTCAGCGCCTTGAAGCCGTGGGGCGTCAGGACGTTGAAGATCATTTTGTTGGTAATGGTTTCTTTGACCTCGCTGCCGATATGCTTACCGCTGGCAGCGAATCTTTCGTCGGTTTCCCTGCGGATCACCTTGACGATGCGGCCCTTGATGATATGAGGCGAGTCACACTGGATCAGTCCGTTTATCATGCCGGAGCCGCCGATCAGTCCAATCTGGCTGATGGACAGCGGCAGCAGCGGGTGTTTGACGCCGCTGTCCAGTTGGCTACTGGCCATGAGCTGCTGAAAGCCGTCACACCGGCGCAGCTGCTGCTCCAGCTCCTTCTGGTTGAACCGCTCACCCTTGAATACCTTGACCGCTGTTTCGTTGGCAGGCAGCGCATAGTGCGGGCTGTTCAACTCGGTCAGCACCGGTATCCGGTCAGGATAAGCGGCATACTGTTCCAGCCATTCGGTGTCCTGCGGCGCAGTCTCCCTGTGTTTTCGTATGCCCATGACCACCACCTGCTTGAATTTTTTGAACTCTCCGTCTGTAAAACGCCAGACGGTAATGTTCTCAAAATTATCGCAGAGGATACGGCAAATATCCGATGTCAGACGATAGTAAGGGATCACATACAGCAGCAGACCGCCGTACAGCAGAGGGGGGATGCTCTCAATGAGAAACCTCTTTTCGTGCCGCGCCTTGCTGCCGCTCTCGTTGAGAACGGAGAGATACGGCGGGTTCAGGAACAGCAGGTGGAACGCCTCACGGCTGATGTCGCTATGGAAAAAGCTGCCGAAGCCTACACGGTGCAAACGCGTCTGCGCTTCTTCCGCACGGCTTTCATCCAGCTCCACGCCATAGGCATAGCAGTTGTTGCCCTGTGCGATCTGCCGCAGCGCCTTTCCGCAGCCGCAGCAGGGGTCAAAGACGTTGGTGGTCACACCCTCCGGAAAGGAGATGCCTTGCAGCATCAGCGCAATGTTATCCGGATCGGTGGGATAGTACCCCAGCTTCACGTTGTTCATGAGCCGCCCGATGGTGGCCGCGTTGACGGTGTTTTTCTCCGGGAGCTGCTGCGCGAACCGGCAGACCGCATCATATACCGGACGGTAGCCGGTGCTCATCAGGTCGAAACCCTTAAAACCCCGCAGCAACTGTCCGGCCATGGCCGCCAAAGCGTAGCTCTCCAATTCCATCAGCAGGGGCTGCGCGTCGGACAACGCCTGTGTCAGATCGTCACGGACACGGCGGAGCGCGTCATAGGTATCGCGGGAGGCGGACAGATCCGTTTGCCGGTACTTTTCAATACGGGCGCGGAATACCACCATGGCCTGCATCGCTTGCGGGATCTGTTCGCGCAGCTCGCTAATCCGTTCCAGCACATAGTAGCGCTGGTTTTGCAAATCTTCACTCACGGCACATCACCTCACTACCTGCATAATTTGCAGGAAAGGCAAGGAACAGATGCGTTCCTTGCCTTTCTCCCGTCGCTATATTTGTGACGGTGTATGGGTAGAGGTTCATGCGGCCTTTTGAGACGCAAAGGCTTCTGCCGCAAAGTCAAACACGGGCGCGTTTTCCTCCGGCGTACCGGGTACGAGCTTCAGCGTGTAGCCGATCTCCCGTGCCAGCTTGAACATATTGACAAAGCGGGAGAGTTCTTCATCGAAGGGCTCCTTGGCAGCTTCCGCGGTCTTGTCCTCCTTTGCGGGAGGTGCATCTTCGGTATCCGTCGTATCGGGACGATACGACGCGTCCACCGCGTTGGTGTGGACAGGATACGCGAACAGGGACAGCCAGAAAGCACGCCACATGGATGCCAGCAGCGTCCCCAGAAGGGGGCGCTGGCGGGTGGGCAGGTTGATGATCTGCTTGGCCTTCACTTCGTCGATCTCACTGATGGTAACGGTCAGGCGGCCAGTCTCCACATACGCCGCGGAGCAGAAGCAGCTCACCACCGCGCTCTCGGAGGCAAACACCTCGGAGGACTCCACCACCTTGGCGATAAGCCGGCGGCATACGGTGCGGGCTGTCTCAATGCAGCGGATACGGATGATATCCGCCTCCACGGTTCCGGCGTGGATCACGCCATCGCCGTCGATCTGCTTTGCGACAACACCATAGGTCACTTCCAACGTACCCTCTACGATGAGATGATCCGTGGACAGGCTTTCATAGTGGACAGTTTCACCCTTGGGGATATAAATGGTTTTCATGTTCGTCGATTCCTTTCATTATTTGTTCATGCGGCGGCACGGTATCTGACGGGCAGCACCAGTGCTACATCATTCGTACCATCTGCGGTGATGGTGACAGGCGAAACAGGGCTGAGCACATGGAGGCGCACCTTCTCATGGCCGGAAAACTGCTGTAAGGCATCCCACATATAGGAGAGGTTAAAGGCAAACGCGACCTCGCAGCGGACGGGCAGCTCGATTGCCGCCCGATACCGTGCGGATGGTGTTTGCAGCGACAGACACCCGTTTTCAAAATAGACAACAGGTGTGGTTTTTGCAGGGGAAGCACATTCTTTCAGATAGGTCAGCCTTTGCAGAAACTCCCTGCGGTCAACCACATAGCTCTCCCGTTCGCTGCGGGGGATGGCGACCTCCGGCGTCAGCGTGTCGCAGGTTTCCAAACGGCGGACATAGGCGCAAAGCCCATCTGCCGCGAAACGGACATACCGGACGCCCACCTGAACGGACACGTTTTGACCGCCAAAGGCTTTCAAGATCCACATGGCGTCCGCAGGGACAACGAAGGTCTTATCCACGGTCATGGCGTCGTTTGCGCAGACTGCCAGACGCTGGCCATCCACACAGTAGAGCTGCTGCCGGTAGAAGCGTACACCGCTCATTACGGGGCGGCTGTCGCTCCGCCGCTGGGCCGCATACTTGATGCGGCCAATGCAGGCGAGAAGCTGTGCCGCGTTGGCAGTATACGCCTGTTCACAGGTAAACCGCGGCAGCTCTGGATAATCCCTCAGCGGGTATCCGGTAAACTCCGCGCCTTTGTCAGCACAGGCCATGGTGATCTGCGGGGATGAAACTTCCGCGTCCGCGCAGGAAAATGTCAGCGGGCCACGGAAGAACTTCCCAGCCTTCGCAATGGACTTTGTGCCGGAGAGGACAACGCCAAAGTCGTCCCCCACTGCCGGAATATCCGTCTGTACCCATAACTCCAGATCTGTGGCAGTAATGGTACAAACACCGTTGTGGAACTGAATACTCGCTTCGCTCAGTGCGGGGATCGCACTGACCCTCAAAAGTGGAATTACGCGGTTCAGCGCCTTGAAAAATGCGCCGGCATCTACAGTGGCTTTCATGCTGCACTCCTTTTCTTGTGTTTCGTGGTGTTTTGGGACAACAAAAAAGAACGCAACCACCCTTAAAGGCAATTACGTTCTTCTTGATGTCCAGTTTTTTACATACTTCAAGTCTTAGTCAGAACGAAGAAGGGGTCTGACCTCCTTTCTCGCCCGTGCCTGCTCTGCTCCGTCCTTTATGCTTTCACCTAAAGTACAGATTTATTGTACTGCAGAAAAAGCAGTGCGTACAGGTGGAAAGAGGTAACACTCAAAATATAAGGTAAAGGCTCAAAGCCCCTTCAATTCGTTCAGAAAGTCCGGAAGCACGTCGAAGATGATGGCGCAGATGACTGTCCAGTTGGTATCCTCATAGTGATGCACCAGCCGATGGCGCAGTCCTGCAATTTTGATCCACGGGATATTGGGGTGTGCATTCCTGAACTCTTCCGACAGGTTTGCCGCATGCTCTCCAATATTATACAGCGGCGTTGTGATAGCCCATTGGATAGGTTCTTTTTCAAAAATCACATCCGGCGTGATATGCTCCGTGCGCACATAATCCAACAGTTTTTCCGTCGTCTCGCGGATCTTTTCCACCCGTTGCTGGTCGCTGTACTTCATGCGATCTGCACTCCTTCCTCCTGAATCGCGCGGTAAAAAGCGCTTCCGGGGGCGATCTCCCGCAGCTCATAGACGTCCACCGGCTTTTGCAGTGTGCGGTGCAGCTCTTCCGCGATGCAGAACACATCTGTCGGGTCAAACTGCGCTCCGCCGACTATAACCATGTCGATGTCAGAAGCAACATCTGCCTCCTGCCTGGCGTAAGAGCCGAACAGGATCGCTTTTTCAGCCTTGTACTTCTTCAGCAACGGCAATACAGCGGCGATGATCTCGTTCAACGTATAGATATGCTCAGACACAGCTTCCACCTCCGTCTCTTATCATATGCCATTTCCTATTTTTTATCTTACCCTAATTGGGCGGGATTGTCAACGAATGTCCGTCGCTCTGCGCTTAACGGGCTATGCCGCAGTTCGTTTCTTGTCCAATGTGGTACTCATGCGGACGGTCTTGGTAGAAAAGTCTGTTTGCCGCACGCTGCATTCTCCGTTGACGAGGATGTTGTAGACCATATCCACCACGATCGTAGCGGCGGTGATATTGGCGGCCATGCTCTGCGGGTCTGCCAGAGATGCTTCTGCACAGGAAAGCTCCGAAGGGAACCGATCCTGCGCCTTCAGTAGCTCTGGGAACACGCCGCCCACCGGCTTTCGGACGGTACGGCCATTCCTGCGGACGCCGCATACTACCTGACCGGAAAACTCACCGTTGCCGCTGTCGATATAGATAAGGTTTTCCGCTTTCAGGAATGCCTTGTGGCAAAGCTGACGGGACTTATCGTTATCCACGGCGCCGATAAGTATGACCTGTTCGCGTACCGTGGGGTAGCGACTGTACTCGCCTGCCCAGCCATCTGCGTGAATGAGTGTGGTAAGCGTATCCAGATCCTCCACGAAGGCGGGCAGGTATTCCGCTTCCATACCGAACACGGCGGCGTATCGCTCTGCCAGGATCTTTGCCTTGTTTTCACCCAGATCAGCGGGAGAAAAGTTCTGACGCACGAGGTTCTTGAACTCCACCTTATCGCCGTCACAGATGATAAAGCGGCTGGGCCGATCCAGTGCGTACAGGAGCCGATAGATATGCGGCGCAATATGTCCGCCTGTACCGCCTGCGCCCAACATGACGATTTTCACCGGTGTATCTGTAGGCAGCTTCATTTCAGATCCCCCAACAGAAGATCCAATGCCTTCCAGCCCCAGATACCCGTTTTCTCCGCTTTACGAGGCGAGACCCTTGAGACCGGCACCTTTCCGTGGCTTACTTCAGTGCGCCATTCGGACGGGAAAGGCTCTTCCAGCCCCTCTACCACCGTGCCGGGGTCGATGTCCACGAAAGATCCGCCGCAGCAGATGCGCGCCGCGATCTCCGGACAGAAATGATCCAGATGGCCCAGCACCATGTAGACACCGGTTCCGCGTTCATCCGCATCATCAATAGAGGAGAAAAACGCCTCCATGCTATTGTGGGAATGAATGTCGGCATAGTGGATATAGCGGCTTTCATCATCGTAGGGATTTTCCTGTAGGCTGGCGTGGATACCCGCTTTGCTGACGTTCTGTTTGGGGACGTAGGCGAGGTATTCCTCCTTCCACCTGTCCCAATAGATCAGCACCAGCGCCTCGTACTCCTGTCCATGCTCTGCCATGAAGGAGCGAAAGAACGCGATGATCTGGCGCATCAACGACAGCGGGATCAGGGGCAGGGCCGGGGTAAACCCGGCCGCAACCGCCTGAAAATCAATGATCTTGTGTTTTGGGGCGATAAATTCACCCTGCTCGGTCTTGTGCATCTCGTAGATGTGACCGTCATTGCCGGGGATCAGGCAGATGACCTTGTCCGAATTGCGGGCGGCCTCCACGGTGGGAAATGTTCCCTTGTAAGCGGCAGTGCCTTTATTCTTCATGGTCACCTTGGGACGCACGATGCAGTCCGGATTCTTGTCCTTGGCTTTTTTGAGCGCGTCTAAAAACTCACGGGAACGCTCGATGGATTCCTTCATGGAGATGATCGTTGTTCCCTTGGGGTCTTTGACGTCCTTGCGGATAGTGCCATACTCCACCGACCATGACACATTTTTGCCCTCCTCCAAGTCGAGAAAATCCTCTGACTTACGGATGCGAAGCTCCTCGAACGTCATGGTAGGATCTTCAATGACCTCCTTTGCGCTCTTATGGCAAAAGACAGGCTTCTTTTCAAAGAGACTGGCTTTTGCGTTCTCCACGGTCTTTGCCTCGAAAGCTGCTTCCAACGGGTTATTGGGTACAGGCTCTGCGGCGGGGATCGTCGCGGGAGGTATGGTCACTGCCGTGGGCTGCGGCGCAGGGGTCTGCTCCGCTTGGGGTGGTGCTACGGGGGACGTAGGCGGCTGTTCCACGTGGGGCGTTGCTGCCTCTGGTGCGGGAACGGCCTGCTGGGGAACTTGGAATGGGTTGGCTTCGGGTGCTGCTGCGCCGCTGGATGTGCCGGTGCCGAAGATCTCGTTGATGTCAAGACCTTCCTCCGCGCTGATCTCCTGAAACGGCCACATGCTGTTGCTGTCACTCATGGTAACGGCTCCTTTCGTGTTTTGGGACAACAAAAAAAGAACGCAACCGCCCCGAAAGGCAATTACGGTCTTCTTGATGTCCAGTTTTTTACATACTTCAAGTCTTAGTCAGAACGAAGAAGGGGGTTGACCTCCTTTCTCGCCCGTGCCTGCTCTGCTCCGTCCTCAATGCCTAATGACCTTAAGTACAAGGCCATTGTAGCGGAAAGCTGCCGGGGCGTACAGGTGGAAACTCATCCACTGCCGCAAGATGTTCTTTGTCCGTTTATGTCATGGCATGTATTGCCATGTTATCCATGAGGGCATGGAGACTTAGCCATTACCATACGACTCGTTCACTACGCTCCTTTCCACTGTGCTGTTGGCACTTTCCGGTGTACAGAGTTTGTAAGGGCCGTGGTAGTGGCTTTTTATTTCCGGCTATATTTGGCTTGTTTTTCCCGGCGCGGAGTGGCTATCTCCGCCCGGCCCGAATAGAAGCTGAATACCTCCAGCCCGGCAATGCGTTAGCACGCCTGAATCCATCGGCTAACAGTAATGAGTTTGAATTAGTTCCTTATCACTGTTAAGCCAAGGCTTCGGGTGATTCTGCGTTTTTCTCAGCGGTATAACGACCGCCGAAATCTCATTTTACTACGGTGATGTATTTGGCTCTGCAGCGGCGCAAAGCCTTCTGCGCGGCTCTGTCAATACGCTCGCCGCACATGACAACGGACACCGCCGGTGGACAGGCAACATTAGCTTCGGCCAGAACTCTGCCGAGACTGCGCTCAACCGGAATGCGTTCTTACAGTGGAAAAGCCGCCTGATGGGGCGAGTAAACGGCTGTTGGCATCGTCGGCGGCAGAGACAATTCTGGTTTCGACTTCCTCCTTGGTAGTAAGGAGGAAGTCGGCGGTTCGAGTCCACCCAGCAGTTCCCAAAAGTCCTGTTTCGAGAGAAAACAGGACTTTTTTCTTTGCCTTTTGGCTGATTTGATTTGTGGGTCAGGGTGTGTGGCAGCTTTGACACACACCCTGACCCACACGCGGAAATGCGCGAAAGGCCACGGGTTTCATAACCCCGTCGATGCCTTTCGCAGAAATGCGGATTGTAGTGATGAAAGTAATGAACGACTTGCGCGTTTCCGTGATGCCGTGTAGCGCCACACCGCTGTTGTTTGATGAGACGAAGTGCATCGGTCGCAACAGCTGCTGCAATATCTGCCAGTGCGACATCATGATGCCAAACCCCGAGAAGGGCAAACAACCCCGTCGTTGTCTACCCCGGTGAGTGCTGGTATTGTGGCGCGGGCGCTGATGAGCCACCCCAAGCTGCTGGAGAGCGACACCATACAGAAAGCCTATCTGGGCGGGTGAGCCCAGCA
>DJPP01000143.1 GCA_002438575.1 Oscillospiraceae bacterium UBA6409 | reverse complement strand
TCCACCGGCGGCCAGATCATGCCCCCCATCATGGGCGCGGCGGCCTTCCTCATGGCCGAGTACATGAAGCTGCCCTACGCCCAGGTGGCCGTCAAGGCTATCCTGCCAGCGCTGCTGTACTTCACCGGCATCTTCATCGCCGTCCATCTGGAGGCCAAGAAGCTGGGCCTGAAGGGCATCCCCCGCGAGGAGCTGCCCAAGTGGAAGCTGCTGCTGCGCGACTGCTACCTGATCATCCCCCTGGTCCTGCTGGTGTGGCTGGTGTCCTCCGGCAGCAAGACCATGTCCCACTCCGCGGCGTACTCCATTCTGGCGGCTATCGCCGTGGGCTTCGTCAACTTCTTCCTGCAGGGCAAGCGCGGTGAGGGCGACACCCAGCCCATGACCGCCGGCAAGGCCCTGGGCAGCGCCGGCAAGCGCTCCTTCTTCTCCGCGGTGGAGTCTCTGGAAGCCGGCTCCCGCGGCGCCATCACCGTGGCCGTGGCCTGCAGCATGGCGGGCATCATCGCCGGCTGCATCACCGTCACCGGTCTGGCCTCCATCCTCATCAACGCCATCGTCCAGCTGGCCGGCGACGCCACCATCATCGGCCTGGTGCTGACCATGCTGTGCTGCATCGTCCTGGGTATGGGCGTGCCCACCACCGCCAACTACTGCATCATGGCCTCCACCTGCGCGCCCATCCTGATCCAGCTGGGCTTCCCGCTGGTGGCCGCCCATTTCTTCGTGTTCTACTTCGGCATCGTGGCGGATATCACGCCCCCCGTTGCCCTGGCGGCCTATGCCGGCTCGGCCATCGCCAAGTCCGACCCCATGAAGACCGGTATCAACGCCACCAAGCTGGCGATCGCCGCCTTCATCGTGCCGTACATCTTCGCCTACAGTCCGGCCCTGCTGTTTGAGAACATCTCCGGCTGGTGGGAGGTGGCGCAGATCTGCGTCAGCGCGCTGCTGGGCATCTTTGCCATCGCGGCGTCCCTCAACGGCTTCCTGTACAGGAATATCCCCTGGGTGCTCCGCGTGATCCTCGTGATAGGCGGTCTGGGCATGATGATCCCCGGTACCTGGACAGATGTCATCGGCCTGGTGCTGGTGGCGGCGGTCATCGCCTACCAGAAGCTCAGCGCCAAGAAGCACGGCGGCCCCGTGACGATGGCCTGACCCCATTGGAAGCAAAAGCCATCCCCGCACATCGTGCGGGGATGCTTTTTTACACTGTGTTCATACATTTTTGCACATTTTGTCTAAAGTGCATAGTACGGGCATCTTGCAAAAACTGTCTGAATTCGGTATGATACAGGCAGTGAGGCAGTTTTTGCACAAAGAGAGGAGCATGGGCATGGCACAGACCACAAAAAACGCCATTCGCAAGGGCTTTCTGGAGCTGCTGGAGCAGCGGCCGCTGGATAAGATCTCCGTGGTGGACATCGCGGACCACTGCGGCGTGAACCGGAATACGTTTTATTACTACTACTGCGACATCTACGCTCTGGTGCGCGAGGTGCTGGAGACGGAGCTGGACCGCGTTCTCAACGCGCCGCCCCTCTGCACCAGCTGGTACCAGCTGATGATGCGGGCGGCGGCGTTCATGCGCGCCAACCGCCGCGCGGTCTACCACCTGTACCAGTCCAGCCAGCGCGACCTGCTGGAGAATGAGTACTACCAGGTGGTCTACGGCGCGGTGGAGGGCCTGGTGCGCCGCACGGCGGAGGACCTGCCGGTGGCGGAGGCGGACGTGCAGTCCATCGCGGCGCTGTATACGGCCACGCTGGTGGGCCTGCTGCAAAGCTGGCTGCACTATGGCATGAAGCACGACGAGGAGCAGTTCGTGGAGCGCGTCACCCGCCTGACGGAGGGCACGCTGCGCCGCGCGCTGGAGCGCAGCTGCGGGGTGGAACAGGCGTGAGTGGTTTTTGGAAATGCGTCCTGTACGCGGCGGCGCTGGCCCTGCTGGCCCATCCACTGGGCCAGGCGCTCCCCGGCCCCTTTGACCCGGAAAGGTGGCCCTTCCGCGGCTGGAAATGGGAGCAGAACGGCCGTGTCTACACCAGATTGGCCATCGATAAGTGGAAGAAGCTGGTGCCGGATATGAGCCGCCTCCTGCCGGACATGGCGAAGAAGGAGCTGCCCGGCAGCGGCGCCGTAACGGCAGACCAGGCCGCGGCGCTGGTGCAGGAGACGTGCCGCGCGGAGCTGGTCCACGGGGCCTCCTGCCTGCTGGGCCTTGCGTTTCCGTGGCTGTGGCCCGGCTGGGGCGGCGTGATCGTGCTGGCGGTGTGGGTGCTGCTGGCCAATCTGCCCTTTATTCTGATACAACGCTACAACCGCCCCCGGCTCGTGCGCCTGGCGGCGCTGCTGCGAAAGCGAGCGCAGCGGAAAGGAGAGCAAAATGCGCGTACTGATCCTGACCTGTAATACCGGCGGCGGGCACAACGCCGTGGCCGCAGCGCTGCGTGACAGCCTCCGGCGCCGCGGCGCGTCCTGCGACGTGATGGACGGCCTGGGCTTCATCTCCAAAAAGGCCTCCAAATTCGTCTCCAAGTGGCACACCCGGTTCTACCGCCGGTACCCCAAGCTCTACAAGGCGGGCTATATGTCCGCCGAGAGCGACAGCGAGATGGACCGGCGCGACGGCCCGGTGTACCGCTACATCGCCCGCGGCGCCCGCCGTCTGGGCCGCGTGCTGCAAAGCGGCGGCTATGACGCGGTGATCTGCGTCCATGTGATCCCCGCCATGATGATGACGGCGCTGAAGCAGGCGTGGAGCGCCTGCCCGGTGTTCTGCTTCGTGGCCACGGACTACACCTGCAGCCCCACAGTGGGCGCCTGCACCCCGGATATCTGCGTCATTCCGCATGAGGCGCTGGCCGACGAGTTCGTCAGCTGCGGCATCGCCCGCGATACCCTCCTGCCCGCCGGCATCCCTGTGCGTTCCGCCTTCCGCGAGCACGGTGACAGAGCCGCGGCCCGCAGAGCCCTGGGCCTGCCGGAGACCGGCCGCCACATCGTTCTCATGTCCGGCAGCATCGGCTGCGGCCCCATGGGCGACGTGGCGGAGGACCTGGATATGCGTATGGCCGACGGCGACTTCGCCACGGTGCTGTGCGGCAGCAACAAGCAGATGCGCTATGCCCTGGAGCTGCGCTGCCTGTACCGTGTGGAGGCCGTGGGCTTCACCACCCAGGTACCGCTGTACATGGACAGCGCGGACGTGCTGGTCAGCAAGCCCGGCGGCATCAGCATCACCGAGGCCGGCACCCGCGGCGTGCCGCTGCTGCTGGCGGACATGGTGGGCGGCTGCGAGACGCGGAACGAGGCGTTCTTCACCGCCCACGGCTGGGCAGCCTCCTGCCCGCCGGACGATATGGCCGCGTCGGCCCTGGCCTTTCTGGAGGACCAGCCGCGGCGTCAGGCCATCACCGCCGCCCAGAGCCGTGATTTCGACGGCCTGGCCGCCGACCGCGTGGCCGCCGCCGTCCTCGCCCGCTGCAAGAAATGACCCCAGCGCCCGCGGCCGCCGCCGTGGGCGCTTTCTTTGCGCTTTTTGCACGGCGACCCTCTTGCATTTCACGCAAACTGTCGGTATACTTGTTAAAGAAATATCGATTTGTTCACAGGTAGGTCATATTCGTATAGTAGGATGAAACTGCGGCCCCGGACGTGGGTCGCGGCCGAAAGGAGGGCGTCTGCCCATGATGATCGAAAAAAGCGGCACCATCCGCCTGCGGGACATTCCCACCGCCGCGGGCCTTTCCCCGAAGGACCAGGAGCTGGCGGCGGGCATGGTGCGGGTGACGCACCTGTACCGCAGCGCGCTGAAGGTGGCCGTAACGCAGATGGAGATCCTGGACGAGGAGTTCGCCCGTCTGTATGACCACTCGCCCATCCACCACATCGAGTACCGTATCAAGACCCTGGACAGCATCATCGACAAGCTGCGCCGCCGGGGCCTGGAGGTCAGCATCGACAACATCTATGCCCACATCCAGGACGTGGCCGGCATCCGCGTCATCTGCAACTATCTGGACGATATCTACTACCTGCGCTCGCTGCTCACCCGCAGCGAGTCCTACACCGTCCTCCGTGAGGTGGACTATATCAAGGAGCCCAAGGACACCGGCTACCGCAGCCTGCACCTGATCGTCAACGTACCCATCGTCATCAGCGAGGGCACCATGGTCCTGCCGGTGGAGATCCAGCTCCGCACCATCGCCATGGATATGTGGGCCAGCCTGGAGCATGAGCTGCGGTATAAATCCGACCGCAAGTTCACCCAGCAGGATGCGGCCCGCCTGCGCCTGTGCTCCGACGCCATCAGCGAGATCGACCGGGAGATGCAGGACATCTACCAGGGCAACGAGCCCCAATACCACGCCTGAACGCAAAAGACCGGCCCCGCCGGTCTTTTTTCGTCCCCGCCCGCAGGCGGTTGCCTTCCCCTTGAGGGGAAGGTGCCCCCG
>DJPP01000050.1:33990-35136 GCA_002438575.1 Oscillospiraceae bacterium UBA6409 | reverse complement strand
TTGTGGAAGGCGAAGCTGTTGTCCGCGTACTCCCAGGACAGTGCGGTGACGCTGTCCGCGTCCACGGACAGTGCGGTGATGCCCTCGCTGCGTACCTGTTCCTGCTTCTTCTCCGTGGTGCTGACAATGACCGCCGCGGCACATACCGCCGCCAGCACCGCCAGCAGCACGCACAGCTTTTTAGTTCTGCTCATGGCGCTTCGACCTCCTTTTCACCACCGCGTACACGCCCGCCGCGGCGAACGCCAGCGGGATGATGCCGATCATCACCATTTTGATGGTGGATGCCTGGGACTCGCTGATGGTCAGATAGTTGTAGCTCAGGGATTTGCTGCGGATGGACAGGCTCTCCTGTTCGCCGATCAGGGCGGACAGGGCGTTCATCACCAGGTCCAGATTGCCGCCGGAGGATATGGAGTTATAGGCGTCCTCCACCAGCAGCGACGAGGCGAACCAGATCATCTCGCCGCTGCCGTCGGTGATCTCCACCGCCAGCGCGAAGGGGCCGTCCGTGTCGCCGTCCTCCTTGTCCGCGGTGGTCATGGCGTAGCCCGCCGCCTTGCTGAAGGCGGTGTCCGAGGTGGTCAGCAGCGTCGTCACGTCAGAGGCGCTGTCGCTGACCGTCAGCCCCTGGGAGACAGGCATCACGGCGTTGTACCCCTCGGTGATAAGGGAGTCGGTCACGTCGCTGCTTGCCATGTCGGGCATCAGGATGTAGGGGTAGCCGAAGGTGTAGTATTGGCTGTCGCTCTCCACCACGATGCCGTCCACGGTGGTGACGCCGTAGTTCTCCAGCAGACTGTACAGGTTGGTCAGCGTACCGTCCTGGGTAGGTCCGGCCAGCACCAGCAGCTTGCCGCCGCCGGATACATAGTCTGCCAGCAGCGTGACCTCCTCCTCGGAGATGTCGCTCTCCGGCGCGTAGATGAGCACGCAGTCCGCGTCCTCCGGCACGCCGTTCTCCGTCAGCAGGGAGAAGTCCGTGACCTCGATGTTGTCCTTGGTCAGCTGACCGGAGAACACCTCGCTGAGGTCGGCCTCACCGTGACCGGTGAGCCGGTAGACCTGGGGCAGCTCCTCCCGGGTCACATAGTCGATGGCGGAGGAGATCTGCCCCTCGCCGTCGAAGGAATAGGACGCGGAATA
>DJPP01000050.1:31499-33902 GCA_002438575.1 Oscillospiraceae bacterium UBA6409 | reverse complement strand
CCACCACAAGGCTGTTGTTGGCCACCGTTTCATCGGTGTACTGTGCGGCAAAGGTGGGGTACACGTCCGGGTTCTTCACCTCCACGGTGATGTGGTCGGACAGACTCTCGTACTTGCCCAGCAGGTTCTCGATAACGCTGTCCTCCTGCCCTGCCTGCACGATCCAGTAGATGGTCACATCGTCCGTCAGGCCGGACAGCACCGCCTTGGTGCTGCTGGTGACGGAGTACAGCTTGGCGGCGGAGATGTCGTATCGGGTGGCCGATGTGGGCAGCAGCCCCGCCAGCACGTTCACCGCCACGCATATGGCCAGCACGACGGCTGTCACCGCCAGGGAGTAGCCGCCGCCCCGCAGGGCGATGCGCCCGGTGTTTTCTTTTTTCGGAAAAGAAGGCTTTTTCATCAGTTGTACCTCCGTTTCTCCATGGACTGCACCGTGAAGAACAGGAAAAAGGCGATGACCGTCAGGTAGTACACCAGTCCCGTCACGTCGAACACGCCGTTGATGAACGGTGTGAACCGCTGGAACAGGGACAGCTGCTCCATGATCTCTGCCACCAGTCCCTCAAATCTCGTGCTGTCGATGAAATACATACCGGTGAGCAGCACCATCAGCGCTATGGCGATGCCGTAGCCCACCGTCTCGCTGCGGGTCAGGGCGCGGATGATAAAGCCCAGCAGCAGCGCCAGCACCATCAGCACCGCGAAGGAGCCGAAGGCCGAGGCGGACACGTACTCCGCCAGTGACACGCTAAAGTAGTTCAGCAGCAGCGCCACGATGGCGATGCCGGCGGCGAAGCCCTGGTTCTCCGTCAGGGACGAGACGAACATACCGATGGCGATGCAGGCCGCGCCCAGCAGCCAGAAGGCCAGCAGCGAGCCGTAGGACGTGGGCAGGTACACCTCGCCGTAGCGGGCGAACAGCAGGGGATAGAACGCCACGATGACCAGCGGCGCGGTGAACACCGCCAGCAGCGCCAGGAACTTCCCGCCGATGATGTGCCACGCCGTCAGGGGCAGGGAGTACAGCAGCTGGTCGGTCTTCTGCTTCCGTTCCTCCGCCAGCGAACGCATGGTCAGCACCGGTACGATGAACACCAGGCCGATGCACACATACCCCAGTACATACTCGAAGTTGGCCACCGCGGACTGGATGTTGTACATCATAGCACCCACGCCCACGAAGGCCAGAATAAACGCGCAGTACAGCCACCCGGTCAGGGAGTGGACGTACCCCCGCAGTTCATGTCGAAGAACAGCCGTCATTCTGCCGTCACCTCGCCTTCCGTACTGTCGGTCAGCTCAAGGAACACGTCCTCCAGGCTCTCGCCCCGCTGGGCGGTGAGCTTTTCCGTATCGTCATAGGCGGCCAGCCTGCCCTTGGAGATGATGAGCACCTTGTCGCACACCGCCTGCACCTCCGAGAGGATGTGGGAGCTGAGGATGACCGTGTGCTTCTCGCCCAGCCGCCGGATAAGGTCGCGTATCTCGATGATCTGCAGGGGGTCAAGTCCCACGGTGGGCTCATCCAGAATGATGACCTGCGGCTGGCCCAGCAGTGCCTGTGCGATGCCCACCCGCTGCTTATAACCCTTGGACAGCGCCGAGATGAGCCGGTGCCGCATGGGTTCCAGCTTCGTCTGGTCGATGACCTCGTCGATCTGCTGCCGCAGCGCGCCGCCCCGCAGCCCCTTGGCCTCGCCCACGAAGGTCAGATATTCCTCCGGCGTCTCGTTCAGGTACAGCGGCGGCTGCTCCGGCAGGTAGCCGATGCAGCGCTTGGCCGCCAGCGGCTGTTCCAGAATGTCGTGGCCGCAGACCGTCACCTTGCCCTCCGTGGGGGAGAGACAGCCGGTCATGATGTTCATGGTGGTGGACTTTCCCGCCCCGTTGGGGCCAAGAAAGCCGTAGACCTGCCCGTCCCCCACGGTGAAGGTCAGATCGTCCACCGCCTTAAAGTCGCCGTAATACTTGGTGAGATGCGAAACTTCTATCATCGTATTACCTCCTTGCCTGTTTGCTATCAGGTATCCAGAGGATGATAGCGGACGTACTTGAAATGAGCTTGAAAAATCGGATGAACAAAAATTGAACAACGCCCTCACGGAAGGCGTTGTTCAATGACAGATATATTTTGATCTACAGCCGCACGGTAAAGCGCAGGGTGTTCCCCTCCTGCCTGGCCGAGATGGTCCCGCCGTGGGCCTCTGCCGTGGCTTTGGCGATGGAAAGGCCGATGCCCGTACCGCTGACGGCGCTGGAATGGGACTCGTCCGCCCGGTAGAATCGGTCAAACAGACGGGCGGCGTCGATATGCTGCGCCCCATCCACGGTGTTGGACACGGCGATCTCCGCCCTTTTCCCGCTGCGCCGGGCGGTCAGGGAAATGCTGCCGCCGTCGGG
>DJPP01000050.1:29462-31401 GCA_002438575.1 Oscillospiraceae bacterium UBA6409 | reverse complement strand
ATGCTCTGGGCATAGGCTTTTCCCTTGGCCTGTGCCAGAGACAGGAACGGCTCGCTGATCTCCCAGAGTGCGTCGCTGAGGGAGAACTCCGTCCGCACCGGGAACGGGTTTTCCTCGTCCAGCCGGGAGAGCGCCACAAGGCTGGTGATAAGCTTGGACAGCCGCCCGGACTGCACCTGAATGTTATGCACCCATTCATCGTCGTCATGCTCCATCGCCAGCACATCCGCGCTGGTGGAGATGGCGGTCAGGGGCGTTTTCAGCTCATGGCTGGCGTTGGTGATAAACTGCTTCTGCGCCTCCATGTTTTTCAGATACGGCGTGATGGCCCGCCGGGAAAAGAGCACCACAAGGCCGAACACCACCACAAGGGACGCGGCGGCGATGGCCAGCGTGATCCACAGCAGCGAGCGCATGGTCTGGATCTCCCGTTCGGAGTTCAGGAACAGCACCACCGTTTCGTCCTCCGTCGTGCTGACCAGATAGCGGTAGCCGCTTTCATAGCCGTGGGATCCTCCGCTTTCCAGCACCGCCTCCGCGTAGACCTCGGCGTCACGTTCGGAGATGGAGGCGATATAGTCCTGATTGACCCGCGAAACCGCGCCGCCGGCGTCGTAGTGGACGGAGAAAAACCGCAGCGAATATTGTACTTCGGGTGAGAAATGCGACCAGTCGTCAAATGGCGGCGCACCCTGACCGGGAGAAAAGGGCGACTGCTGATCCTCTATCTCCATGAGCCTCGTCAGCGCCTCGTCCTGCTGGCTCGTCACACTGTGATAGTTCCACAGGTTCACGAAGCACAGCAGCGTCAGGACCACTGCGGTAAACGCCGCCATTGCCGCGCCGATAAAGCGCCAGCGCATCTTTTTCAGCATCGCGTTTCCTCCAGGGCATAGCCTGCGCCGCGGATCGTCCGGATCTCGATCGCCGCCCCGATCTGCCGGAGCTTTTTCCGCAGAAAGCCAATGTACGTCCATACCACGTCCATCTCCGCTTCACTGTCCAGCCCCCATACCTTTTCCATCAGATGCTCCGAGGAAAACACCTGCCGCGGATGGCGGAGAAACAGCTCCATCAGCTGATATTCCTTGTTGTTCAGCCGCACTTCCCCCAAAGTGGTTTTCAGCAGATATTGGCCGCGATCCAATGTGACATTTCCGAAACAGAGCGCAGACGATGCGTAGGAATTGCTGCGCCGGGTGAGGGCGCGGACACGGGCGAGAAATTCGCTGGCGGCAAATGGTTTGGGCAGGTAATCGTCCGCCCCGGCGTCCAGACCCGCTACCCGGTCAGCCACCTCCGCCTTGGCTGTCAGGAACAGCGCCGGCGTGGTGTTTCCCGACCTGCGGGCGGCCTTCAGCACCTCGATGCCATCCTTTCCCGGCATCATGATATCCAGCACCAGCGCATCGTAGGCCGTCGCCTGAATATAGTCCAGCGCATCGTTCCCGTTGTGCACCAGATCCACAGCGTATTTGTTCTTTTCCAGCATGACCTTCAGCGCGCGGGCGATGGCCACTTCATCTTCTGCGATCAGGATACGCAAGGCAGTTCACCTCCATCTGCACCCATTCTCCCACAGTGACCCAAAATGAACCTGAAATTCCTCACGGATATAACAGAAAATTTTGCTTTATGTGACATAGCGGTAACGGAAAAGTTTACGGTTTTTTCACAGATTTTTCGGGTTTCCTTTGGGTCACGGCGGTATAATTGCCTTGCAAAATGCGATTCAGGCATTTATGTTTTCTCAAAATAGGCATTAGACATAGCAGAGAAAACGTCATAAAATATAGGTGTCCAAAGAGAATGTCTGTATTTTACTAAGGGAGGATATTATGATGAAAACAATGGATAAAGAAGTGTTTGCACGGCAGGACGCCTTCGGCATCGGCGCGCCCAATGAGGCCTATGCCCGGTATTTTATCGGCCGGTCCTA
>DJPP01000050.1:0-29387 GCA_002438575.1 Oscillospiraceae bacterium UBA6409 | reverse complement strand
CCGGGCTGCCGGAACAACTGGCACATCCACCACGCCACTAAGGGCGGCGGACAGCTGCTGATCTGCACCGCCGGTGAGGGCTGGTATCAGGAGGCGGGCAAGGATGCCGTCAGCCTGACGCCCGGCACGGTCATCACCATCCCGCCGGAGGTGAAGCATTGGCACGGCGCCAAGGCCGATTCCTGGTTCAGTCACATCGCAGTGGAGGTGCCCGGCGAGAACACCGGCAGCGAGTGGTGCGAGCCGGTCACAGACGAGGAATACGCCAAGCTGAAATAAACACAAGGGAGGACAAGAACATGAAAGCATTAGTTGCCTGCTTTTCCGCCAGCGGACAGACCGCGAAGCTGGCCAAGACCATCGCCGGTGTCACCGGCGGCGACCTCTTTGAGATCGTCCCTGAGACGCCCTATACCGCCGCCGACCTGGACTGGATGGACAAGAAGAGCCGCAGCACCGTTGAGATGAACGATCCCAAGAGCCGCCCCGCCATCGCGGGTAAGGTGGCGGATATGGCGCAGTATGACACGGTGTTTGTGGGCTTCCCCATCTGGTGGTATCAGGCACCGCGCATCATCGAGACGTTCCTGGAGAGCTACGACTTCTCCGGTAAGACCGTCGTCCCCTTTGCCACCTCCGGCGGCAGCGGCATGGGCGGCGAGGATATCCTGAAGGCTGCCTGCTCCAAGGAAACCAAATGGCTGCCCGGCAAGCGGCTCAGCAGCCGCGAGAGCGCCGCCTCCGTGCAGAAATGGATCGAAAGCCTGCACATCTGAGCAGGGCGTCCGGCAGTCTCCGCCAAAAAGCTCCTGATTTCGTCAGAAATCAGGAGCTTTTTGCGTCTGTGTCGTTTGACAGTGCGTTTTTCCGCGCGGGCCGTTCACATCACGGACAGCATATTGTAGCGCTTCAGCAGCTGAACGTCCTCCCGGGAGATGCGGAGGTCCTGCAGAAACTCCGGCGTCTCCGGCTGAATGCTCTTGGACAGAAACACCTTGGTGGAGGTGGGCATAATGGGCCGGCAGGAGATGCCGAAGCCCAGCCCCCACTTTGTCCCGGCGTTCAGATAGGAGGCGGGCAGGCAGAGGAGATAGACGTCCATCTCCGTGTCCTGGTTGTGAGTGACGATATTGCTGAGCGCGTCGTAGTGGCTCAGCGTACCCAGATAGGTGTTCTCGCAGTTCCGGTACTGCTGATAGTCCTGAAAGTTCATGTACAGCGCCACGTCATAGGCGTTGGCGCCGGTCTTGGCCCGAATGTCGATGACGCTGCGGACCAAACTGCTGCTCCGCCCGTCGAAGTAGTACATATACAGCCGGTCAACGCCCCGGAAGAAGGCGGGCACGCTGTCGGCCTCCACGTCCTCCGCGGAGAGGGGCGCACAGTACAGCAGCTTTTCCGGCGGCACGCCCAGGGCGGCCGCCACCTCGTACAGCGTCACCACGTCCATGGCGATCTGCCCGCTTTCGTACTTGGATACGGTGGCCCCGGTCTTGTGGAGCAGCACCGCCAGCTCTGCGATCTTCATTCCGCGCTTTTTGCGGTAGTATCTGATCTTCGCGCCGATCTCTTCTGTCAATGTCATGGCACTTTCCTCAAAATCAAATTTTGGTGCTTTGACCCTCTGTTTTTCAGTATAGACGCTTTTTCCGGCCCGCGCAAGGGGAAATATAATTGTGAGGAAAGTTTTTCGCAAAATTCGTTCCTGAAAAGTAAACGACGGGCTTTGACGGGACGCGCGGCGGCTGATATTATAAGACCATAACAGGAAAGGAGCGATACACCATGACCTACAACTTCGACGAGATCATTGATCGGCGCAACACCAATTCCGAGAATGTAGAGGGCTGGCGGCCCTACATTTTCCACTGCGGGCCGGAGAGGGTGTTCCCCTACAAGGACGAGGAATTCATCCGGATGTGGGTGGCGGACATGGAGTTCGCTGTGGCGCCTGAGATCCTGCGGGCCATCACCGACCGGGTGGATCGGCGTATTTTGGGCTATACCCTGGTGTACGACAAGGGGTACTATGAGGCGCTGCGCGCCTGGTGCGAGAGCCGCTACGGCTGGTCCTTCCCCAAGGAGCAGCTGACATTCTCCCCCGGTGTCATCCCGGCGCTGTACCAGCTGACGGAGGACCTGGTCAAGCCGGTGAACGGCAAGGTCCTGACCATGACGCCGGCCTACGGCTTCTTCCTCCACGCCTGTGAATACAACGGCGTGGCGCTGGTGACCTCCCCCCTGCGGGAGGAGAACGGCCGCTTCTCCGTGGATTGGGAGGACTTTGAGGCGAAGGCCGCCGATCCGGACGTGAAGCTGCTGATGCTCTGCAATCCCCACAACCCCACCGGCCATATCTGGACGGAGGAGGAGCTGCGCCGCATGGCGGCCATCATCGAAAAGCACCAGCTGTGGGTGGTGTCCGACGAGATCCACTGCGACCTGCTCCGCACCGGCCTGCACCATACCCCCATGGGCAAGATCATGCCGGAGTATGACCGGCTCATCACCTGTATGTCCGCCAGCAAGACCTTTAACCTGGCGGGCCTGATGCACTCCAATATCATCATCCGCGACGCCGAGGAGCGCGCCCGCTTCCAGGATCGGGACAAGAACATCGGCGCGGTGAACCCGCTGTCCATCGCGGCCCACAAGGCGGCCTACGAGCACGGCGGCCCCTGGCTGGAGCAGCTGAAGGCCTACGTGGACGGCAATCTGGCGCTGGTGGATCAGTTCCTGAAGGAGAACATTCCCGGCGCGAAGTTCACCATTCCTGAGTCCACCTACTTCGCCTGGGTGGACCTGCGGGAGGTGCTGCCGGAGGTGGAGGACCTGCCGGACTTCTTCGCCAACAAGGCCGGTGTGCTGCTGGAGGGCGGCGACGGCCTGTTCGTGGGCAACGCCAAAGGACATATCCGTCTGAACCTGGCCATGCCCCGCGCCACGGTGCAGATCGGCCTGGAGCGTATCGCCGAGGCCATCCGCAGGGAGAAGGCCGGCGCATAACACCGCGGCTGAACGCCGTGATGAAGTGGCTGTTTTACCTGTACTACCCGGCGCACCTGGCCCTGATCGGCTGGCTGCAAATGCAATAAGACGCAGACACCCGGCACGCTGAAAGCGTGCCGGGTGTTTTTTATTGGTGTGGTCGGCTCACAGCAAGGGGCGCCAGGGCGTCTCTCTGACCAGGCGTATCATCTCCCGGGCGAAGATACCCAGGGTGCTGTCCCGGCGGTACAGCACCCGCAGCTCCCAGCTGAGCTCGGGAACGTCTATGGCGTAGAAAATAAGCTTTCGCAGGGTATCCGCCGGTATCCGGCCGATGAAGTAGCTGGGGACGAAAGAGGCGCAGTTTTCCAGAGAGGCGACCAGCGTGTGATTGATGACCGGATCGCCGCAGTGGATCAGCGTGTCGGGAATAATGCTGTAGTGCTGAAAAAATCGCTGGGAGGAGGCGTAGATCATCTGGTTTTTGTTGTACATACAGTACTGGAACGGCGGCAGGTCCTCCACCGCCAGCGGCTGTACCAGCAGGGGCGGGTCCGCATCCATAAGATTGGCGGGCCGTCGGGCGGCCAGGTAGATCTTTTCCGTGGATAAGGGGATATAGCTGACGTTGGTGTCGGCAATATGGATATGGGCGAAGGCCATGTCCAGCTGACGGCCGGCGATCAGGGTCTGTATCTCCGCGCCCGTGGCCTCGACGACGCTCAGGGACACATTGGGAAACGTGCGGCAGAAGGAGGGCAGTATCGCGGGGAACAGGCTCTGGGCAAAGTTGGCCGGCGCGCCCACGGCCAGCTTGCCCCGGCGGCCCTCGGCCGCCTCCCGCAGGTCCAGCAGCAGTGCGTGCTCCTGCACCGCGGAACGGGACAGGTGCTCGTAGTACAGCTCGCCGGCGGGGCTGAGCTTCAGCGGCCGGCTCTTGTGGTCAAAGAGGGCTACGCCCAGCTGTGCCTCCAGCTGCTGCATTCGTTTTGTCAGGCTGGGCTGGGAGATATACAGCTGCTCGGCAGCCTTGCTGATGCTCTCGGATTTCGCCACGGTCAAAAACAGCTCGTCGTTTTTGGACAACATACACAAAAACCTCCATTAGTATTCCCGTTTTGGAATATTAGTTATATTATACCGGTATTGGACAAAAAGCAATAGGCAAACTATAATGTAAAGCAAATAAAGGAAAGATAAACGAAATCAGCAAAACAAAAGGACTTGCGTGACAAAATTTTCACATTGTGAAGGAATTTGATTGTCAAAAGTTGAACGATCATTGACGGACGTCTGTAAAGTAGTATTCCATTTCCTAATAACAACATGAAGAAAGCGAGGGAAAGACACATGACCAGAGAAGAGGTCCTGACGCTGCTCCCGGAGATCAAGCTGATACACAGCACTGATCTGCAGGAAAAGAGCATTACCTGCTGGCAGCAGGTGCTGGAGCTGGGCGGCTGGGATAAGAAAGGCGTGGACAAGGCGCCCCTGGCAGCGGGCATTGTGGCCGACGACTGTCCCGAGACGGGTATCGATCACTGCCGCCGGGTGGTGCGGATGTGCCAGCTGGCCTATGACGAGCTGGGCGGCTGGGCCAACGAGATCAGCAAGCTGGACCATGACACGCTGATCTGCGGCGCGGTGCTGCACGACATCGGCAAGTTCCTGGAGTATGACATCAAGGACGGCAAGGCCTGCCACAGTGAGATGGGCAAGTATTACAACCATGTGGTCAGCGGCGCGTATATCGCCAAGAGCAACGGCCTGCCCGACAAGATCGTGCATATGATCCTGGAGCACAGCGATATGCAGTCGCCGGCAAACACCTATGACTACCCCGAATTGATGATGATGAAGAAGCTGGACCATATGTGCTTCTCCATCGCGTGGATGGCGTATCCCTGCAAGTAAAGCGGGAGAGAATAACAAAACATAAGATCAGGAGGACAAAACCATGAAGAAACTGAACGCAAAGCGTCTGGCGGCCCTGGCGATGACGTTGGTCATGCTGCTGGGTGTGCTGACCGCCTGCGGCGACAAGGCCGACACCAACAACGGCGGCAGCGGCGACGGTGAGGGCTTCCCCACCATGACGATCCAGATCGCCCACGTGAACCCCACCACCGATGACGACCAGTACAACAAGCTGGCCACCCTGTTTGCCGAGAAGGTGACCGCGGCCACCGACGGCGCCGTGACCTTTGAGATCTGCGGCAACTCCGAGCTGGGCGGCGAGGCCGACGTGCTGACCGGCTTCGACCTGGGCACCCATCAGATGGGCATCATCACCAACGGTTCCTACGGCAACCTGTACGGGCCCTCTCTGGTGGTGGAGCTGCCCTTCATCTTCAAGGACAACGAGACTGCCTGGAACTTCCTGGATGGCGACATCATGAAGGAAGTCACCGACGGCCTGTATGACGAGCTGGGCTACAAGGTCCTGGCCTGGGGCGAGGGCGGCTTCCGCAACATCCTGTCCCAGAAGCCCATCCGCACCCCCGCAGACCTGAAGGGTATGAAGATCCGCGTTCCCGGTATGGAGATGTTCATGTCCACCTTCCAGACCATCGGCGCGGCCCCCTCTGCGCTGGACTTCAATGAGACCTTCACCGCCGTGCAGCAGCACGTGATGGACGGCCTGGAGCTGCCCATCGCCAGCGCCTACACCGGCTCCTACTATGAGATCTGCGACTACTACGATATGACCGGCCACTTCTACAACGCCATCTCCCTGTCCTGCTCCAAGTCCTTCTGGGAGAGCCTGTCCCCCGAGCTGCAGGAGATCTTCCTGACGGCTGCCAAGGAGGCCGGCGCTGAGCAGCGCACCTGGCTGCAGACGGCCGCGGCCGATATGCTCTCCAAGATGGAAGAGGGCGGCTGCACCATCATCGACGATGTGGACGTGGCTGCGTTCCAGGAGGCCTGCGCGCCCGTGTACGAGGCCTATCGTGACAAGATCGGCAGCGATCTGCTGGATCGCGCGGTTGCCGCTGTGCAGTAAAGCTGCGGCGCATATCTGAATCGTATCAACTGACGCAGGGGGCGATGCAGAGAGCAGACAGCTCACTGCCCGCCCCCTGACGCATATAACAGGAGAACGCTATGAAAGTCATCAAAACCATCAAGGACAAGATCCTGTTCGCCTACCAGATGGTAGCGGCGATCACGCTCGTGGTCCTTATCGCGGCCGCCGCGATCCAGGTGGTCACGCGCTATGTTATGGCGCAGCCGCCCGGATGGACGGACGAATTGGCCCGTTTTGCCTTCGTGTGGTGCAGCGCCCTGGGCGCTGTGGTGGCCCTGGACAAGGGTATGCACGCCGGCATCACACTGCTGGAAGAAAAGCTGCCGGAAGCCGGCCGCCGTGTGCTGAAGATCATCTGCACCATTCTGGTGATCGCGATGGCGGCGCTGGTGGGTGTCAAGGGTGTGTCCCTGGTGAGCGTCACCGTTACGGTGCTCAGCCCGTCCCTGCACCTGTCCATGGCCATCATCAACGTGTCCATCTGCCTGTGCGGCTTCGGCATGGCGCTGGTAGGCCTGGTGCAGCTGCTGGAGCTGCTGACCGGCAGCAAGGACGCCGTTAAGGTAGAAACCATGGAAGAGATCATCGAGGAAGGAGGTACCGCGGAATGACAGGTCTTATTATTTTCGGAAGTCTGCTGATCGGTATGTTCATGGGCCTGCCCGTGTGCTTTGCCCTGCTGGCCGCGTGCCTTATCTACCTGATCCCCTCCGGTATCCCCCTGACCATCGTGCCCCAGACCATGATCGCCGGCATGAACTCCTTTGTGCTGCTGGCCATTCCTCTGTTCACCATGACCGGCTACCTGATGGAGCAGACCAGTCTGTCCCGCCGTCTGGTGGACTTTGTCGAGGCACTGTTCTGCCGGTCCCGCGGCTCCATGGGCGTTGTGACCATCGTCACCTGCGCTATCTTCGCCGCCCTGACCGGCTCCGGCCCCGCCACCGTGGCGGCCATCGGCGCCATTATGATGCCGGCGCTGACCCGTGCCAACTATCCCAAGTCCACCTCCGCCGGTATGATTGCCGCGGGCGGTGCGCTGGGTCCCATCATCCCGCCCAGCGCCAACATGGTGGTCTATGGCGCGTCCATGGGCCTGTCCGTGTCCAAGATGTTCATCGGCGGCGTGCTGCCCGGCATTATGATGGCTGTCGCCCTGTGCCTGGTGAACGTCTATCTGGCGGCCAAGTATAAGTTTGCCAAGAGCGACGTGCGCTATCCCAAGAAGGAAGTGCTGCGCCGCACGGCCCGCGCCATTCCCACGCTGGTCCTGCCGGTCATCATCCTGGGCGGCATCTACGGCGGACTCGTCACGCCCACCGAGGCGGCGGTCCTCAGTGTGCTGTACGCCCTGGTCTACGGCTTTGCGACCAGGGAGATCAAGGTCAAGGTCCTGTGGACGGTGCTGAGCAAGACGGTGCTGACCTCCGCAGTGGTGACGTTTATCATCTCCGTGGCCAAGACCTTCGGCTGGATCCTCTCCAAGACCCGCCTGCCCGCCATCATCGGCGAGGCCATTATGGAGGTCATCCCCAACAAGTGGGTGTATCTGGCGGTCCTGATGGTGCTGCTGTTCCTGGTGGGCTGCCTGATGGATACGATCCCCAGCATCCTGATCCTGGCCCCCATCCTGGTGCCTGTGGGCGTACAGTTCGGCCTGGACGAGCTGCACCTGGGCGTGCTGTTCTGCATCACCCTGACGGTGGGCTTCATCACCCCGCCCTTCGGCATCAACCTGTTCACCGCGGTGTCCACCACGGGCGAGTCCTACACGTCGGTGGTCAAGGGCGTTATCCCGTTCATGATCGTGATGATCATCTGCGTGCTGATCTGCGCCTTCGTCTCGCCCATCATCACCTTCCTGCCCAGCTTTATGATGGGCACGTAAACGCCTGTATCCGCAATACAAAGGAGATGTATGCAAATGAAATTGGGATTTATCGGGTTCGGCGAAGCGCCGCACCACATCTCGCGTGACTTTGTGAACAGTGACGTGGAGGTCCGTGCCTTTGACGTCTCGGCAAAGGACGACTCGCCCCGCGCGCAGAAAATGCGCGAGCACGCGGCCATGGACCAGGTGACGCTGGTGACTGACATGGCGGAGCTGATCGCCTGGGGCGACGTGTTCTTCTGCTTCACCAGTGCGGACGTGGCGCTGCCCATCGCCCGTCAGGCCGCGCCGCTGCTGCGTCCGGGCCAGTTCTATCTGGACATGAATACCACCTCTCCCCAGACGAAGCGGGAGATCGCCGCGGTGTTCGCGGACAGTCAGGGCGACTTCGTAGAGGGCGCGGTCATGGCCTCCGTTCCGGTGAACGGGAGCCATGTGCCGGTCAGCGTCTGCGGCGCAAAGGCCAAAGAGGCAGCGGAGCTGCTGAACAGCCACGGCATGAAATTTACATACCTCAGCGATGACATCGGTCTGGCCTCCGCCACCAAGGCGCTTCGCAGCGTGCTGGCCAAGGGCATTATCGCCCTGGTCACGGAGACGGTGTTCGCCACGGACCACTACCATATCACCGAGGAAGTGCTGGACAAGATGAAGGTCACCATGTTCGACGAGCGTGGCTTCATGGGGTTCTGCCACTACTGCGTGGCCTCCGCCGCCATCCACAACGGGCGCTTCTGCCACGAGATGGAGGAGGTCCTCAAGACCCTGGACGATCTGGGCGAGAACAGCATCATGACCCAGGCGACGCTGAAAAAGTTTGAGTGGCTCCAGCAGGAGGGCTATGCCGCCTACTTCCCGGAGCGCGCCAAGACCTATGACGAGGTGCTGGCGGTAAAGAAAATGCTGGACGAGAAAAAAGGAGAAAAAGCAAATGTCTAACGTTGGATGCAGAATTTTTACGGAGGTGCCCCGGCCGCCCAAAGAGCTGGTGGAGCGCTTCCGCGGCCTGCCGGTGGCCAACATCGGCGACAACATGAACCGTATTTACTGCGTGGACTCCGCCATCCGTTCCATGAACGGCAAGCCCATGCTGGGCGTGGCGTACACGCTGCACCTGCCTTCCGGCGATAACCTGCTGCTGCACAAGGCCATCGAGATGGCCCAGCCCGGCGACGTGCTGCTGATCTCCGCCGGCGGCCCCGAGCGCGCCTACTGCGGCGAGCTGATGATGATGGACTGCCGCAACCACGGCTTTGCCGGCTGCGCCATTGACGGCTACCTGCGGGACATCGACGAGATCTCCCGCATGGACTTCCCTGTGTTCGCCCGCGGCATCACGCCCCAGGGCCCCTATAAGTTCGGCCCCGGCGAGATCAACGTGCCCATCGCCTTCGGCGGTCAGGTGGTCTTCCCCGGCGATATCGTCGTCGGCGACACCGACGGCATGATCTTCGTCCGGCCCAGCGAGGCGGAGGAGATCCTGGAGAAGAGCTGGAAGCAGCACGCCAAGGAGGATATGCTCCACGCCAAGTACGATGAGGGCGCCACCGTCGCCTCCTACAATGAGGAGACCCGCGAGGCCACCCTGGCGGCCCTGGGCTGCCAGGTCATCGAAGGCCAGTGGAAGTGAGGTGCCGGCCATGAGTGAAGTGCTCCGCGTAGATGCGGAAAAGCTCCAGGCCGCCGTAGCGGCGATCATGGAGAAGGAGGGCGTTGCGCCGCAGGATGCCGCCATCGTGGCGGACAGCCTGGTGTCGGCCGAGCTGACCGGCCTGCAGTCCCACGGCGTGCAGCGCGTGAAATTCTATACCGACAGCATGGAGGCCGGCGGCACGGATCCCAAGTGCCAGATGAAGACGATCCGGGATTTCCCCGGCGGCGCATTGCTGGATGCCCAGGGCGCCCTCGGCATCGTGGCGGCCTACCGCGCCATGGGGCTGGCGATCCAGAAGGCGAAGGACGTGGGCATCGGCATCGTGAACGTCCGCAATTCCAACCACTGCAGCTGCACGGCCTACTATATCCGCATGGCGGCTAAAGAGAATATGCTGGCCATCGTCAGCTCCAACGCGCCCAAGTCTATGGCGCCCTGGGGCAGCCGCGAGAAATATCTGGGCACGAACCCCCTGGCGGTGGGCGCACCCACCCACGGCGACCCGGTGATGATCGACATGGCCACCAGCGTGGTGGCCCGCGGCAAGATCATCCTGGCCGACAAGAAGGGCGACTCCATCCCGGAGGGCTGGGCCATCGATGTGGACGGCCATCCCACCACGGACGCGGCCAAGGCCCTGGAGGGCTGTGTGCTGCCCTTTGGCGGCGCAAAGGGCTCCGGCATCGCCATGATGATCGACGTATTCTCCGGCGTGCTGTCCGGGGCGGCCTATGGCAGCCACATCCACAACCCCTTTGCCCACCCCGAGGTGCCCATGGATACGGGCCACTGCATGATCGCCATCGATATCTCCCGCTTCCAGGACCCCGAGGAATTCAAGACCACCATGGACACCTACCGCAGCGAGGTGAAGGGCCTGAAGCCGGCGGCCGGCGTGGAGGAGATCTTCATGCCCGGTGAGATCGAGTGCAACAACTACCGCAAGAACCTGGAGGCCGGTCCTCAGCTGTCCCTGGCGGTGTACCGCGAGCTGGAGGGCCTGTGCGAGAAGCTGCATATCCCCTTCGACATCCTGAAGAAATAAGCGGAGGGACCGTTGATGCTGATGCTGCAAGTATACTATACCCTCCAGGAGGGCAAGGACCCTGCCGCCTTCGTCCGCGCGCTGGAGCAGGCGGATATCCCGGCACGTACCCGCGCCGAGACCGGCTGCTGCCAGTATGCGTTCTTCTATTCCGCGTCGTCGCCGAACGAGGTCCTGCTGCTGGAGGCCTGGGCGGATGAGGCCGCCCAGCAGGCCCACAAGGGCACGGCCCAGTGCGCCGAGCTGCAGAAGGTCAAGGCCCAATATGTGGCCGGCGTGTCCTTCAGGCAGTATACGGCGGAATGAATACGATGTACCGGGCCTCTCCTGCGAGGGAGAGGTCCGGGCCCTGCGGAGGTAAGTGCATATGAATTGCGTGATCGACAAAATGACGTCGCCCCGTTCCCTGCTGATGATCCAGCGGGCAAAGGAGCTGCAGAAGAGCGACAGCGCCTATATCTCCCTGGCCGGCGGCGAACCGGACTTCGATACGCCTGCGGCGGTGACCGAGGCGGCCATCGCCGGCCTGCGCCGGGGCAACACCCATTACGTGGTGGGCCCGGGCATCCCGGAGCTGCGGCAGGAGATACAGCAGAAGCTGCTGCGGGAGAACGGCATCCAGACCGAGGCTGACCGTATTCTGGTAACGCCGGGCGGCAAGATGGCCATCTATCTGGCGGTCCAGGCGGTGCTGAACCATGGCGACAAGGTCCTGCTGCCGGAGCCGGCGTGGGTGTCCTATGAGTCCATCGTCATCTCCGCCGGCGCCGAAGCCGTGAAGGTCCCGCTGTCCCCGGCGGACCACTACCGGCTGACGGAGTCGCTGCTGGAGCAGCACTACACGCCGGAGGTGCGGCTCATCATCATCAACTACCCCAACAACCCCACCGGCCGCATCCTGCACCAGGACGAGGCGGAGGCGCTGTCCGCGTTCATGCAGCGCCACCCGGACGTGCTGCTGCTGTCCGACGAGGTGTACGACGCCATTGTCTATGACGGCGTGCGGTCTGTCAGCATGGCCTCCCGCCCCGAGGTGGCGGACCGGGTCATCACCATCAACGGCTTTTCCAAGTTCGCGGCTATGACCGGCTGGCGCATGGGCTATCTCACCGCCCGCAGGGACATTTACGCCGCGATCTATAAGCTGTACCAGCAGAGCGTCTCCTGCATGAGTGGCTTTTTGCAGGAGGGCGCGGTGCAGGCCTTCCGCATCCCGGATGAAGTAGAGGCCATGCGTCAGAGCTACCAGCGTCGGCGCGATGCCTTTGTGGGCCGGCTCAACGCCATCCCGGGCGTGCACTGCCAGATGCCCGAGGGTGCCTTCTACGCCTGGGTGTCCTTCGATGTAGACATGACCTCCGACGAGATGTGCGACTACATTCTGGACCATGCCAAGGTGGTGGGCGTCTCCGGCGCGGCCTACGGCATGACCCAGGGCTGCTTCCTGCGCTTCTCCTTTGCCAGCGACGACGCGGCGCTATCAGCCGCGGCCGACCGGATCGAGGCGGCCATGCGGGCGTATCAACAACGATGACCGACGGAGCTTTCTTCCTGTCTTCCTCTCCCTACAAACACCACACCCCACGGCGCTTGCGCCGTGGGGTGTGGTGTTTTGTGTCCTGTGTCTGTTACTGCCTGTTTCCCGGCCGGAAGTCGCCGCTGGGCGGGGTGGGCGCGCTGCCGGGGTCAAAGCTGCCGCCGGGCATCTGACCGGGCTGGCCGCCCATGCCGCCCATGCCGGTCTGTACGCTGCCGGTCTGGGCTGCGGCGGTGGCGATGGTGCTGCCGCCGGCGGCCAGGTCATAGCTGCTGCCCGCCGTCAGGTCGGGGGAGGAGAAGAACACGAACCCGGCATTGCACAGCGCCTCGCCGCTGTACACGGCGGTGCTGCCGCTGCCGATGGTGAACGCGCTGCCCTTGGTGAGCGCGCTGCCGCTGTTCCCGCCAAAGCCGCCCGCGCCGCCGAAGCTGAAGGTCACACAGGGCTGCTCCGCGGTCAGGCTCATGCCCATGCCGCCGCTGCCGCCGGCGGCCAGCACGGTGCCGCCGGTGATGCGGATGGTCCCGTCTGCATCCAGGGGCTGGTTGTCGGCGCTGCTGGCGGACCACACGGTCACGCTGCCGCCGCTGATGTTCAAATCGCCGTTGGAGTCGAAGCCGTCGCCGCTGCTGGTGTAGGCCGTGATGGTGCCGCCGCTGATGTTCATGGAGAAATCGTATCCGCTGAGGTCGCCGTTGGCGGCGTTCAGGCAGTCGTCCGCGGCGTTGATGGTGATGTCCCCGGAATAGATATTCGGTGTGGCGCCCTCGATGCCCTCATAGCAGTCGGTAATGGTGATGGTGGGGCCGGCGGTGCCGTCCGCGCCGATGTTCAGCGCCAGGTCGCTGTGCAGGGCGTCGTCCCCGGCAGAGATGTTCAGCGTGCCGCTTTCAATGGTCAGCAGCTGCTCGGCGTTCACCGCGTCGTTGACCGGCGCGTCGATGGTCAGCGCCAGCTCCCGGATGGTCAGGGACGCCTCGCCCTCCTCGGCGGTGGAGGCCCCGGATTTGATGCCGTTTTTGCCCTTGGCGTTGACGGTCAGGCTGCCGGTGCCGCACAGCGTTACCCGGGAGCCGTCCTTGCACTTGATGACCGCGTTTTCCGCGTCCGCGTTGTCGGGATAGCTCTCGTCGTTGTTCTCCGCGCTGTCGGTGAGCACGTTGACGCTGCCGTCCGCGGCGCAGATGGTCACCTCCGTGGACTTATTGCAGGCAATGGGCGCGGTGTCGGCGCTGGTCAGGTCCAGCCCGTTCAGCACCAGCGTTACGCCGGTGGTGCCCTTTTTCACGGTGACGGAGCCATTGCCGCACGTGCCGGTAAGTATGTATGTGCCCGCGCCGTCGATCGTCAGCGCCGTGCCGTCGATCTCATAGCCGGTGTAGTCCCCGTCGGAGGCGGTCACGCCGCTGTCGGTGAACGTCAGGGTGGTGGCGCCCTCCAGTGACAGGACCGCGGCGGACGTCTGCTCCGCGTTCGTATTTGTGTCGGTACCGGCGGTGCCGGTCTGCCCTGTGGTGCCGCAGGCCGTCAGGCTCAGAGCCAGCGCGGCGGCGCACACCAGTGCGATACATTTCTTTTTCATGTGAAATGACCTCCTTTGTCATGGTTGTTTCCTGTTGTGGCCCTATCATATCCGTCCTGCCTAAAAGCAGCCTAAAGCGAAATAACTTTTTTTCTTTAGGTTTCCTTTAGGCTGCCCCTGTATGCTGTACCCATCAAAGCAAATCACGCAAGGAGGCGACCACCATGGCAAACGTGCAGAGCTGCTTCAAGCGCTGCGAGAAGAAATACCGCCTGACGCCGGCGCAGCAGCGATTTATATTGAATGGTATGCGCGAGCATATGACGGCAGACGAGTACGGCGCGTACACCATCTGCAACATCTACTACGATACGCCGGACTGGCGGCTCATCCGCACCTCGCTGGAAAAGCCGGTGTATAAGGAGAAGCTCCGTGTCCGCAGCTACGGTGTGCCCGCTGACGGCGGCAGGGTGTTCGTGGAGGTCAAGAAAAAGTACGACGGCGTGGTCTACAAGCGCCGCATTACCACCCGGGCGGACAGCGCGGCGGCGTTTCTTGCCGGTGCGGACGCGGACCGTTACGGCCAGATCGGCCATGAGATACAGTGGTTCCAGTCCTTTTACCATACGGTGCCGAAGGTGTTTATCGCCTATGACCGCCTGGCCTTTGCGGGGAAGGAGGACCCGGCGCTGCGGATCACCTTCGACACGAACCTGCGCTGGCGCGATACCGATCTGGACCTGCGCTGCGGCGACCACGGCGCGCCCATCGACGATCCGAACATGGTGCTGATGGAGATCAAGCTCCCCGGTGTGTGCCCGCTGTGGCTCAGCCGGCTGCTCTCGGAGGCGCAGGCCTACCCCACCTCATTTTCCAAATACGGTGCCTGCTATAAAAACCATCTCCTGCCCGCCGGGCGGGAGCGCATGAAGGAGGAATTTTGCTGTGCTTAACTCGATTTTGGGAACAGAGCTGACGCTCACCTCGTTTTTGATCTGTACAGCGGTGTCACTGGCGCTGGGCGTCGGCCTGGCGCTGGTGGCCCGCTTCCGGGCCCGTTCCACCCAGAGCTTCGCCGTGACGCTGGCGATCCTGCCTGCGGTGGTGCAGGTGGTCATCATGCTGGTCAACGGCAACATCGGCGCCGGCGTGGCGGTGGCCGGCGCCTTCAGCCTGGTGCGCTTCCGTTCCGCCCCCGGCACCGCCCGCGAGATCGGCGTGCTGTTCCTGGCCATGGCCATCGGCCTGGCCACCGGTATGGGCTATGTGGTGCTGGCGGCGCTGACGTTCGCCATCGTCTCCGCCGCGCTGCTGGGCCTGACGGCCTGCGGCTTCGGCCGGCCCAATGCCCAGGAGCGTGTGCTGAAGATCACCATCCCCGAGGACCTGGACTACGAGGGCCTGTTCGACGACCTTCTGGGCCAGTACACCGCCGCCCATGAGCTGGTGCGGGTCAAGACCACCAACATGGGCACCCTGTACGAGCTGGAGTACCGCGTCACCCTGCCGGGCGACACCGTGCCCAAAGCGTTTCTGGATGCCCTGCGCTGCCGCAACGGCAATCTGAACATCGTCTGCGGCCGTGAAACGGCCAAGGAGGCGCTGTGACTTGCATTTCCCATCGGTTTTATTTATACTGTGATTGAAACGACGCGCCCCGCCCTGCGGGGACGGGGCGCACGAGGAAAACGAGGTGACGGCCATGCGCTTGCTGATCGCGGAGGACGAGCTGGACCTGGCGGAGGCGCTGACGGTCTTTTTCGAGCGAAATCATTTCACCGTGGACGCGGTCCACAACGGCACGGATGCCTATGACTACGGTGTCTCCGGCGAATACGACGCCATCATCCTGGATGTGATGATGCCCGGAATGAACGGCATACAGGTGCTGGAGCGCCTGCGTGCCGAGGGGGTCAAGACCCCCATCATGATGCTGACGGCCAAGGGGCAGAAGGAGGACCGCATCACCGGCTTCGACGCCGGCGCGGACGACTACCTGCCCAAGCCCTTCGACCCGGATGAGCTTATCACCCGGGTGCGGGCCATGCTCCGCCGCAGCCAGAGCTACCAGCCGTCCCTGCTGGCCTGCGGCGATCTGACGCTGGACCCGGCCAGCGGGCTGCTGCAATGCGGCGATACGTCCCTGCGCCTGGGCGGCCGGGAGTTTCAGATCATGGAGCTGTTCATGCGCTCGCCCCGCCAGGTATTCTCCGCCGAGCGCATCATGGAGCGCGTCTGGGGCTGGGACAACGAGGCGGAGATCAACGTGGTGTGGGTCAACATCTCCAACCTGCGGAAAAAGCTCAAGTCCATCGGCTCCCGCATGACCCTGCGGGCCAATCGCGGGCTGGGCTATGTGTTGGAGGAGGAGACATGATCAACAGGCTTCGCAACCGTTTTATCCGCATTGCCACGCTGTCGGTGGCGGCGGTGATGCTGCTGCTGACGGTCATCCTCAACGTGGCCAACTATGCCGCCACCGACGCCGACCTGCGAAGCACCCTGCGGCTCATCAGCGATAACCGCGGCACCATCCCCCTGCCGGAGAAGCCGGGGGACGTCCCCCAGCTGGACCGTCAGCCGCCGGAGCAGTCCCGCGCGGACGGCGATACAGACCCGGCAGACGAGCCCCGTTCCGGCCGGAACGGCCCCTTCACGGCGGAGACGCCCTACGCCACCCGGTATTTTGTCCTCTTCTATCAGGATGACGGCACGCTGGTGCGCGCCGACCTGCAAAACATCGCCTCCGTCACCGAGGCGGATACAGCGGAGTACCTGGCCGCCGCCATCGACCACGGCACGGGCTACGGCAGCTGCGGCGGCTACCGCTTTCTGGTGACCCGCACGGAGGACGGGCGCAGCATGGCTGTCTTCCTCGAGTGCAGCCAGAGCCGCCGCGCCGTGCGGACGGTGCTGGTGTGGTCCCTGACGGCGGACGCGATCTGCACGCTGCTGGTGCTGACGCTGGTGGTGCTCCTGAGCCGCCGCGCCATCGACCCGGTGGTCCGCAGCGCGGAGCAGCAGAAGCAGTTTATCACCGATGCCAGCCACGAGCTGAAAACACCCATCACCGTCATTGCCACCAGTCTGAGGGTGCTGGAGATGGACGTGGGGCCCCAGAAATGGATCGATAAGGCCCGGGCCCAGACGGAGAAGCTGAAGGCGCTGGTCGATTCGCTGGTGACCCTCAGCCGTATGGACGAAGAGCAGTCGCCCCTGCACATGGAGCCCTTTCCCGTCAGCGACGCCGTTGCCGAGACGGCGGAGTCCTTCCGCGAGGTGGCGGAGGGCGGCGGCCATCCGCTGGCGCTGTCCGTGACGCCGGGCCTGACCTATACCGGCGACGAGTACGCCGTGCGGCAGCTGGTGTCCATCCTGCTGGACAACGCCGTCAAGTACGCCGCCCCGGACTCGCCCATCGCGCTGACGCTGGAAAAGGCCCGCCGCGGCGTGGCGCTGCGGGTGTCCAACCGCTGTGAGAACGCCGAAGGCATCGACGCCGATAAGCTCTTCGACCGGTTTTACCGGGCGGATCCGGCCCGCGCCGCCGGCGGCTTCGGCATCGGGCTGTCCATCGCCCGCAGCATTGCCGAGGGCCATCGCGGCGCCATCTCCGCCCGCACGGAGGGCGATACCATCACCTTTACCGCCCTGCTGAAATAGCGAAAAAAAGGGGACCGTCAGGTCCCCTTTCGCATTCGCTCACCCGCCGCCCCATGCCGTAGCATGGGGCGTTTTTCCGCGTTAATTCTGATAGTGTACCCGCCACGCCGTGTCCAGCGGCTGGCAGGCGAGTGCCGTGCCGTCCAGGTCGGCGCGGTGCATATCCACGGCGCACAGCTGGGCGCTGTCGTAGGTGGTGTAGTAATATACCCCGGTGTCGGCGTTGCAGCAGCTGGTGTACAGCGTCAGCTCGCACGCGCCGTCCTCCAGCACGCAGCAGCCCCGCTGCTGTGCCGCCGCGCCCAGAATGTGCAGGAGCTGGCTGACGCTCTCGGCCTCGCCGTCGCCGGAACGGCTGTTCAGCCGGGTAAAGGCCGTCCGTACAAAGCGGGAGGGGGAGGACAGGTCGCCGGGCAGACCCATAGCGCCCATGCCCCGGCTGTACGTCTCCAGCGGCAGGGCAGGGGAGAAGCGGTTTTCTGGCGGCTGGGGGGACAGCTGGGCGTAGTCGTTCAGCCGGAACAGCTGCATGGGAAAGGGCGGTTCGTTGGTCAGCACGCCCACCGGGTCCTCATAGACCCGCAGGCCCTCCGCCGTCTGCTCCACCGCGAAGCACTGCTCCCGGTCCGCCAGCAGCCAGTGCAGCCGAGCCGGGGGCAGCCCCGGCAGAAAGGCGTCGTCGGTGATGCGGCTCTCCGCCAGCAGGTCCCGGGCCTCCGCCGCCGTGGCGCAGCGGCCCAGCAGCCAGGGGATCAGCTCGAACTGGGCCACGTTGGCCTTTCCCGGCGCGCAGGGGCCGTATACGGCGCTGCGGACGAAGTTCAGCCCCGCCATGCACAGGCCCTTCTCGTTCACCGCGTCGTAGTACAGGGGATAGCCGTTCTGCACGGAGGCCATGCCGATCATGGCATAGTGCCGCGTCAGGTCCGGCAGGTGCCGCATGGGCAGGGGAAAGTGCCGGGGCGTGATGACCACCTGCTCGCCGAAGCCGCGCTCATAGTCCAGATTGCGCCCGAAATAGAAGCATTTTGTCTTGTATGTGGCCGCAGTGCACATGGGCCGTGCCCTCCTTTTATTCGTTATCCGCCGGCTTGGCGGGGTACTGCCGCTTCAGGAAGGAGAGGAAATACCGGGCGGCGCTGTTGGCCGGGGGCGGCGTCTTCACCGCCGCGCCCAGCCGGCGTGACAGCGGCTCCGCCAGCGGGAGCACCCGCACCTGGCCCTCGTAGCCCGCCAGAGAGAAGGCGGACAGCACCGATACGCCCAGTCCCGCCGCCACCATGGACAGTATGGCCGCGTCGTCCGACGCCGTGACCTCCAGCCGCGGCGCCTCCGGCGGCAGCAGCCGCGCCACATACTGCTCCGGGCAGGAGAGGAACGTCTCCCGCAGCAGACGCTCCAGGGGAATGACGTCCTCCGCCCAGGGGAAGTCCGGCGGCACCACCGCCACCAGCGGCGCGTCCGTCAGCGGCGTCCAGTAGAAGCCCTTGCCGCAGGTCTCCTCCACCAGGGCCAGCTGCACCCGTTCCTCCTCCAGCGCCGCGGCCAGCTCATAGCCGCCCACCAGCACGTCGATCTTGATCTCCGGGTGCAGCCTGCGAAACTTCTGCAGCAGCGCCGGCAACCGTGCCCGGGCGATGCTGGCGAAGCAGCCGATCCGCAGCACGCGGTTGTGGGCCTCGCCCTGGGCCGCCGCCTCCCGCCGCAGGGCCTCGCCGGCACGCAGATAGTCCTGTATATAGGGCAGCAGGTGCTCGCCCTCCTCCGACAGCCGGACGCCGTGGCTGCTGCGGGCGAGCAGGGTGCAGCCCAGCTCGGCCTCCAGCTTGTTCACCATATGCGTCATGGCGGACTGGGTGTAGCCCAGCTGCGCCGTCGCCTTTCCAAAGCTGCCGCACTGTACTGCCGTCAACAGCGCCCGCAGCCGTTTGTCATCCATAGGGGCCTCGCTTTCTGTACAAATTGGACAAAATTGCAACGATGATTTTTAACTATATCACAAGGACTGCCGCCGTTCAATGCCGCAAACGTAAACTTTCCACCAACGATTTGGAAAATTCTGTAAGTCTTTTTATACGTCATAAAAATTTTTCATGCGCCGTTCGATAAGCGTCATTTCCGTAATGATGAAAAACATGATACGCTATATGCACAGGATGCAACGCGCTTTAAAGCGCGAGACCGCACCGGTGCGCCGCACTCGGCGGCGCGGGAACAAGAGAAGAGAAATGGAGAAATCAGAATGATCGGACAGAAGAAAAACACCGCGGCGGACATCGTCGTCGTGGGCTTTGCGCTGTTTTCTATGTTTTTCGGCGCGGGCAACGTGATCTTCCCGCCCTTTTTGGGCATGGAGGCCGGCAGCCAGTGGCTGACGGGCTTTTCCGCCTATTTCATCGCGGATATCGGTCTGGCGATGATGGGTATGTTCGCCCTGCTCCGCGTGGGCAGCAGCGAGAAGGTGCTGGAACGGGCGGGCAGAGTCCCTGCCGAGATCCTCATGTGCGCCATCATTCTGTGTATCGGCCCCATGGTGGCCATCCCCCGCACCAGCGCCAGCACCTATGAAATGGCCATCGCGCCCAACCTGTCCGGCGTGTCGCCGGTGGTGTTCTCCGTGGTGTTCTTCGCGGTGATCCTGGCCCTGTGCATCAAGGAGTCCGCCGTGGTGGACATCGTGGGCAAGGTGCTCACGCCGCTGCTGCTGGTGGGCCTGTTCGCCATTATCATCAAGGGCGTGGTCACGCCGCTGGGCGACATCGCGCCTCTGGCGCAGATCGACAACGTGGCCGTCACCGGCATCAAGGCCGGCTACCAGACCATGGATGCGCTGGCGGCCCTGCCCTTCGGGATCATCGTGCTGCAAAGCGTTACCGCCAAGGGCTATCAGCAGGGCCGGAGCCGGCTCCGCGTGGTGGGCGGCGCCGCGCTGCTGGCAGGCGTGCTGCTGCTGGCGGTGTATATGGGTCTGGCCTATCTGGGCGCCACCGTGTCCACCCAGTACACGTCCTCCATCGGCCGCGCGGCCCTCATCATGGCCATCGTGGAGGCGCTGATGGGCAAGACCGGCATGGTGATCTTCGGCGTGGTGGTGGGTCTGGCCTGCGTCACCACGGCCATCGCTCTGACCAGCTCCGCCGCGGCATATTTTGCCGAGCTGTGCCGCGGGAAGGTCAGCTACAAGGTGTTCGTGGCGGTCATCTGCGTGTTCAGCGCCGTGGTGTCCAACCTGGGCCTGGACCGCATCGTGGCCGTGGCCACGCCGGTGCTGGATATAGTATATCCCCCCGCGCTGGTGCTTATTTGTATCTCCCTCATCATACCTAAGGTCCACGATTTCGTCAGCCGGGGCGCCGCGCTGGGCGCGCTGCTGACCAGCGTGCTGTGCACCCTGCACACCTATGGCGTGCAGCTGCCGCTGGTGGAGGCGCTGCCGCTGTATGATCTGGGCCTGAGCTGGCTGCTGCCCGCCGCCGTGTTCGGCCTGGCCGCCCAGCTGCTGACGCTGCTGCCCGGTGTCCGCCGTGCGGAAAAGCCCGCCCGCCGCGCCAGCGAAAAGCACTAAGCTGCTTCCCCCGGGCGGGGCCGTTCCTACCCCCACGGTCCCGCCCTTCTCTCCTATATATTATGTATCGCCGGCTGCCTGAGATAGTCCGCCGGCGGGAACGCCTTGACAAAAGCAGGCGTTTGCCGTACAATAAGCTCGCTGCTGACGTCGAAAGTACGCTTGAGACGGAAGATGCGCCATAGGTTCTGCGCCCGCGAAGCGGGCGCTGTGGTCGTGTCGCGGTGGCGGCGCGGCTTTTTTATTTGGCCGCGGATCTTACGACGGGAGGCTTTGCTATGGAAACACGCGTGGCGGTCATTGCAGTCATTGTGGAAAATGAGGACGCGGTGACGGAGCTGAACGCGCTGCTGCATCAGTACGGTATGTATATCATCGGGCGGATGGGCGTGCCCTACCGTGCCCGGGGCGTGAATATCATCTCCGTGGTGCTGGATGCGCCGCAGGACGCGATCTCCGCCCTCAGCGGGAAGATCGGGCGGCTGGAGGGTGTCAGTGCCAAGACACTGTACTCCCATGTTGTTGCCCCTGTATAAACACCAAGGTATCCATAAAAGATCATGATCGTACAGGAAGGAGAACCCATATGAAACGGATCATTACCCTTGTGCTGGCCTTGATACTGGCACTGTCCCTGACCGCCTGCGGCCAGACAAAGGCCCCGGATACGGCTTCGGACGGCGCTGAGACAGAGAACGTCGCCCTCCGCCTGGGCGGGCTGAAGGGCCCCACCTCCATGGGCATGGTAAAGCTGTTTGACGACGCGGACAACGGCCTGGGCCGGAACGCGTATACCTACACCATCGCGGCCAGCGCCAACGAGCTGACGCCCCAGCTGGTGCAGGGCGACCTGGATGTGCTGGCGGTGCCGGCCAACGTGGCGGCGATTCTGTACAACCAGACCGAGGGCGGCGTGGTGCTGCTGGCCGCCGGCACCCTGGGCGTGCTGTATATCGTGGAAAAGGGCGGCGAGACAGTGACGGACATTGCCTCGCTGAACGGCAAGACTATCTACGCCACCGGTAAGGGCGCCACCCCGGAGTACGCGCTGACCTACCTGCTCTCGCAGCACGGGCTGACCCTGGGCGAGGACGTGCAGGTGGAGTGGAAGAGCGAGCCCACGGAGATCGTGGCCCTGATGGCGGAGCAGGAGAACGCCGTGGCCATGCTGCCCCAGCCCTTTGTCACCGTGGCCCAGAGCCAGGTGGAGGGCCTGCGCGTGGCGCTGGATCTGAGCGCCGAATGGGATGCGCTGGACAACGGCAGCCGCCTGATCACCTCGGTACTGGTGGCCCGCAAGGCCTTTGCCGATGAGCATCCGGCGGAACTGGCGGCTTTCCTGGAGGACTACGCTGCCAGCACGGACTACGCCAATGAGCACCCGGCCGAGACCGCAGCGCTGGTGGAACAGTACGGCATCGTCAAGGCCGCCGTGGCGGAGAAGGCGCTGCCCCAGTGCAACCTGGTATGCATCACCGGCGTGGATATGAAGGTCGCCGTGGGCGGCTATCTGCAAACGCTGTATGACCTGAAGGCGGAGGCCGTGGGCGGCGCCATGCCCGGCGACGGCTTCTATTGGACGGGCGCATGAGCGCGCCTGCGGACAAAAAAATAAAGACCTGGCAGCGTGTCGGCGCGGTGGTGCTGGCGCTGGCAGTGTGGCAGGCGGTCTCCTGGGCCGTGGGCTCGGCACTGCTGCTGCCGGGGCCGATCGCGGTGCTGGGGCGGCTTTGCACCCTGGCGGTGACGGCGGCGTTCCGGCGGGCGGTGTGGTTCAGCTTCTGCCGTATCGCCGGCGGTTTTGCTCTGGCGCTGGTGCTGGCCTTTGTGCTGGCGCTGGCGGCGGGGCGCTGGCCGGCGGTGGAGGTGCTGCTACGGCCCTATGTGCTGGCCATAAAGGCGGTGCCGGTGGCGTCGTTCATCATCCTGGCACTGATCTGGATGCGGGCATCGGCGCTGCCGCTGTTCATCTCGTTCCTGATGGTCTTCCCCATTCTGTACACCAATGTGCTGGCGGGCCTCCGCAGTGCGGATAGCCAGCTTCTGGAAATGGCCCGGGCTTTCCGGGTGCCCTGGCGGCGGCAGCTGCACAGCATTCTGCTGCCGGCGGTGGAGCCGTTCCTGTTGGCGGGCTGCGCCGCGGCCCTGGGCATGAGCTGGAAGGCCGGCGTGGCGGCCGAGGTCATCGGTGTGGTGGCCGGCTCCCTGGGCGAGAGACTGTACGACGCGAAGATCTACCTCCAGACCGCCGACCTGCTGGCCTGGACCGTGGTGATCGTGGCGCTGAGCGCCCTGTTTGAGCGACTGGTGCTGGCCCTGCTGCGGCGGGGCTTCCGTCGGCTGGAAAGGGGGTGCGGCGCATGAACGCGGCACATCTGTACAAGCGCTTCGGCGACAAGGCCGTGCTGGAGGACGTGAGCCTGACCGTCCCGGACGGGGCGGTGGTGTGCCTGATGGCCCCCTCCGGCCGCGGCAAGACCACGCTCCTGCGCTGTATCGCCGGGTTGGAGCCGCTGGACAGCGGCACCGTCTCCGGTGTGCCGGAGCGTGTGGGCTTCGTGTTTCAGGAGGATCGTCTGTGCCCGCAGCTGGACGCCGTGGAGAATGTGCGTCTGGTCACGGGCCGGATCATGTCCCCCTCGGATGTTGAAGTACACCTGCGGGAGCTGGGGCTGGCGGACTGCGTGCGCCAGCGGGCGGCGGAGCTGTCCGGCGGGCAGCGGCGGCGGGTGTCTATCGCCCGGGCGGTGTGTTATGGGCCGGAGCTGCTGCTGCTGGATGAGCCCTTCAAGGGCTTGGACGCTGCGGCCCGTGACCGGGCAGCGCAGTACCTCCTGCGGCGCCGGAACGGCGCGGCGGTGCTGTGCGTCACCCATGACCGGGCGGACGCCGCGGCCCTGGGCGCAGAGATCGTGGAAATATGAAAAGAGACGGCGAATGCCGTCTCTTTTTGCTTCATCTGATCTGCCCGCTGCCGCGGATGACATATTTGTACGTGGTCAGCTCGTCCAGACCCATGGGACCCCGGGCGTGGAGCTTCTGGGTGGAGATACCCATCTCGCAGCCCAGACCGAACTCGCCGCCGTCGGTAAAACGGGTGGAGGCGTTGACATATACGGCGGCGCTGTCCACCCCGTTAACAAAGGCCTCGGCGTGGGCGGGGTCTTCGGTGACGATGGCCTCGCTGTGGCCGGTGGAGTGGGCGGCGATGTGGGCAATGGCCTCGTCCACGCTGTCCACGATCTTCACGGCCAGGATGTAGTCCAGAAATTCGGTGTCGAAGTCCTGCTCGCCGGCGGGAGTACCGGGGATGATCGCCGCGGCGCGCTCGTCCAGCCGCAGCTCCACAGGCACCTTTCCGGCGGCGGCGCGCTCGTCCACCAGGCGCTTTTTCAGCCGGGGCAGAAATTCCGCCGCCGCGGCGCTGTGTACCAGCAGTACCTCCTCGGCATTGCACACGGAGGGGCGGCTGGCTTTGGCGTTCTCCACAATGTTCAGCGCCATATCCGGGTCGGCGCTCTCGTCTACATACACGTGGCAGATGCCGGTGCCCGTCTCGATGCAGGGCACGGTGGCGCCGGCCACGCAGGCCCGGATCAGTCCCGCGCCGCCCCGGGGGATCAGCAGATCCACCAGACCCTTGGCGGTCATGATGTCCGCGGCGGACTGATGGGTGGTGTCATCCACGATGTTCAGGATGTCCGGGTCGCCGCCCTCGGCGGCGATGCCGGCCTTCAGCGCCTGCACGATGGCGCGGGCGGTGCGGTAGGCCTCCTTGCCGCTGCGGAGCACGCAGACATTGCCGGACTTCAGTGCCAGGGCCGCCGCGTCCGAGGTGACGTTAGGGCGGCTCTCGTAGATGATAGACACCAGCCCCAGGGGGACCTGTACCTTCTGGATGACCAGGCCGTTGGGGCGGCGCACCTCAGACAGCACGCGGCCGGTGTGGTCCGGCAGGGCGGCAATGGCCCGCACGCCGTTGGCCATGCCTGCCAGCCGGTCATGGTCCAGCCGCAGCCGGTCCAGCATCACGTCGGAGATGTGCCCCCGGGCATCATTCATGTCGGCTTCGTTTTCCGCCAGAATAGCGCCCTCGTGGGACAGAAGACTGTCGGCCATGGACAGCAGCAGGGCGTTTTTGCCTGCCTCATCCAGGGCAGCCAGTCCGCCGCGGGCGGCGCGGGTCTTTTTCAGGATATCAATGGTAGTCATGTTCAGCGCTCCTTTGCCAGAAATCGGGTGCCCACGGGCTTGCCGTCCACGATGTCGTACAGCAGGGCGGGCTTGCTGCCGTTGGCGATGACCATCTGGCAGCCGGCGGCGGTGACGATCTGCGCCGCCTTCAGCTTGGTGGCCATGCCGCCGGTGCCCAGGCTGCTGCCGCTGCCGCCGCCCAGAGCGAGAATGTGCGCGTCGATGGACGGCACCACGGGGATAAGCTTCGCGGTGGGATCCCTGTGGGGATCGCCGTCGTACAGGCCGTCGATATCGCTGAGCAGGATCAGCAGGTCGGCGTGTACCGCCGCCGCCACGATGGCGGAAAGCGTGTCGTTTTCGCCGATGGTGTTCTCCACACCCACCTCGTCGGTGGCTACGGTGTCGTTTTCGTTGATGATGGGCAGCGCGCCCAGCTCCAGCAGGCGGAAAATGGTGTTCCGCATATTGCGGCTGCGCTGCTCGTTTTTCACGTCCTCGCCGGTGAGCAGCACCTGTGCCACCGTGTGGTTGTACTCGTTGAACAGCTTGTCGTAGGTATACATCAGCTCGCACTGACCCACGGCGGCGGCTGCCTGCTTCGTGGGCATATCCTTAGGTCGTCCCGGCAGGTTCAGCTTGCCCACGCCCATGCCGATGGCGCCGGAGGAGACGAGAATGATCTCGTGCCCGGCGTTTTTCAGGTCGCTCAGGACCTTGCACAGGCCCTCCATCCGCTGGATGTTCAGCCGCCCGGTGGCGTGGGCCAGGGTAGAGGTACCGACTTTTACCGTGATACGCATAGAAATGCCCCCTTCGGGAAAAGAATTTGGAGCCATTATACTACGAAACCCCGGGGATGAAAAGAAAAATTTTCCTTGACAGGAGGGAGAACATCGTGATATGCTAACTGTACTAACACGCATAATACACTTGATACGGAAAGGAGCGTGTGCGATATGATCGTGCTGGACTACCGGGACAGCCGTCCCCTGTACCAGCAGGTGAAGGACAGCCTGCGGCGCATGATGCTGACGGGGCTGCTGGAGCCGGATGAGAAGCTGCCCTCCGTGCGCTCTCTGGCTACGCAGCTGGCCATCAATCCCAACACCATCCAGCGGGCGTATGCCGAGCTGGAGGCGGAGGGGTACATCTACTCCGTGGCGGGCAAGGGGAGCTTTGTCTCCGCCGGGGACGGCGAGCATCTGCGGCGCATCGCTGAGCTGACGGGGCGGCTTGCCCCGGTATTGGAGGAGCTGAAGAGCCTGGGCTATACCCGGGAGCAGCTGCTGGCACTTTGGGAAGGAGGAGAGGGCAAATGATCGAGGTAAAAAACGTCGTCAAGACCTTTGACGGCTTCCGGGCGCTGGACGGCCTGACCATGACGGTGCCCCACGGCGCGGTGTACGGCCTGGTGGGTCCCAACGGCGCGGGCAAATCCACCATCATCCGCCATCTGGCGGGCATTTACCGGCAGGACAGCGGCGACGTGCTGGTGGACGGTCAACCGGTATATGAGAACACCGCCGTGAAGAGCCGTATGGCCGTTATCGGCGACGACTGGTACTATTTCCCCCAGGCGGGCATACGGGAGATGGCGAAGTTCTACGCGGGCGTCTACCCGGCCTTCAGCTGGGAACGGTACGAGAAGCTGAAACAGGTGTTCCCTCTGGACGAGAAGATGATGCTGCGCCGTATGTCCAAGGGTATGCAGAAGCAGGCGGCCTTCTGGCTGACGGTGTGCTGTATGCCGGAGTACCTCATTCTGGACGAGCCGGTGGACGGCCTTGACCCGGTGATGCGGCGGCAGGTGTGGTCCCTGCTGCTGGGCGATGTGGCCGAGCGCGGCACCACGGTGCTGGTGTCCAGCCACAACCTGCGGGAGCTGGAGGACGTGTGCGACCACGTGGGTATTCTGAACCGCGGAAGGGTGCTGCTGGAGCGCAGTCTCAGTGACCTGCAGGACAACACGGTCAAATTACAGGTGGCCTATCAGGGCGTGACGGAGCCGCCGCTGCCGGCGGAGCTGAACATCCTGCACCGCAGTCATGTGGGTCGGGTGTACACCTACATTATCCGGGGCAGCAGCCAGGAGATCATGCGCCGGATGCAGATCACTGAGCCGGTGCTGCTGGAATCCATTCCGCTGACGCTGGAGGAGATATTCATCTACGAACTGGGAGGTGTGGACTATGCCGCGAAAGACATCCTTCTGTAACCGCGCGCTGCTCCGCAGCGACGCGCGGCGCTACTGGCCGCTGCTGTTTCTGTATGTGGCCGTGTGGGTGCTGATTCTGCCGGTGCAGCTGCTGCGGGCGGAGCACTTCGGGCCGGAGATGCGGACGCTGCTGGAAGCGTCGCTGCACAACACCATTCTGGACGCGCTGTACGGCTCCGTGGTCATGGCACTGATCTTCGGCTGCCTGACGGCCATGGCGGTGTGGTCCTATCTGATGAACGGGCGGGCTATCGGCGCCATGCACACCCTGCCCATCACCCGCACGCGGCAGTTCTTCTCTCACAGCGCCGTGGGCTTCGGTATGCTGACGGCGGGCAATGTGCTGGTGTTCCTGCTGGCGGTGTTGGCCAGCGCGGGCCGCGGCTATGTGGACTGGGCGGCGCTGGGCGCCTGGCTGCTGCTGACAGAGCTGATGGAGCTGCTGTTTTTCTCCCTCGGCTCCCTGTGTGCCATGGCCACCGGCTGGCTGCTGGCTGTTCCGGTGCTGTACACGGCGGTGAATGTGGTCGCGGTGCTGCTGAAATGGGTCGTGGAGACGATGGCGCGCCTGTTCTACTACGGCTACGCCGCGGCCAGCGAGTCTGCGCTGGTGCTGTGGCTGACGCCGGTAATGCGGCTCTGGAACGTGCTGAACGATGGCGAGGGCTATTGGGTCAGCGCCATGTATAACGAGTACGAACGGACCATCTACTGCCATACGCTGCCCGGCGCGGCCTATACCGCCTGCGTCATCTACGCCGCGGCGGGCCTTGCCCTGCTGGTACTGGTGTGGTATCTGTACCAGAAGCGCCCCAGCGAGACGGCCGGCGACGCCGTGGCCTTCCGCTGGCTGCGGCCCCTGGCCCGGTGGGCCATCGGCCTGTGCGGCGGTTGGGGCCTGGGCCTGTTCCTGGACTACCTGGTGTTCGGCAGCGGCCATGGCTTCGCCGGCCTGCTGCTCTGCCAGCTCATCATGGGTGTGATCTGCTTCTTCGCCGCGCAGATGCTGCTGCAGAAAAAGTTCCGCATCTTCACCAAGCGCTGGTGGCTGGAAACGGCAGCGCTGGTGCTGACACTGGCGGCGGTGACACTGTGCGTCAAGCTGGATATCACCGGCTTCCAGCACCGTGTGCCCGAGGCCGACAACGTTAAATCGGTGTCCTTCAACTGCGCCGGGGCGTACTTTGACTCCGAGGACACCGACGCCGCGGAGGCGGTCATCGCCCTCCACCGCGCCATACTGGCTCAGTACGATGCGACGGGTGAGAGGCTGAGCGACCAGACTTATCCGGACACGGAGGGCCATCTGGCCTCCCGCTATGTGCGGGTGGATTACCAGCTGCGGGACGGCACGAGCCTGCGCCGTGAGTGGTCGGTGTCGATAGCCGATGGCTCCGATGTCCACCGCCTGCTGACCCAGCTGGTGAACCGCACCGACAGCCGGGAGAGCATCATCGGCATCGGCTCGCTGGCGCAATACGGCGGTGTCGACGCCGTGGTCAGCGGCTATGTCCGCCGATACACCACCGACGAGGTGGCAGAGCTGACGCGGGAGCAGGCGCAGGAGCTTGCCACCATCGCCATGGCGGACGCGGCCGACAGCACCGTGTCTCTGGACCCGCTGAGCGACGACATCTACGCCAAGGGCAATTATGATGTGGAGGTACAGCTCCGCGTGGTGATAGACCGGAAGCAATCCACCACCGTGCCGCTGAGCGTACCCGCCTTTGCCCTGCGGATGCAGGCGTTCATCGATGAGCTGGAATTTCAGGTGGACGGCTCCGGCTACGAAACGGAGAAGTGCCTTGACGACTACGATGAACCCTCCACCAATGTTGTAGATGAGATCATATACGATTGAATCATAAAATAAGCAGTCCCCCGGTCTTGCCGGGGGACTGCTGCTGTTTATTCGTTGGTGTAGTTGTCGAAATAGCCCTGGATGTAGATGATGGGGGTGCCCTTGTCGCCGCTGCCGCTGGTCAGGTCGCACAGGGAGCCGATCAGGTCGGTGAGGTTCCGGGGTGTGGTGCCCTCGCTGACCATGTTGCCCACCAGAGACTGCTTGGCGTCCTTGGC
>DJPP01000026.1:1179-5396 GCA_002438575.1 Oscillospiraceae bacterium UBA6409 | reverse complement strand
AAGAAGACGCCCGCCGTCATCGAATTCGTGGACATTGCCGGCCTGGTAAAGGGCGCCAGCCAGGGCGCCGGTCTGGGCAACAAGTTCCTGGAGAATATCCGCCGCACGGACGCCATCGTCCATGTGGTCCGCTGCTTTGATGACGAGAACATCATGCACGTGGTGGCCGATGCCAGCCAGAACGTCCCCGTGGACCCCCTGGGCGACATCGAGACCATCGACCTGGAGCTGATCATGGCGGACCTGGAGATGGTCAACCGCCGGGTGGAGAAGGCCACGAAGGCCGCCAAGGGCGACAAGAAGTTCCTCCACGAGGCCGAGGTGTTCAAGGCCCTGGCGGCGCATCTGGACGGCGGCAAGTCCGCCCGTACCTTCGCGTGCGATAAGGACGACCGCGCCATCGTCGAGACGGCGGACCTGCTGAGCCTCAAGCCCATCATCTACGCCGCCAACATGGACGAGGACGGCTTCGCCCACTATGAGGACAACAAGTACTTCCAGTCCGTCCGCGACCTGGCCGCCAAAGAGGGCGCCCAGGTGCTGCCCATCTGCGCCAAGCTGGAGCAGGACATCGCCGAGCTGGACGACCCGGAGGAACGCGCCATGTTCCTGGCGGACCTGGGCATCGAAAAGTCCGGTCTGGACCGTCTCATCCAGTGCAGCTATGACCTGCTGGGCCTCATCTCCTTCCTGACCTACGGTAAGGACGAGTGCCGCGCCTGGACCATCAAAAAGGGCACCAAGGCTCCCCAGGCCGCCGGCAAGATCCACTCCGACATCGAGCGCGGCTTCATCCGGGCCGAGACCATCAACTTCGACGAGATGATGGCCTGCGGCGGCAGCGTGGCCGCCGCCAAGGAAAAGGGCCTGCTGCGCTCCGAGGGCAAGGAGTATGTGGTCAAGGACGGCGACATGATCTACTTCCGCTTCAACGTATAACGACCTCTGCCCGCCATTGCAGGACCGGCCCCGCCGGTCCTGCTTTTTTCCGCGCTTTTCTAAGCAGCTGTATGCCTGCCGCGGTACGCCGTGGATTTCTTCTGCGGAAACCCGCCAAAAACCTTAACAGTGTAAAGCGCGAATTGGCGAATTACCTAAAATTATTGTGAATTTTTCTACAAAACACAGACAAAAAAGGCTTGTGAATAAATCGTGAACGCGCTATAATGATGCTGTGATTGTGAAAAGTCTCACGATCCAATTATGAGGAGAGATCAGAAAGGAAAACGGAATTATGGAAAAACGGTATACTCTGCCCGTAGCCATCGCCATGGTGGTGGGCACCGTCATCGGCTCCGGTATCTTCTTCAAGGCTGAGGCCGTGCTGAAGGGCACCGGCGGCAACCTGGGTATCGGCATCCTGGCCTTCATCATCATGGGCGTCGTGATGATCATCAGCGCCTGCACCTTCGGCATCGTGGCCCAGAGCCACGAGGGCGTGGACGGCCTGGTGGGCTTTGCCAAGGCCTCCTGCGGCAAGACGTACAGCTACTATGTGGGCTGGTTCATGGCCGTGGTGTACTACCCCTCCCTGGTGGGCGTGCTGTGCTGGCTCCCCGCCCGCTACTTCGGCGTGCTGATCGGCTGGGAAGATCCCACCAGCGGCCCCGTGATGACCCTGGCCATCTTCTTCATGGTCGTCACCTATCTGATGAACGCCCTGGCCCCCAGACTGGCCGGTAAGTTCCAGATCAGCACCACCATCATCAAGCTCGTCCCCCTGCTGCTGATGGCCATCGTCGGCACCATCGTGGGCCTGAGCAACGGCCAGATCAACTACAACTTTGCCAACGTGGTGGACCCCTCCGTGGCGCCTCTGGCCGGCCTGTTCGGCGGCGTCGTGTCCCTGTCCTTCGCCTTCGAGGGCTGGATCTGCGCCACCTCCATCGGCTCCGAGCTGAAGGACTCCAAGCGCAATCTGCCCAAGGCCCTGCTCATCGGCACCGTCATCGTGGCCATCGTCTATGTGGTGTACTACATCGGCCTCTCCGGCGCCATCGACAGCGCCACCCTCATGGAGAACGCCCAGTCCGGCGCCAAGAGCGCGTTTATGAGCGTCTTCGGCCAGGTGGGCGGCATCGCTATCTTCGCCTTCGTCTCCATCTCCTGCTGGGGCACCTGCAACGGTCTGATGATGGCCGTTACCCGCGGTATGTATGACCTGGCCGCCGACGGCGAGAACGAGAAGCTGGCCATGTTCCGCAATATCGACCCCACCACCAATATGCCCACCAACTCCACCGTGTTCGGTATCTTCGTCTCCGGCCTGTGGCTGGTGTACTTCTACGGCGCAAATCTGACCGCCGGCTGGTTCGGACCCTTCTGCTTCGACTCCTCCGAGCTGCCCATCATCACCCTGTACGCGCTGTACATCCCCATCTACTTCTCCCTGATGAAGCGCAATGATCTGTCCGCCTTCCGCGGCAAGGTCATGCCCATCCTGGCCACCCTGTGCTCCCTGTTCATGGTATACGCCACCATCCGCGCCTACCATATCAAGGTGCTGTTCTACCTCATCATCTTTGTGGTCATCCTGCTCATCGGCTCCTTCTTCAAGGGTAAGAAGAAGGCCTAAAACGAACAACACGCACGTCCATGTGTGTCTCCCCCCCTACAGGAACGGGCGCCGGCTCTGCCGGCGCCCGTTCCGCGTCTGTCCGCGCTGTTGGGCCTCCCACCTGCCGTGCAGCTCGTGCAGCCGCGCGGGCCCTCTCCCCGCCCCCGCTGCGCCGCGCAAAATATAGCCGCGCATCTATATTTTATCTCGATACATTCCGACTTTACGTGGGGCGAAAAATGGCGTATACTCCAGGCGTACCAAACGAAAGGGAGTGTGTACCATGTCAGAAAAGCGCGCGGAGCTGCTGCTGGCCTGCGTTATCGTCGCCCGCAGCACCTCTTTTGTGTTCAACAAACTGGGGCTGGGCACCATGAGCGCCTTCAATCTGCTGGCGGTCCGGTTTCTGCTGGCCTTTGTGCTGCTGGCGATCCTGTTCCGCAAAAAGCTGCGGCACCTCAGCCGCCGCACCGTGGGCCGCGGCGCGCTGCTGGGCGGCCTGTTCTTCCTGGTCATGTCCTGCGAGATGTTTTCCCTGCGGACAGTGCCCTCCGGCACAGCGGCCCTGCTGGAAAACATGGCCATTCTTTTCGTCCCCCTGCTGGAGAGCGCCCTCTCCCGCACCGCCCCCAAGCCGGTAACGCTGCTCAGCGCCGCCGTGGCTCTGGTGGGCGTGGCATTGGTGACCTCCGGCGGCGGCGCGTTTCACCTGGGTTCCGGTGAGTGCATCGCCCTGGCCGCCGCCGTGCTGTACGCCTGCGCCATCATCACCACCGACCGCTGCACCCACCACGGCGAGGACGGCCTCATCCTGGGCATCCTGCAGGTGGGCTTCCTGGGCACCTACGCGCTCATCGCCTCGCTCCTCTTCGAAGCGCCCCGCCTGCCCCACACCGGCAGCGAATGGGGCATCGTTCTGGCGCTGGCCCTGATCTGCACCGGCTTCGGCTACACCCTCCAGCCCGTGGCCCAGAGCCACACCTCCGCCCAGCGGGCCAGCCTGTTCTGCGCCCTCAGTCCCGCTTTCGCCACCGTGTTCGGCGCGGTGCTCCTGAAGGAGCAGATCACCCTCCTGGGCGGCATCGGCATCCTGCTGATCCTGGGCAGTATCCTCCTGCCCCACCTGCTGGCCCATCAGTCCGCCCAAAAATGTGCCGTGCCGCAAAAAACCGGCAAATGCATATAGCAATGTGCCTTTCAGTTTGCTATAATGCTTCAGTAAGAACAAGATAAAGTGACCATACGCGCAAGATAAGAACAACATGAAATAACCTGAATGTAAAGGAACCTGCCACATGAATTTCCCCCTTTCCCCCCGCTTTCAGGCCGTTCTTTTCGACATGGACGGCACGCTTTTAGACACCCTATCGGATATGCAGGACGCCGTAAACCATATCCTGCTTGAAAATGGCTGGCCGCAGCGCACCCTCGAGGAAATACGCGCCTTTGTCGGCAATGGCGCCGCGAAGCTCATGGAGCGTTCCATCCCCGAACCCCTTGCGCCCCAACGGTTTCACGAGATTTTGGCCTCCTATAAGGACTGGTATCAGGCCCATAATTGCGTAAAGACCGCGCCGTACCCCGGCATTCCGGAGGTCCTGGCGGAGCTGGAAAAAATGGGGGTGAAGACCGCCGTTGTCTCCAACAAGCCGGACGCCAC
>DJPP01000026.1:0-1069 GCA_002438575.1 Oscillospiraceae bacterium UBA6409 | reverse complement strand
GCCCTTGTGGCACAAGCGCTTTCGTCTCTCGGCGTCCGCCCGGAAAACGCCGTGTATGTGGGCGACAGCGAGGTAGATGTGGCCACGGCCCGCAACGCCGGTCTGCCGCTGATCGCCGTCAGCTGGGGCTTCCGCGGCCGTGAAAAACTGGAAATTGCCGGCGCGGAACACATCGCGGACACTGCCCCGCAGCTGCTGGAAATGCTGTGCAGATAGCGCCGTCCGATAAAATTTTTGCTTGACATCCGCAAAAAAGGTGATACAATAACCCCATACTTCAAAAACCGTTGAGTAAGAGGAGTAGGCGCACAGGAAACTTTCAGAGAGCCGCGTATCGGTGGGAGCGCGGCAGCGGAACGTGCGGTGAATGGACTTACGAGGGCGGGGAGAAAGCCTTATCCGGCGAGTAATACCCGACGGCAGCCGCGGCCGTTATCCCGGCGGAACGCATGACAGTGCGCGCAGAGTGGGCGTTTTTACGCCAATGTGGGTGGTACCGCAGATTTGTATTTACAGTCTGTCCCATGGATTTTCCATGGGACAGACTTTTTTGTTGTCTCAAATAACATTTGTCATACAGAAAGGAATCACGATTATGGGCAAGATCATCCTCACCGGCGACCGTCCCACCGGCCGCCTGCACGTGGGCCATTATGTAGGCTCCCTCCGCAACCGCGTCATCCTGCAGAACAGCGGCAAGTTTGAAAAGCTGTTCTTTATGATCGCCGACGCCCAGGCCCTGACCGACAATTTCGACAACCCCGGTAAGGTGCGGGAGAACATCCTGCAGGTGGCGCTGGACTACATGGCCTGCGGTCTGGACCCCGCCAAGTGCCATATGTTCATCCAGTCCGTGGTGTGTGAGCTGACGGAGCTGACCTTCTACTACATGAACCTGGTGACGCTGGCCCGGCTGGAACGCAACCCCACCGTGAAGGCGGAGATCCAGCTGCGGGGCTTTAACCACAGCATCCCCATGGGCTTCCTGACGTACCCTGTCAGCCAGACGGCGGACATCACCGCCTTTATGGCCGACACCGTGCCCGTAGGCGAGGACCAGCTGCCCATG
>DJPP01000135.1:27003-45877 GCA_002438575.1 Oscillospiraceae bacterium UBA6409 | reverse complement strand
ACGGCGATGATGGCGACAACGATCAGCATCTCCATCAGGGTGAAGCCCTTTTTGTTGTTGAGTTTCTTCAGCATGGGTAGTTTCTCCTTTTCTGTTTGTAGTTCTATATCGTCCCGCGGCGTTGCGCGCGGAAATGATACCTTGGTTATATGCCGCCGTACAGCGTGAACATGGGCAGGTAGACCGCCAGCAGCAGCAGGACCACCAGCACGGCCAGGGCGATGGTGATGGCCGGCTCCAGCACGGACAGCAGCCGGGCGGTGGTGACGGACACCTCGTTGTCGTAGTAGCCGCCGATCACGTCCAGCGTCTCCTCCAGCGCGCCGGAGCGCTCGCCCACGCCCACCATTTCGGTGAGCATGGCGGGGAAGCATTCGATGCCGGCCATGCTCTCAGCCAAGGGACGGCCGCGCTCCACGTCCTGCCGGACCTGGCGGACCGACAGGGAGAAGGTGTAGTTGCTCACGACGTTGGCGGTGACCTCCAGCGCCCGGGGCAGCGGCAGGCCCGCCGCCAGCAGGGTGGCCATGCTGTGGGCAAACTGGGCGGCGGCGCTCATGGTATGTATGCGGCGCAGCGGGGCGCGCGTCAGGCTCCAGGCGGCCAGCGCGGCGCGGCCGCGCTCCGTACGGCGGAAGGTCAAATAGGCGATGATCAGCAGGGCCAGAACGCCCAGCACCAGCCACCACCATTTGATAAAGAAGGTGCTGACGGCCATGAGGGCCCTGGTGATACCGGGCAGGCTGCCGGAGCCCAGGTCCGCGAAGGCGTCCGTGAACGCGGGGACCGCCACGGCGATGATAATGACGAACACGACGATGGCCACGATGACGACCATCACGGGGTAGGTCAGGGTGCTGACGATCTTGGCCTTGGTCTTGGCGGAACGGTCGTAGTAGGCTTGCAGACGCTGGAAGCAGCTCTCCAGCGTGCCGGACTGCTCACCGGCGCGCAGCGTCTCGGTGAAGGTCCTGGGCAGGTAGGGGGCGTTGTTCTCAAAGCTCTGGGATAGGGAATAGCCCGCGCCCACCTCCTCGGAGACCTTGTTCAGCATCCGGCGGAGGTATTTGTTCTTCGTCTGGGCGGCCACCATGGACACGCAGCGCTCCACCGACAGACCGGAGGCCAGGATGATGGCGAACTGGGAGCACAGGAGCGACAGCTCCTTTTCCTTGACACGGAAGGCCACGGGGCGGGAGAGCACGCTCTCCTTCTTTTCGGGGACGGACTCCAGCTTCGTGATGATGGCGACGCTCTCGCGGAGCTTGTCCGCCGCCTCGAATTCATCGTAGGCGCGGAGCACGCCGGAGACTTTCGCGCCGCCGGCGGTCTGGCCCTTATAGCGGAATGTGGTCATGGGCGCGGGGCGCTCCTTTCTGTGGGATCAGGTCTCGGCGGCGGTGTTGATGACGCGGGCGGCCTCCGCCGCGGAGGTGACGCCGGAGAGCACCAGCTCACGGCAGCTTTCCTGCAGGGTGGTAAAGCCGTCCTGCCGGGCGGCGGCCAGCAGCTCGTCGCCGTCGGCGCCGTGACTGATGCGCCGGCGCAGGCGGCTGTTGAGCAGGAGTATCTCGAACACGGCGCGGCGGCCGATGTAGCCGGAATGGCGGCACTCGGGGCAGCCGGCGCCCTTGTAGAAGGTGACGTCGCTGTCCTCGGGCAGGCCGAGAAGAAGCAGCTCCTCGGGGGAGGGGCGGTAAGCCGTCTTGCAGTGGGGGCAGAGCTTGCGGACCAGACGCTGGCTGACCACGCCCCGCAGGGCGCTGGACACCAGCCAGGGCTCCACGCCGATGTCCTCCAGACGGTGGACGGCGGAGATGGCGTCGTTGGTGTGCAGGGTGGAGAAGACCAGGTGGCCGGTGATGGCCGCCCGCATGGCGATGGAGGCCGTCTCGCCGTCGCGTATCTCGCCCACGGCGATGATGTCCGGGTCCTGACGCAGAATGGCGCGCAGGCCGCTGGCAAAGGTCATGCCGGTCTTCTCGTTGATCTGGCACTGGTTCACGCCGGGGAGGTGGTACTCCACCGGGTCCTCCAGCGTGACGATGTTCAGCGCGTCGCTGGACAGGTCGCGGAGCATATTGGACATGGTGGTGGACTTGCCGGAGCCGGTGGGGCCCACCAGCAGTACCACGCCGCTGGTGTTTTTCAGCAGGGCGTTGTACTTGTCCAAATCGGGGCCCTCCAGCCCGAGGGCGGACTTGTCCAGCGCCTGGGCGGACTTGTCCAGCAGACGAAGGACGATCTTCTCGCCGTAGACGGTGGGCATGGAGGAGATACGCAGGTCCAGGCTGTGGCCACGGACAGAGAACATGGCGTGGCCGTCCTGGGGGACCTTATGCTCGGCGATATTCATGCCGCCCATGATCTTCAGGCGGGAGATGACGGTGTTCTGCAGGTCGGCGGGCACGGTGAGCACCCGCTGCAGCAGACCGTCGATACGCATACGCACCAGCATTTCGCCCTCCTGGGGCTCCAGGTGGATGTCGCTGGCGCGCTCGGTGAAGGCGCGCTCGATGAGCGAGTTGACGAAGCGGATGGTGGGGGCCGAGGCCTCCGGGTCGGCGGTGTCACGGGCCATCTGGGCGGGGATGATGTCCTCGCCGGCGCCGGCCTCGCGCTTCATCTCCTCGATGACGCGGGCAGTGCCCTCGCTGCCGTACAGGCGCTCGATGGCCTGCTCCACCGCCTTGCGGGTGGCGATCATGGGGATGATGCGCTTGCGGGAGGCGGTCTTGACCTCGTCCTGGGCCACAAAGTCCAGGGGGTCGTGCATGGCCAGGTACAGGCGGTCCTGCACCAGCTTCACCGGGACCACGAGGAACTTTTTGGCCAGGTTCCGGGGGACGTATTTGGCCAGCTCCACGGGGATGGACACGGCGGTCAGATCCACGAAGTCCACGCCCAGCTGCACACGCAGCGCGTCGATGAGCTGGGATTCGGAGATAAACCCCTGCCGGATGAGCACATCACCAAGACGCTGGCCGTCCTCGCGGGGCAGCGCCAGAGCCTGCTCCAGCTGGTCGCCGGTGATGACGCCGGAGGAGACCAGCAGATCGCCCAGCCGCATATATGCCATGGAATACACCTCCAAACGGTAAAAAACGCAAAAAATAAGCAGGGGCGAAAACGCGGGGCGCAGACTGCGCCTCGCAATAACGTTTTCAACCCCTACAATACCCTACTGTATGTAGTGAAGATACTATACCGCATTTTCACCGTAAAGTCAATTCCTTTTTCGCCATTTGTCTACATAAAACCGACAAAAATGGAGGGCTAAAACAGGAAATTTCTGCGTTCACATGACGGATTTCCGGAGTACTTGCAACAAATCAGATGGCACGTTAAGAAAACGTTAATACGCGCGTCTTAAGAAAACCAGCCCTTTTTGCGGCGGGGCGGTGGCGGCGGGTCCCGGCGGAAGGGTTTATCCACCAGGATGATGTCATCGCCGAATTTCTGGACGCACTCCCAGGGGATATAATAATCCTCGCCCCGGCCGAACAGCCCGAAGAACCGGCAGGGACCGAAGACGATCAGCGCCTTGACGGAGCCCTCCGGCACCGTGACCTCTACGTCGCCCACACAGCCAAGGCGGCAGCCGTCGCACAGATTGATGACCTCTTTGCGCCGCAGCAGCGAAAATTTGCACAGCATCGGCGTCACCTCCTGCCGTCAGGATATGCGCGGCGGAGGCTGTCCCATACTGTCGGATATCAGGGCTTTTCGCCGGGGAGAATAACCGCCGCGCCGGCGGGAAATACTGCCACTATCACGAAAGAGGCAGGTGGCGTCATGCGGGGCAGAGTGGAGATCAGCGGCATCAACACAGCGAAGCTGCCTGTGCTGAAAAACGATGAGATGACGGCGCTGCTGCGCCGCGCCCACGCGGGTGATACAGCGGCGCGGGAGCAGCTGATCTGCGGCAATCTGCGGCTGGTGCTGTCGGTGCTGCAGCGGTTCGCGGGGCGGGGCGAAAGCGCCGACGACCTGTTCCAGGTGGGGTGCATCGGTTTGATGAAGGCCATCGACAACTTCGATGTGGAGCAGCCGGTGCGGTTCTCCACCTACGGCGTGCCCATGATCGTGGGGGAGATACGCCGCTATCTGCGGGACAACAGCGCCCTGCGGATCAGCCGCAGTATGCGGGACACGGCCTACAAGGTCCTCCGGGCCCGGGAGGCGCTGCTGGCGGAGACGCAGCGGGAGCCCACGGTGGAGCAGCTGGCGCGGTATCTGGACATTCCGCGGGAGGACGTGGTGTTCGCTATGGACGCGCTCAGCGATCCGGTGAGTTTGTACGAGCCGCTGTATGCCGACAGCGGGGACACGGTGTGCGTCATGGACCAGGTGCGGGACGAGAAGAACACAGACGAGGGCTGGCTGGACCGCATCGCGCTGAAGGACGCCATCGCCCGGCTGGACCCGCGGCAGCGGAGCATACTGGCGCTGCGGTTCTGCCAGGGAAAGACGCAGATGGAGGTCAGCAGCGAGATCGGCATCTCGCAGGCACAGGTGTCTCGGCTGGAAAAGACGGCGCTGGGCAGCATCAGGAAGAATATGTGAGTATCCCCCGGCTTTGCCGGGGGATACTTGCGTCTTTTGAAAAACGCCCTCTTTTCTTTTGGAAAGGATTGGTGTATACTATACACTGAATGAGTATTTGCACCGGAGGTAGTGACTATGTTTGATAATCGACGGGAGATCATGCAGGATGTGTTCCTGACGTATCTGCCCGCACAACGCTTCAAAACCAGCCGCATGACCGTGCAGCTGATCGCGCCTTTGCAGAGAGAGACAGCGGCGGCCAACGCGCTGCTGCCCGCCGTGCTGCGGCGGGGCACTGTCCGCTGCCCGGATATGGAGAGCCTGTCCGCCGCGCTGGATACGCTGTATGGCGCCAATATCGACTATACCGTCCGCAAAAAGGGCGAGCGCCAGTGTGTGGGCTTTGCTGCCGGCTTTATCGACGACGCCTTCACGCCCCACGGCGAGAAGCTGCTGGAGCCTGTGTCGGCGATGCTTGGCGAGCTGCTGCTGGACCCTGTGACCCACGGGGGACGGTTCCTGAGCAGCTATGTGGAGAGCGAAAAGGCCAACCTGATCGACGCCATTCGGGGCCTGAAGAACGACAAGCGTGACTGGGCGGATATCCGGCTCATGCAGGAGATGTGCGCCGGGGAGCCATACAGTGTGCTGCGCCTGGGCGACGAGGAGACGGCCGGACGTATCACCAATCAGTCGCTGTATGTCCACGGGCAGGCGCTGATGGCGTCCAGCCGGGTGGAGGTCATCTACTGCGGCAGCGCGGAGGCGCAGCGTGTGGAGGAGGCGGTGTTGTCGGCGCTGGCGGCGCTGCCCCGCGGCACCCAGACGGCGCTGCCGGAGGTGCAGCGCATACAGGCACCGGATACGCCCCGGCGGATCGTGGAGACCATGGACGTGACCCAGGGCAAGCTGGCCATGGGCTATCGCTGCGGCAGCGACGACTATCCGGCCATGGTGATGGCAAATCTGATCTTCGGCGGCACCAGCAACTCCAAGCTGTTTTTGAACGTGCGGGAGAGGCTGAGCCTGTGCTACTACGCCTCCAGCAGCTATGCCCGCAGCAAGGGCATCCTGACCGTGTCCAGCGGCGTGGAGACGGCGGACTTTGAACGGGCGGAGGCGGAGATCGGCCGCCAGCTGCAGGCCGTGCAGCGGGGCGACTGGGAGGACTGGGAGCAGGAGGGCGCTTTGCAGGCCATCCGCGCGTCGCTGCTGTCGCTGTCGGACGCTCAGGGCGCGCTGGAGAATTTCTATCTGGGCCAGATCGCGGCCGGGGTCGAGGAGACGCCGGAGGAGCTGGCGGCGGCGCTGGAGCAGGTGACAAAGGAGCGCATCGTGGCGGCGGCGCAGACGGTGAAGCCGGACACGGTGTACTTCCTGCGGGGAAAGGAGGAGGCGTAACATGGACAAGAAGCTGTATCCCCGCATCGGCGAGGAAGTGATATGGGAGACGCTGGACAACGGACTGCCGGTGTGCATCGTGCCGAAGAAGGGCTTTTCCCGAAAGTATGCGCTGTTTGCCACCCGTTACGGCGGCATGGATATGCGCTTTGAGCTGAACGGACAGTGGCTGGATACCCCGGCGGGCATTGCCCACTATCTGGAGCACAAGATGTTCGACACGGAGGACGGCAACGCCCTGCAGGAGCTGGCGAAAAACGGCGCGGAGCCCAACGCCTTCACCTCCAACGCCATTACGTGCTACTATTTTGACTCCACGGAGAAGTTCTACGAAAATCTGGAGATACTGCTGTCCTTTGTGTCCATCCCCTACTTCACCGATGAGAGCGTGGAGAAGGAGCAGGGCATTATCGGCCAGGAGATCGGCATGATCGAGGACAATCCCGAGTGGCAGGTGTACAAGCAGATGATGCAGGCGCTGTACCACAGCAGTCCTGCGCGGACGCCGGTGGCCGGCAGCGTGGAGAGCATCAGCCATATCACGGCGCAGACGCTGTACGACTGCCACAAGGCGTTCTACACCCCGGCCAATATGTGCCTGGTGGTGGTGGGCGATGTGGACCCCGAGACGGTGCTGGCCGCGGCAAAGCGGGTGCTGCCGGCGGAGAGTGGGGCGATCATCCGGCGCGACTACGGCGCGGAGGAGAGCACCGACGCCGCCTGCGGCTATGCCGAGGCACAGATGGAGGTGGCTATGCCCACGTTCCTGGTAGGCTTCAAGTGCCCGCCCCAGCACGGGGGAGAGGCGCAGCACCGGTTCGCCGCCATCGGCGAGCTGGCCTGTGATGTGCTCATGGGCGAGTCCAGCCCGCTGTATGCGCGGCTGTACAGCCAGGGGCTGATCAACGGCTCCTTCGGCGCGGCGTTCGACCTGCTGCCCGGTGCGGCCTATGCCTATGCCGGCGGCGACAGCAAGGACCCGAAGGCCGTGGCGGAGGCCATTCTGGCCGAGGCGCAGCGGCTGGTGACAGAGGGCGTGGACGGCGACTACTACAAGCGGATCGTCAACGCCAACTTCGGCGCGGCGCTGCGGGAGCTGAACGCCTTTGAGTCCATCGCCGTGTCTATGGCGGAGGGGCGGTTCCAGGGGTATGACCCGTATCGCTTCCCGGAGATATACGACGACATCACCGCGGAGGATGTGCGCGCGTTCCTGCGGGAGAACTTCACGCGGGCGCACATGGCACTGTCGGTGATCGCACCCAAGGAGGGATAACGTGAACGTGAAGATTATGGCGGACAGCCCTATCCGGTTCCCGGGGCTTTTCGGGGATTGGGCCTTCACCGGCTCGTCCGTGGCCTTCCACATCGGGGGGAAGGCTATCTATTGGTACGGCATCATTATCGCGCTGGGCGTGCTGCTGGCGCTGTGGTTCTGCATGAAGCAGAAGGAGAAGTACGGCATCACCGAGGATAACTTGATGGACGGCGTGCTGTGGGGAATCCCCCTGGCTATCGTGGGGGCGCGGCTGTACTATGTGCTGTTCTATCTGGACCGGTTCAAAAAAGCGGACGGCTCTTTTGACTGGGCGGAGTCCATCGCTATCTGGGACGGCGGATTGGCCATCTACGGCGGCGTGATCGCGGCATTTCTGGTGTGCCTGGTGCTCAGCAGGAAGAAGGGCTTTAAGCTGGGGGCGCTGACGGACCTGATCGTGATGGGGTTCCTGATCGGGCAGGCGGTGGGCCGCTGGGGCAACTTTATGAACCGGGAGGCCTTCGGCGCGGAGACGACGCTGCCCTGGCGTATGCAGCTGACCACGGCCACGGGGGCGCTGGTGGAGGTGCATCCCACGTTCCTGTACGAGAGCCTGTGGAACGTGGTGGGACTGCTGCTGATCGTATGTATCGTGGCGAAGGGACGCCGCTTTGACGGCGAGAACACCTGGTTCTACTTCCTGTGGTACGGCATCGGGCGGTTCTGGATCGAGGGACTGCGGACCGACAGCCTGTACCTGTTCAACTGGACCATCGGCGGCGAGCCGATCCGGGTCAGTCAGGCGCTGAGCCTGGTGATGGTGCTGGTGTCGGCGTTCATGCTGCTGTACAACATCAAGCTGCACCCGCACAAGCCGGAGGAGCTGTATGTGAATATCGTTGCGGCGCAGAAGGCGGCAGAGAGCGAAAGCGCGGACGGCAGCGCGGAGTGACGCGATGCGGCCTCGGCGCGGTATACAGGTCCATGGCGGAACGCCATATGGCCGCCTGCTTTCGGAACAGGCGGCGCTGCAAAAAAGAACACCCACGGCCAAGGCCGTGGGTGTTTTTATCTGCGTCAGTGCCGCCGTGCGGTGAGGTAGTGGCTGTCGTAGTATGTCTCGGACAGAGAGGTGATCACCACGCAGTGCCCGTTGTAGTAGGAGGACGAGGCGTGGATGAACTGGTCGCCGCCGATATAGATGCCCACATGGGAGGCGGTGTAGCCGTAGTCCTGGAAGAACACCAGGTCGCCGGGCTGCAGGTCGCTGCGGGAGACCTCGGTGCCGTAGCTCAGCTGGCTGGTAGCGCCGTGGGGAAGCTTGATGCCTACCTGGGCAAAGACGTACATGGTGAAGCCGGAGCAGTCGAAGCCGTTGGCGGAGGAGCCGCCGTAGACATAGGGCACACCCAGATACTGCTGGGCGATGGAGACGATGCTGCTGCCGGAGGCGGAGACTGCCGGGGCCGCGGGGGTCTCGACAGGTGCTTCAGCAGGTGTTTCGGCGGGAGTCTCTTCAGCCGCCGTATCCTCGGCGGGCTTGTCCGCCGTGCCGGTCAGGGCGGAGGTGGGGCAGATCAGCACATACTGCGAGGCGACATAGCCACTGATGCCGTTGTAGGTAACGGCGAACCAGCCGCCGGACTCAATGCCGGTGACGGCGACGATCGCGCCCTGGGACACGGTGCCCAGAGAGGTGCTGCCGCTTTTGGCGGCGGCGCGGATGTTCAGCACGTCCGCGGTGACGCGGCCGGCGCCGTTAAGGCCGGAGGCGGTGTCGTACCGGGTGACGTACTGGGCGGCCACATAGCCGCGCTTGCCATCGAAGGAGATGCGGTACCAGTCGCCCTCCTGGGCGGTGAGCTCGATAACGGTGCCCTTGTCCAGGGTCTTGAGGATGTCATAGCCGGTGCCTGCGCCGCTGCGCATACGGACGCCGGTGCCGGAGATCACGCCCAGTGCCTGAACGGCGGTGGAGACGGGCGCCTCGTCGGCCTCGGGTGTCTCCTGGGGCGGTTCCTCCTCGGCGGTCTGAACGACGGCGGCTTTGGCGGTGTCCTCATTGTTGAGCAGGGCGTCCTCGGCGGTCTCGCCGCCGGGATGGGCCGTCAGCGCCGCGGCGCCCAGCAGGCCGGAGAACAGCGCTGACTCGGGAGAGGGCTCAGCGGTATCGGCGGGCAGGGCGGAGACAGAGGCGACGGTCAGGGGTACGGCGGGGGCGGCGTCGGTCATGCTGGCGGCGGCACCGCCGAAGTTGACCACCGCGTCACCGCCGATGACCAGCAGCGTGGCCAGAGCCACCGCCAGTGCGGAAAAAATACGCTTCATGGCTTACAGCTTGCCGGCGAGGGCGCGCTCCAGCCAGATGCAGCCCACGTCCATGGCGGCATAGAGGCTGTCCTTCTCGGACTTCTTGACTACGCGGTCCCGGGACTTGAGGTCCGGGTCGGTCAGCTGAAGCTGGACGGATACGCGCTTGGCCACGTCCATGTCCTGCTCCTTGACGGTGTCGAGGATCTGCAGGAGGACGATGTATTTGTCCGCCATGCTGCCGTAGTAGATGAAATTGTCCACGCGGCGCAGGGGGTGGTTCTTATAGACAAGCCCTTCGGGCTTTTTGTTTTCAGCCATGATGATACCTCCGAAAATTTTTGTAACCAAATTGTAACACATTTGGACGGGGCTGTCAACGCAGGCGCGGCAGGAAAAATATGGGACTTTGTGCCGCAAAGGAAAAAGGGGCTGCCGCGCTTCTGCACGGCAGCCCCTTACAACGGTACGCTTACAGCTCCAGATAGCTCTTCACCAGGACCTGCAGCAGCTCGTCACGGTCGATCTTGCAGATCAGGGACCGGGCGGAGTTGTGGTTGGTGATGTAGGTGGGATCCTCGGAGAGAATGTAGCCCACGATCTGGTTGATGGGATCGTAGCCCTTCTCCTTGAGCGATTCGTAGACGGAGGTGAGGATGTGGTGTACCTGCTGCTCCTTATCCTCTGCCGCGTTGAACTTACGGGTAAATTCGTCCATGTGGGCACCGCCTTTCTCATTTTCTCAATATCGCCTTTAGTATACGCTCTTTTCCCGGAACTGTAAAGGGGAAAAAGTGCGCGGCGCAGGGGGAAATCTGCGCGGGGTCAGCGGCGCAGCTCCGCGCCGAAGCGCTTGGCGATCTTGTTGAGCACGCCGGAGGCGACCTCCTCGATCTCGGCGGAGGTCAGGGTCTTCTCCTTGGAGCCGATGGCCAGACGCAGCGTCAGGGACTTTTTGCCTGCCGGGACCTGCTTGCCGCGGTACTCATCCACGAAGGACGCGCCGTGGAGCAGCTCGCTCTTGATGCCGCGGACGGTCTGGGCTACGTCCTTCCACTGGACGGAACCATCCACCAGCAGGGAGATGTCGTAATCGGTCATGGGATACTCGGCCAGATGGGTGAAGGTGTTGGTGCGGGACTTCAGGGGGACCAGGGAGTCCTGATCCAGCTGGAAGAGCATTACGTTCATGTTCTTGATGCCGCAGGCCATGGAGACCTTCTTGGCCAGCAGGGCCAGGTCGCCTACCTTCTCATCGCCGCGGTAGATGTTCAGCCAGACCACGTTGTCGGCCCAGACGGGCTTTTCGGTCTGCCGGAAGGTCAGGGCTTCCATGTGGACGTAGCGCGCCATCATCTCCACTACGCCCTTGGCCTTGCGGAACAGGGCGGTGATGTCCTTGCCGGTGGTGGCGAAGGCGCCGGCCACGTTCTTGCGCTGGGAGGGCAGCTTCTCGCGCTCGTCGTAGGGGGAGGTGTAGTTCTCATCCCGGAAGACCTGGGCGGTCTCGAAGATGGAGAATTCGTTGAAGTAGCGCTCGTTCTTTACCACAGCCTTGCACAGGTTGGGCAGCAGGGAGGAACGGACAAAGCGCTCGGCAGGGGACGGCGGCGTGGACAGGGAGAGGATGCCGTCGGTGCTCTGGAGCACGGCGTTGACGAACTGTTCCTCCATCCAGGGGTAGGTGAAGATCTCCTGCATACCGCAGCGGATGGCCAGATACTCCTTGATGCGGCGCTCCAGATCCTTATCCAGCTGGTTGATGGCGCCGTCGAAGGTGGTGGTGATGGGCTCGGCCTCGAAGTTCTCGTAGCCGTACATCCGGGCCACTTCCTCCATGATATCCGCCTGAATGGAGACATCGCCGGTGGAGCGCCAGGTGGGGACCACAACGTGCATATTGTCGCCGTTGAAGGTGATGCCGTAGCCCAGCAGCTCCATCTTATGCTTGATCTCCTCCGGGGGCAGGCGCTTGCCCAGGCGGCGCTCCAGCCAGCTGAGGGCCACGTCGATCTCCGCCTGCTTCAGGTGCTGGGGGTACTGGTCCACCAGACCGGTGACCTTCATCTCCGGGTACAGGTCGGAGAACAGCTGCATGGACAGGTCGAAGGCCTGGTCGCAGCGTTCCGGGTCAATGGCCTTTTCATAACGGGCGGAGGCCTCGGTGCGGTTGTCATACCGCAGGGCGGTGCGGCGGATGCCCTTGGCGTCGAAATTGGCGACCTCGAGGATGACCTTGGAGGTATCCGGCAGGATGGAGTCCTTGGCACCGCCCATAACGCCCGCCAGGCCCACCACGCCGGCGTCGTCGGCGATGACCAGGTCGTCGGAGGACAGGGCCAGCTCCTTGCCGTTCAGCAGCAGGAGCTTTTCGCCCTCGCCGGCGCGGCGGACGATCACGTGGCCGGCGATGTGGTCGGAGTCGAAGGCGTGGGTGGGTTGGCCGGTGGCCAGCATCACATAGTTGGTGATGTCCACCAGCGCGTTGATGGGACGCATACCCACCTTCCAGATGCGGTTCTGCATCTGATAGGGGGCGGGCTTGACACTCAGCCCCTCGATCTGGGCGGAGAGATACCGCGGGCAGCGCTCCGCATCCTCCACGGTGACGTGGAAGCCGGCGGTGTTCTCCACATTCCGGTCGAAGTGGGGGAACTGCGTCATGGGCAGGTCGTACAGCGCCGCGATCTCCCGGGCGATGCCGTAGTGACCCCACAGATCGGGGCGGTTGGTCATGGATTTGTTGTCGATCTCCAGAATGATATCGTTCAGGTCCAGGGCGTCGGCCAGGGGCGTGCCGGCAGGGGCGGCAAAGTCGCTCAGGTCCAGGATGTGTGCCTCCTCCTTGGTGGGGAACAGGTCGGCCAGACCGATCTCTACCGCGCCGCAGATCATGCCGTAGCTGTCCACGCCGCGGAGCTTGCTCTTCTTGATCTCCACCAGGTCGCCCTCGCCGTGCCACTTGCACATGGCGCCGGGCAGGGCCACGGCTACCTTCATGCCCTCACGGAGGTTGCTGCCGCCGCAGACGATGTCCTCCACACGGCCGCCGATATCGGTCTTGCAGACCTTCAGCTTGTCGGCGTTGGGGTGCTGCTCGATGGTGTTGATAACGCCCACCACCATGTCGTGGAAGGACGCGCCCAGATCGGTGGCGTCCTCCACCTCCACAGTGGACATGGTCAGGTCGTAAGCCAGCTTTTTCAGGTCGGTGTCAGCCGGCAGCTGGACGTAATCGCGGATCCAATTCAAAGATACTTTCATGTCGTGTACCCTCCCTTATCAGCGGAACTGTTCCAGGAAACGCAGATCGGCGCTGTGGAACAGACGGACGTCGTCCACGCCGTAGCGCATCATCACCAGGCGGTCCAGGCCGATGTTGACGTAGAAGCCGGTGTATTCGTTGGGGTCCAGGCCGGCGGCCTTCAGCACGTTGGGGTGGGGCGTGCCGCCGGGCATGACCTCGATCCAGCCCACGTGCTTGCACACGCTGCAGCCCTTGCCGCCGCAGACCAGGCAGCCCATGTCGATCTCAAAGCCGGGCTCCACGAAGGGGAAGAAGCCGGCGCGCATACGGACCGGAACATCGCGGCCGAACACCTTGCTGAGGATGCTCTTGATCATCACCTTGCCGGAGGCGAAGGTGAAGTCCTTGTCTACGATCAGCGCCTCATACTGGAAGAAGGCACGCTCGTGGCGGGCATCCGTCGTCTCGTTGCGGTAGACCTTGCCGGGATACACGAAGCGGTAGGGGGCCTTGTGGGTCTGCAGATACCGCACGGAGCCGCCGGTCAGGTGGGGGCGCAGGCACAGCTTGTCCCAGCATTCGCCCTTGTCATGGCCCGCCAGCCAATAGGTGTCCATGCTCTCACGGGCGGGATGGTTGGGGGGGAAGTTCAGGTTGTCGAAGCCATAGAGCTCGCTGGTGATGTCATCCTCCTCGAAGATCTCGAAGCCCATGGAACGGAAGGCGTCGTTCAGGTCGTAGCACATCTGGGTAATGGGGTGCAGGCCGCCGCTGAGGGGCATGGTGCCGGGGACGGAGATGTCGAAGTCCGGGTCCACCTCGGAGGCCTTCATCTTCAGCTCGTCGCGCCGCGCGTCCAGCAGGGCGGACAGCTGCCCCTTCACCTGATTGACGGCCTTGCCCATTTCGGGGCGCAGGGACACATCCAGCTTGGGCAGCTCCTTCATCAGCTCGGTCAGGCTGCCCTGCTTGCCCAGCAGCGCGGCCTTGATATCCTGCAGCTCCGTCTCGGTGGCGACGGAGGCAATGCGCTGCTTGCCCTCGGCCAGCAGCTGTTCCAGTTTTTCTTTCATGTATTTGCTTCCTCCTCTTCAGAGTTGTTTAATGGGGTAAAGTGCAATAAAAAACACCTTTCATCCCATGTCTTGGGACGAAAGGCGAACTTCCGTGGTACCACCCAGCTTCGCGGACAGCGTCCGCGCACTCATTGCCCGGTAACGGCGGGGACCCGGCCGCGCATTTCCTCGCGGCAGCTCCCGGGCGAACACTGCGGTACATCCCAAGTCGGCTTGCAGCCGGTGGCCGACTCTCTCTGCCGGATGCGTGGGCGCAGATCTTCCCGTTCACAGCTTTTTTGCTTGATGGATAACTTATACCACAACAAAAGAAAACTTGCAAGCACTTTTTTCGCGGCGCGATACGAAAAAAGCAGTTTTTGTGATTGACATATATGCTATACTGTACAAAAAAGCACGGGGAGGTGCGCTATGCAGGTCATCGACAGGGCGCTTGTGCGGGGCCTTATGCCCGCACGGGACCCGGGCGGACACAAGGGGACCTTCGGCAAGGTCTATCTGCTGGGGGGCAGCGTGGGGTATACTGGCGCGCCGGTGCTGTGCGCCGGCGGGGCGGTACACAGCGGCTGCGGGCTGGTGTTCCTGGGCGTGCCGGAGACGGTGTGGCCCATCGCGGCGGCCAAGTGCCTGTGCGCCATGCCCCATCCGCTGGCGGAGCAGGACGGAAGGCTCTCCGCGGCTGCGGAGACAGAGATACGCCGCCGTGCCGCTGCCTGCGATGCCGTGGCCATAGGCTGCGGCCTGGGGCGGAGCGAGGACAGCGATGCGCTGGTGCGCGCACTGCTGACGCTGGAAAAGCCGCTGGTGCTGGACGCCGACGGCATAAACGCGCTGGCGGGGCATATAGATACATTGTCCTGCCGCCGGGGCTGTGTGACGGTGCTGACGCCCCATGACGGGGAGCTGGCCCGCATCGGCGGCGATATGACCGCGCCCCGTGAGGCGGCGGCCGCCGCCTTTGCCGCCGATCACGGTGTGTACCTGATCCGCAAGGGCCATCGGACTGTGGTAGCCGCGCCGGACGGCCGCCTGGCGGTGAATACCACCGGGAACGACGGCATGGCCAAGGGCGGCAGCGGCGATGTGCTGACGGGCCTTTTGACCGGGCTGCTGGCCCAGGGCATGGAACCATTTAATGCCTGCTGCGCGGCGGTGTGGCTCCACGGCCGGGCCGGGGATCTGGCGGCGGAGGAAAAGGGACGGCGGGGCATGACCCCGGCGGATATGATAGAGAAGCTGCCCTATGCGCTGAAAGAGGTGGAATGACCGGAAAGCCCTTCTGAAAAAAGGAGGGACGGATCATGCGAAAATGTGTGCTGCCGCTGCTGCTGTGTGCGGTGCTGCTGTGCGGCTGCGGCGGAGAGAAGAGCCTGACGGTGCAGGACCAGTACCGGACGGTGGTATCGGCGGACATGGAGGCGGAGGTGGTCAGCCGCACGGCCAGCGACGACCGCACCTTCACCCTGACGTGCCGGTATGACCGGGTGGGGCAGTCTGTCACCACAGTGACGGCGCCGGAGGCGCTGAAGGGCCTGACCGCCGTGCTGGCGGACGGACAACTGTCGCTGAAGAGCCGCGACCAGCTGCTGCCGGCAGGGGACGCCACGGATATCTGCCCGGCCAACTGTTTGCCGGAGCTGCTGCGGATGCTGGCGGAGGGCTATCTGAAGGAGCAGGGCACGGAGCCGCTGGAGGACACGTCCTGCCTGCGCCTGACGCTGGAGACCACCGGGCAAAGCGGCGCGGCGGTGCTGTGCAGCGTGTGGCTGGACGAGAGCAGTCTGATCCCGCGGTATGCGGAGTTTTCACAGAACGGAAATGTGGTGCTGACGGTGCGGATGATATCCTTTGCCTGCACCACGGGAGATACGGAGGCATAACAATGGAATCGACACTGAGGAGAACATGGGCGGAGATCGACCTGGACGCGCTGGCGCACAACTATCGGACGCTGCGTGACCGGGTGGGCCCGGAGGTCAAATTTCTGGGCGTGGTGAAGGCGGATGCCTACGGCCACGGGGCCGTACAGGTGAGCCGGACCCTGCAGACGCTGGGGGCGGACTACCTGGCGGTGTCCAGCATAGATGAGGCGACGGAGCTGCGGTGCAACGGCATTACCATGCCTGTCCTGATCCTGGGCCACACGCCCCGGGAGCAGGTGGGGCGGCTCATCGACCTGCACATCACCCAGGCGGTGTCCTGCCAGGCCAAGGCGCTGGAGTACAGTGAGGAGGCCGTGCGCTGCGGCGGCGAACTGACGGTGCACATCAAGGTGGACACCGGTATGTCGCGGTTGGGCTATCTGGTCTCCGGCAAGCACTTCGACACCGGCACGGCGGATATCTGCGCGGCCTGTGCCCTGCCGGGTCTGCGGGCGGAGGGCATCTTCACCCATTTTGCCGTGTCGGACGAGCCGGATGCGGACAGCCGCGCCTATACGGAAAAACAACTGGCGCTGTTCCGCAGGGTCATCGACGCGGTGGAGGCAAGGCGCGGACAGCGGTTTGCCATACGCCACTGTGCCAACTCCGGCGGCGTGGCGTCGTACCCGGAGACATATATGGACATGGTGCGTCCCGGCATTTTGCTGTACGGCTGCGGCGACCTGGCGGAGCAGCTGAGGCTGCGCCCGGTGATGACGCTCAAGACAACGGTGAGCACCATCAAGACCTATGAGCCGGGCACGGATGTCAGCTACGGAAGGCGGTTCACAACAGAGCGCGTCACGCGGATGGGCGTGGTGCCCTATGGCTATGCGGACGGCTTCCATCGGTGCCTGTCGGACCAGTGCGGCCTTGTGACTGCGGAGGGTATGGCGCCTCAGCGGGGACGCATCTGTATGGATATGTGCATGATCGACCTGACGGACCTGCCCGGCGTGCAGGTGGGAGACGAGGTGGAGGTGTTCGGCAAGCGGCAGCGGGTGGACGTGCTGGCGACTGCCGCCGGTACCATTCCCTATGAGCTGACTTGCGCCGTCAGCCGGCGGGTGCCGCGGGTGTATTACAAGGACGGGCAGGAAGTGGAAAAGGAGCTGCTGCTGCGGTTCTGAGGCCGCACGCCGGCGCTGCGGCGCGCATAGGATAGAACGGGCGGGAGAAAACGGAATTTACGGCGCTGCGGCGTATAAATCCGGCGGCTGCGTGGGACAATGGAAGTGACCTGGGGACATATCTCCCTCCGGTACTTCTTGCCTCGGAGTGTGAACTGTGTGGATACGACTGTCAGACGCGGCGACATTTACTATGCGGACCTCAGCCCCGTGGTGGGCAGCGAGCAGGGGGGCGTGCGTCCGGTGCTGATCGTGCAGAACGATACCGGCAACCGGCACAGCCCCACCGTCATCGCCGCAGCCATCACATCGCAGCTGGGGAAAGCGAAGCTGCCTACCCATATCGCGCTGGCGGCCCAGGGCAGCGGACTGCCGCGGGATTCCGTCATCCTGCTGGAGCAGATACGGACGCTGGACAAAAAGCGCCTGCGGGAGCGCATGGGCCGAGTGGACAGCGCGGTGATGGAAAAGGTGGACGCCGCCATTGCCGTCAGCTTCGGACTGACGGGGAGCCATCTGGTGTAAACGGCGGCGATGACATGAGAAAACAGGCCTGTGCATAGTATGGCACAGGCCTGTTTTTTGTGAAAGGGGGCGGCGCGCCGTGGAATATCCGGTCTGTCTGGCGGATAGCTGCGTGGGGACGCTGTACGTGTGTCCGCGGGGAGAGGAGACGGAGCTGCGGGCGGTGTGCCGGGGAACGGAGAAGGGACTGTACCGGCTGTACGTGCAGGGCGATGGGGGCGAGGTACTGCTGGGCGTCACCGAGGACGGCGGGCTGCGGCGCTGCTTTTCCAGGGAGCTGCTGGCCCCCGCCGGAGCGCTGCGCCGCGGTGTGCTGCGGCAGTGCGGCGGCGAAACGCCGGAACGGCGGGGGTTTCTCTCCCGGCTGCCGCCGGCGGCGCGGACAGCGCGGCAGGGGCGCTGTGTGCGGGCGGTGGTCCCGTGGCGGGAGGGTGAGCCCTTCCCGATCCCGGAATTGTTCTGCTTTGCAAGCGTAGAGCAGGGACAGGTGACGTACCTCTTTGATGGCGAGGGCCGGCCCATTATGTCGAAATGACGGTGAAAATTTGAAAAAAGACTACCATATATTGTGGGTTTGTGTTACAATAACTGTGACTATGTGGCGATCGCCACAGAGATAAGGAGGAGCAAGAGAGATGAGATGCCCCTATTGCGGTTATAAAGAGAGCAAGGTGGTGGATTCCCGCCCCGCCGACGAGGGCAGCAGTATCCGCCGCCGCCGGGAGTGTTTGCAGTGCGAAAAGCGCTTCACCACCTATGAGACGGTAGAGAGCCTGCCGATGGTGGTCATCAAGAAGGACGGTTCCCGCCAGAGCTTTGACAGAAGCAAGGTGCTGCGGGGCATCCAGCGCTCCTGCGAGAAGCGTCCGGTGCCCGTGGCGGACATGGAGCGCATGGCGCTGGAGATCGAGCAGGAGCTGCAAAACTCCCTGGAGCGCGAGGTCAGCACTGAGGTCATCGGCGAGAAGGTCATGGAGAAGCTGAAAAAGGCCGACGAGGTGGCCTACGTCCGCTTTGCCTCCGTGTACCGGCAGTTCAAGGATATCAACACGTTCATGTCCGAGCTGAACAAGCTGCTGAGCGAGAAGTGATCGTCAGAAGATATTTTTGGGGCTGAGCTGCTGTGTTTCGGCGATGAGCCGGAACTGGTGCCGCAGCTGGGCCAGCACGGGGTACAGCTCTTCGGTGCTGCCCCGGGCGGACAGCGCTCTTGCCTGGGCCATCAGGGCCTCGGCCTCGTCCAGGTCCTCATGGGAGACGATGATGTGCATATAGCCCTGAACGTCCTGCCACAGGGCGTCCAGGGCGTCCAGTGCCGTCCCGCCGTCGCCGCCGGCGTCCAGGTCGGCGGTGACTGTGTCCACCGCGGCAGCCCACTCGCCGCAGCGGTCCGTGACCCAGGCGGCATTCCACAGGATGAAGCACAGCACGGCCAGCAGTACGAACAGGGGGATGCG
>DJPP01000135.1:22151-26924 GCA_002438575.1 Oscillospiraceae bacterium UBA6409 | reverse complement strand
ACAGACAGCAAAAACACGTCCTGGCTGCGGGTGATGCCCTGCCGGTGCAGCTCCTGTGCCAGCCAGCGGTCATCCCGGCCCGCCTGCCGGAGGTTGTCCGTCAGCACCCGGCCGTCGTTGATGAGGATAGTGGGCAGGAACACGTCATCCTGTACGTCCAGCCCCAGCTGCTCCGGCGTGACCGGCTGGAGGGGGCTGCGGGGCAGCACGGACAGCCGGCCGTTCGTCTCCAGCACGGCGTATTTCACGTCGCTGAGGTCGGTGATCCCCTGGCCCCGCAGCTGCTCGAACAGCTCGTCCAGCGTCAGTCGGTTGCGGCGCATGGTCTCCTGCCGCAGCTTGCCGTCCACGATCACCAGGGCCGGCTGGCCGCAGACCAGGTCCCGGAAGCGTACGTTCCGCAGGCTGATGGCGCTGAACAGTGTGGACAGGGCGATCAGCGTGATGATGGGAATGACGCCGTTGAACAGCGGCAGGGCGAAGTCCTGCATGGGTACGGAGGCCAGATCGGAGATCAGCAGCGTCAGCACCAGCTCGATGGGCTCCAGCTCGCCGATCTGCCGCTTGCCGCTGAGGCGCAGGCCCGCGATCAGCAGCAGATAGAGAATGACCGTGCGGAAAAAGGCAGTCGCCATGATCGTACACCCCTTCGGAAGTTGTATTCCGGAGCAGTATGCCCCGCGGCGGGGCAAATTATGTTGGTATACAGCGGCAGCGCCGCTTTGTATATGGCTCGCAGAACGGAAAGGAGGCTCTCGGCACAGGCCGACATAAGCGCCAGCGCTTTGCCGCGGACGCAGTCCGCGCAAAGACGACGAGGCGGAGAGTGATCGAAGTATTCGGCGGATGCTCTCCCGTGCCGTCCGGGTGCGTACACAGTCAGCAAATATGCGGGCGACCGCAAAACAGAGAGGCTGTGACCGGATGCGAAGACAAATGATCTGCGCGTTTGTGCTTCCGACCTATCACATTGATCGGAGGATTTTGCTTATATGTGTGGTATCGTAGGATACGTTGGGCAGCAGCAGGCTGCGCCGCTACTGCTGGAAGGATTGTGCCGTCTGGAGTACCGGGGCTATGATTCCGCCGGCGTCGCGGTATGCGGGCCCGAGGGGCTGCAGGTACGCAAGACGCCAGGGCGTCTTGCGGCGCTGGAGGCGCTGACCCACGGCGGGGCGGACCTGCCGGGGACGGTGGGCATCGGCCACACCCGCTGGGCTACCCACGGCGAGCCCAACCAGGTGAACGCCCATCCGCAGGTCAGCGGTGACGGAAAGTTCGCCGTGGTGCACAACGGTATTATCGAGAATTTTGCCCGGCTGAAGCAGGAGTTGATCCAGAAGGGCTGCACGTTCGTGTCCGAGACGGACACGGAGGTGGTGGCCCAGCTGCTGGCCTGGTATTACAGCCGGTGCGGCGACGTGTTCGAGGCGGTGAACCAGATGCTCTCGCGGGTGGAGGGTTCCTATGCGCTGGGCATTCTGTGCGCCGACACGCCGGACCGGATCATTGCCGCCCGAAAGGACGCGCCGCTGCTGCTGGGCTGCGGCCGGGGGGAGAACTTCCTGGCCTCGGACGTGACGGCGCTGCTGCGGCACACCCGGGACGTGGTATATATGGATGACGGCGAGCTGGCGATCATCACGGCGGAGGGCATCCGTATCTACGACGAGCGCCGCCGGCCCATCGACAAGGAGCACCGTCACATCGACTGGGATGTGGACGCCGCGGAAAAGGGCGGTTACGACCACTTCATGCTCAAGGAGATCTATGAGCAGCCGGCGGCGGTGCGCCGCGCCATCACCGGGCGCATCCGGGACGGCCGCGTGGTGCTCAGCGACCTGACCATGACCGATAAGGAGATACGCGATATAGGGCGTATCTGCATCGTGGCCTGCGGGTCCAGCTACCATGTGGGCATGGTGGGCAAATACACCCTGGAACGGCTGCTGCGCCGGCCGGTGGAGGTCTGCCTGGCCTCGGAGTTCCGCTACAGCGACCCCCTGGTGGGGGAGGGCGACCTGGTCATCGTCATCAGCCAGTCCGGTGAGACGCTGGACTCCATGGCCGCCCTGCGTGAGGCCAAGAAGCGCGGCGCCCGGGTGCTGTCCATCGTGAACGTGGTGGGCTCGTCCATCGCCCGGGAGAGTGACGACGTGCTCTACACCTGGGCCGGGCCGGAGATCGCCGTGGCCACCACAAAGGCATACAGCACCCAGATGGCGGTGCTGCACCTGTTGGGACTGTATTTCGGCGACGTGCTGGGCACCGTGGATTATGAGACATACAGCGCCATGGTGCGGGGGCTGGAGGCCCTGCCGGGACAGATGGAGCAGGTGCTCTCCCATACGGAGGATATCCGCGCGGCCGCCAAATGGCTGGCGCAGGAGGAGGACGTGTTTTTCATCGGCCGTAATCTGGACTACGCCCTGTCCCTTGAGGGGAGCCTGAAGCTGAAGGAGATCAGCTACATCCACTCGGAGGCTTATGCCTCCGGTGAGCTGAAGCACGGCACCATCTCCCTGATCCGTCAGGGGACGCCGGTGATCGCCGTGGCTGCCTACCTGCCGCTGCTGGATAAAGCGGTCAGCAACGTGGTGGAGGTGCAGGCCCGCGGCGCGCGGGTGCTGGCCCTGACCACCGAGGCCGGGGCCGAGGCCCTGCACAAGCGGGTGGACACGGTGCTGACTGTGCCGGAGGCGGAGGCCATGCTCCTGCCGCAGTTGGGCGTGATCCCGCTGCAGCTGCTGTCCTACTACACGGCGCTGGAGCGCGGCTGCGACATCGATAAGCCGCGTAATCTGGCAAAGAGCGTCACAGTGGAGTAAGCGAACTGCGGGGCGAAACGGATTTTATCCGTTTCGCCCCTTTCTTTTTTCGCCGCGGTATGCTACAATCAAAAATTGAATGAACAGAGAAAGGGCGTGTAGACCATGCACGAGGAGCTGATACGCCGGCTCAACGAGACAAAGACCATGTCCATCGTGGGTATGTGCAAGAACGCGGGCAAGACCACCATGCTCAACTGGCTGCTCGCCGGCGGCCATCTGCGGGGCACGCTGGGCCTGACCTCCATCGGGCGGGACGGCGAGTCCACCGACGTGGTCACCGGCACGGAAAAGCCGGGCATCTTCGTCCGTGAGGGAACGCTGATCGCCACGGCCAAGGATATGCTGCGGCTGGGCGATGTGACAAAAGAGATTTTGATGACCACCGGTATCCCCACCCCGTTGGGCGAGGTGGTCATCATGCGCGCCCGCAGCGCCGGCTATGTGCAGCTGGCGGGGCCGTCCATCACCACGCAGCTGCGGTCGGTGTCCGAGAGCTTTTTTGCCCTGGGGGCGGAGAAGTCCGTTATTGACGGCGCGCTGGGGCGCAAGAGCCTGGGCGCCCGGGCGGTGGCGGAGGGCGTTATCCTGTGTACCGGCGCCAGCTACAATGCCAGCATGGAGAAGGTCATCGCCGATACGGTGCACATCTACCGGCTGATGAACCTGCCCAAGGCGGAGACGCTGCCGCCGGAGAGCAGTGAGGGACTGGAGGCCTGTGTCAAGGCCAACGGCGCGGCGCTGGTGACCGGCGCGCTGACGGATACAATGGTGGTGCCGCTGCTGCGAAGCGGTGTGCTGCGGAAGTGCCGCCTGGTGGTCAAGGACCCCAGCAAGGTGCTGCTCAGCGCCGATACGCTGGACAAGCTGGCGGTGCGTGAGGTGGCGCTGGAGACGGAGGACGCGGCGAAGACGCTGTGCGTCACCGTGAACCCGGTGTCCGCCTACGGATGGAAGTTCGACAAGGATGAATTCCTGTTCCGTATGAAAGAGGCGGTGGACGTACCGGTCATCAATGTGAAGGAGGAACTGGCATGATCGCGGTCAAGTTTGAGGAAAAAGAGAAGATCGGCCTGCAATACGCGCTGGAAACGCTGCACGGCTGCTCGCCCTTTGGGCAGGAGCGCATCCGGCGGCTGCGGTTTTACGCGCCGGAGGAGCGCGCCGCGCTGGAGGAGGAGCTGTACAACGTGGAGCAGGCGGCCAATGCCGCCGGCGAGCTGAAGGACGTGTACAACAAGCTGATGACCGGCTTGTGCCAGATGAAGGACATCCGCAACTCCCTGCGCCGCTGCGCGGCGGGGGAGACGCCGGACCATGTGGAGCTGTTTGAGATCAAGGGCTATTTGCAGCGGCTGGACGGTATGCGCCCGTTGTTTGAGCAGATCAACGCGGTGACGCACTTTAAGGGCATGACCTTCCATGAGGTGAAGGACGCGCTGGCGGTGTTGGATCCGGACGGTACCGGGAGCCGTGGCTTCTATATCCCGGACAGCGCCACGGCCAAGCTGAAGGAGATCCGCAGCGCAAAAAAGGATGTGGAGGAACGGCTGTTCCACGCCCAGACCGACGCGGAGAAGGACGATCTGCGGCTGAAGCGCACCCGGCTGTGCGGCGAGGAGGATGCGGAGGAGATGCACGTCCGCAAGGCCATGGGCGCGGCGCTGGCCCCTATGGTGGAGGATCTGCTCTCCGACGCGGAGACGGCGGGGCGGCTGGATTTCATCATCCAGAAGGCGCTGTTCGCCGTGCGCTACGGCGGCGTAAAGCCGGAGCTGACGGAGAAGGACCTGGAGCTGGAGGATATGATCAATCCGGAGATCTGCGACCTGCTGGAGGAGCAGGGCCGCCGCTTCGTGCCGGTATCCATCTCCCTGACCCCCGGGGCCACGGTCATCACCGGCGCCAACATGGGCGGCAAGTCCGTGGCTATGAAGACGGTGGC
>DJPP01000135.1:15919-22049 GCA_002438575.1 Oscillospiraceae bacterium UBA6409 | reverse complement strand
GTGAAGATGCTCTTTGACGACCTGCAGTCCATCCAGTCGGGCCTCAGCGGCTTCGGTTCGGAGATCGTACAGTTCCAGAAGGCGCTCTCCGAGGTGGAGCAGGGCTATTCGCTGTTTCTGCTGGATGAGTTTGCCCGGGGCACCAACCCGGACGAGGGCGCGGTGATCGTGCAGGCGGTCACGCGGTATCTCAACGGTGTGGACGCCATCTCGCTGCTGACCACCCACTATGACAAGGTGGCGGAGTATGCCCGGACCCACTATCAGATCATCGGCCTGCGGGATATCGATCCGGAGGCGATCCGCCGGGAGCTGGCCGTGACCAGCGAGGACGGCGTGGCGGTCATCGCGCGGCACATGAACTACGGATTGTACCGCGTGGAGGGCAAGTCCGACTGCCCGCGGGACGCGTTGAATATCTGCCGGATGCTGTCCCTGAAGCCGGAGATACTGAAAATGGTGGAGGAAAGCTATTAAAAAAGCGCCCTGCGGGGCGCTTTTTTCTGTGAGAAACACAGCCGCGGGGGAGAGGGCGTTTCCTTGGGGAAATGCCGAAATACAGGGCTGAAATTTATTCGTATCGCACAAAAAAGTTATTGTCTTTTCTGTCACAATGTCACTTGACAAAGCCACTGAAAAAGGTATAATTTATAGGTAGAAATTTCATAATATCAGTCAATAGAGGCGCGGAGGACAGGGTACTGCATATTTGGGGACAGGCACCCGGTAAATTTGCAGGAAGGGGTCTTCCGCCGAAGGGACCGGACGGGTCTGTGCGTGCGGTTCCTGGCAGCGCGGTGTAAGCGGCGCTGCTGTCATGTAGTGATACATGGAGCGCTATTGGTCAACGACCTTGACCGATAGCGCTTTTTTCATACCCAAAAGAAGTGCCGAGGCCAGCTCTGGTATTTGGAATGCACGTCCAAAAATTTGAAGGAGGAAAAACTTATGGAAAAGATGACATCTCTGCTTCGTCTGCGTATGAGCGCGAAGGACGCCCACTACGGCGGCAACCTGGTGGACGGCGCACACATGGTGCACCTGTTCGGCGATGTGGCCACCGAGCTGCTGATCAAGTGCGACGGCGACGAGGGCCTGTTCTGCGCGTATGACAACGTGGAGTTCCTGGCGCCCGTCTACGCCGGCGACTACATCGAGGCCTACGGCGAGATCGAGAAGATCGGCAACACCTCCCGTACCATGAAGTTCGAGGCCCGCAAGGTCATCGTCTCCCGCCCTGACATCAGCGCTTCCGCCGCTGACGTTCTGGCTGAGCCCGTGGTGGTCTGCCGTGCCCACGGCACCTGCGTTACCCCCAAGGACTGCCAGCGTCTGCCCATCGAGAAGTAAGGAGCGACGACGATGGAGAAGCTTATCATTACCGCTGCTATCTGCGGCGCTGAGGTCACCAAGGCCCAGAACGAGGCTGTTCCCTATACCGTCGAGGAGATGGTCCGCGAGGCTAAGTCCGCCTACGAGGCCGGTGCGGCGATCCTGCACATCCACGTCCGCGAGGACGACGGCACTCCCACCCAGGGCCGCGAGCGTTTCAAGGTCGTCATGGACGCCATCCGCAAGGAGCTGCCCGACGTCATCATGATCCCCTCCACCGGCGGCGCCACCGGCATGAGCCCCGAGGAGCGTCTGCAGCCCACCGAGCTGTTCCCCGAGATGGCCACCCTGGACTGCGGTACCTGCAACTTCGGCGACGAGATCTTCGACAACACCATGCCCACCATGCGCGCCTTCGGCAAGCGCATGATCGAGAACGGCATCAAGCCCGAGTACGAGTGCTTCGAGCTGGGCCACATCGACACCGTTCTGGGTATGGCCAAGAAGGGCGAGGTCCCCGGCGATCCCATGCAGTTCAACTTCGTGCTGGGCGTCCATGGCTGCACCCCCGCCACTGTGGAGAACCTGGCGTTCTTCGCCAGCAAGATCCCGGCCAACGCCACCTGGACCGTGTCCGGCGTGGGCCGCGCTGCCTGGACCATGGCTGCTGCCGCTATCGCTATGGGCGGCAACGTCCGCGTGGGCTTCGAGGACAACATCTACCTGGGCAAGGGCCAGAAGGCCGCGTCCAACGGCGAGCTGGTGGCCAAGGTCGTCCGTATCGCCAAGGAGCTGGGCCGCGAGATCGCTACCCCCGCTGAGGCCCGCGAGATCCTGAGCCTGAAGCCCCTGAAGTAATGACGCAGCCACTGAACGAAGTGCTGTCGGCGGCTGAACGGAAAATTTCCCGTCTGCCTTCCCGTGTGTTTTTTGAAATACACAAAGTATTCCTGCAAACCACACGCCTTGACAGACAAAAAATTTTCTCGTCCATCCATCCGACGCATCCGTTCAGTGTCCGCTGAAAGCTATTAGAAGCTATTAAAAGAAAGAATTGTAAATAAATTTAGGAGGAAACTAAAATGGCTGAACTGAAAGGCAACAAGTACGGTACCCACCGCGTTATCGAGCCCAAGGGCGTTCTGACCCAGGCTGCGTGGAAGATCGACAACGACATGAGCAAGGTCTATTCCAACGAGATCGTCTGCGATGTCACTTCCCTGAACATCGACTCCGCTTCCTTCACCCAGATCTCCGAGGCCTGCGGCGGCGACGAGAAGAAGATCGGCGAAATGATCCTGGGCATCGTCGCTGAGCGCGGCAAGCAGCAGAATCCTGTCACCGGTTCCGGCGGTATGTTCAAGGGCGTCGTCGCTCACATCGGCGAGGACCTGAAGAAGAAGCCCGGCTTCGACCTGAAGGAAGGCGACAAGATCGTCTCTCTGGTCTCCCTGTCCATGACCCCGCTGAAGATCGACAAGATCCTGGCCATCCACAAGGATATCGACCGCGTGGACATCGTCGGCAAGGCCATCCTGTTCGAGTCCGCCCTGTACGCCAAGATGCCCGAGGATATGTCTGAGCCTCTGGCCCTGGCTGCTCTGGACGTGGCCGGCGCTCCTGCCCAGGCCCGCAAGCTGCCCAAGGAGGGCGACAGCGTTCTGATCCTGGGCGCCAACGGCAAGTCCGGCGTTCTGTGCGGTTGGGAAGCTATGAAGAAGGTCGGCCCCAAGGGCAAGGTCGTGGGCGTCGTCCGCAACCCCAAGCAGGTCCCCGGTCTGCTGGAGCTGGGCGTGTACACCGACGTGATCGTCGCCGACTGCACCAAGCCCGTTGAGGTCATGGAGGCTGCTCTGGCTGCCAACGACGGCAAGGAGTACGATCTGTCCATCTGCTGCGTGAACATCGAGTCCTGCGAGATGTCCGCCATCCTGCCCGTCCGTGACGACGGCCTGGTGTACTTCTTCTCCATGGCTACCTCCTTCACCAAGGCTGCCCTGGGCGCTGAGGGTATCGGCAAGGACGTTACCATGATCATCGGCAACGGCTACACCAAGAACCACGCGCAGATCACCCTGGACGTGCTGCGTGAGAACCCCAAGCTGCGTAAGCTGTTCGACGAGAAGTACTGCTAAACGAATTTGACCGAAGCTGGGCGTCCCCTTCGGGGGACTCCCAGCCTTTGGCGTACCTGAAATAACGATTTTTGTGAAGGAGAAACGACATGAAAACTCGCAACGGTTTGTTCGCTGACGTTCCCGAAAATCTGTGGAACGACTGGCATTGGCAGGTCGCTAACCGCGCTGAGACGGTTGAGGATCTGAAGAAGTACATGACCCTGACCCCCGACGAGGAAGCCGGCGTTGCCAAGACCCTGGGCAAGCTGCGTATGGCTGTCACCCCCTACTATCTGTCCCTGATCGATCTGGACGATCCGTTTGATCCCATCCGCAAGATGGCTATCCCCCGCGCTGAAGAGCTGGAGTATGCCGACTATGAGGATGCCGATCCCCTGCACGAGGATACCGACTCCCCCACTCCCGGCCTGACCCACCGCTATCCTGACCGCGTGCTGCTGCTGATCACCGACCAGTGTTCCATGTACTGCCGTCACTGCACCCGTCGTCGTTTTGCCGGTCAGAACGACTGCGAAGTGCCTATGCAGCAGATCGACAAGTGCATCGATTATGTGGCCGCCCATCCCGAGGTCCGCGATGTGCTGCTGTCCGGCGGTGACTCCCTGATGGTCGAGGACGACACCCTGGAGTACATCATCAAGCGCGTGCGCGCCATCCCCCATGTGGAGATCGTGCGTCTGGGCTCCCGTACGCCCGTTGTGTGCCCCCAGCGTATCACCCCCGAGCTGTGCGCCATGCTGAAGAAGTATCATCCCGTGTGGCTGAACACCCACTTCAACACCCCCAAGGAGTTCACTCCCGAAGCCGCCAAGGCCTGCGCTATGCTGGCTGACGCCGGTATCCCCCTGGGCAACCAGTCCGTGCTGCTGGCCGGCGTGAACGATTGCTCTCATGTGATGATGGAGCTGGTCCACGGTCTGGTCAAGATGCGTGTCCGTCCCTACTACATCTATGCCTGCGATCCTTCCCTGGGCCTGAGCCACTTCCGTACCCCCGTGTCCAAGGGCATCGAGATCATGGAAGCCCTGCGCGGTCATACCTCCGGCTACTGTGTTCCCACCTTCGTGGTGGATGCCCCCGGCGGCGGCGGCAAGACCCCCGTTATGCCCAACTATCTGATCTCCGAGACGCCCCGCAAGGTCATCCTGCGTAACTTCGAGGGCGTTATCACCTCTTACACGCAGCCCGAGCACTATGTCCAGGATTGCCACTGCGACGTCTGCACCGGCAAGAAGAAGGTGGAGAAGACCGGCGTGGCATGGGTCGCCGAGGGTACTGCTCAGCGCTATCTGGAGCCCACCAAGCTGCTGCGTAACGAGCGTCACGTCAAGAAATAAGAGAGGGTAAACTATGGAAAGCAAACTCGGCTTGAATTTTGAGCTGGTCAACCGTGCCCGTGCCTCCGCCGCCAAGATCGCGGACGACACCCAGCACTTTATCGACCAGCACACCACCGTCACGGTGGAGCGCGCTGTTTGCCGTCTGCTGGGTATCGATGGCGTCAACGATATGGACGTTCCTCTGCCCAACGTGGTCGTTGACCACCTGATGGCAAACTCCCTGCTGCCCGTGGGTGCCGCGTGGGCTATCGGCAACGCTATGGTGGAGACCGGCAAGGATCCCCAGGGCGTGGCAGAGGCCGTGAACAGCGGCGAGCTGGACCTGAGCAAGGTCCCTGCCCATTCCGACGCGGAGATCCGCGGCGCCATCACCCCCGTGGTGAACGCTACCGTGGAGCGCATCAACAAGAACGTCGCCAAGCGCAACAGCTACCTGAAGGCGTGGGGCGATAAGGAAGGCCCGTACCTGTACATCATCGTGGCTACCGGCAATATCTACGAGGATATCATCCAGGCCAAGGCCGGCGCCAAGCAGGGCGCGGACATCATCGCCGTCATCCGTACCACCGGTCAGTCCCTGCTGGACTACGTGCCTTACGGCGCGACCACCGAGGGCTTCGGCGGTACCTACGCCACCCAGGAGAACTTCCGCCTGATGCGCGCGGCGCTGGACGAGGTGGGCGAGGAGCAGCACCGCTATATCCGGCTGTGCAACTACTGCTCCGGTCTGTGTATGCCCGAGATCGCCGCTATGGGCGCTCTGGAGCGTCTGGACGTCATGCTGAACGACGCGCTGTACGGCATTCTGTTCCGCGATATCAATATGCAGCGCACCATCGTGGACCAGTATTTCTCCCGCGTCATCAACGGCTATGCCGGCGTTATCATCAACACCGGTGAGGATAACTATCTGACCACCGACGACGCCATCACCGCGGCCCACACCGTGCTGGCCTCCCAGTTCATCAACGAGGCGTTCGCAAAGACCGCCGGTATGCGCGAGGAGCAGATGGGTCTGGGTCACGCCTTTGAGATGGATCCCGCCGTGGAGGATACGTTCCTGTACGAGCTGGCGCAGGCCCAGATGGCCCGCGAGATCTTCCCCAACGCGCCCCTGAAGTATATGCCTCCCACGAAGTTCATGACCGGCAACATCTTCCGCGGTCACATCCAGGACGCCCTGTTCAACATGGTGACCATCCTGACCAACCAGAAGCTGTGCCTGCTGGGCATGATGACCGAGGCCATCCACACCCCGTTCATGTCCGACCGCGCGCTGTCCATTGAGAACGCGCAGTACATCTTCCGCACCATGAAGGA
>DJPP01000135.1:14411-15823 GCA_002438575.1 Oscillospiraceae bacterium UBA6409 | reverse complement strand
ACCGACCTGCTCTCCGAGATCGAGAAGCTGGGCCTGTTCACCACCATCGAGAAGGGCATCTTCGCCGACGTGAAGCGCCCCAAGGACGGCGGCAAGGGCCTGGCCGGCGTGGTCATCAAGGACGACAAATACTTCAACCCGTTCATTGAAGTCATGAAAGGCAAGGTGGGAGCATGAGCAGCGGACTGTATAATACCCATAAGATCGATTTCGATACAACGCTGGATCTGACCCGCCTGAAGCCCTATGGCGACACCATGAACGACGGTAAGGTACAGACCAGCTTCACCCTGCCCATCAAGGATGATGAGCGCGGTGAGGAGGCTGCCCGCCAGATCGCCAAGAAGATGGGTCTCGAGGAGCCCAACGTGGCATATCACGCCGCGCTGGACAAGGAGTTCACCTTCTATGTGGTCTATGGCAGCTGCGTACACTCCGTGAACTACGAGGATATCCATGTTATTACTGTGGAGTCCGACGTGATGAGCATGGAGGATACCAATGAGTACATCAAAGAGCACATCGGCCGCAAGGTCGTGATGGTGGGTGCCTCCACCGGCACCGACGCTCACACCGTGGGTATCGACGCCATCATGAACCGCAAGGGCTTCGCCGGCCACTACGGCCTGGAGCGCTACGAGATGATCGAGGCCTATAACCTGGGCTCTCAGGTCCCCAACGAGGAATTCATCAAGAAGGCGCTGGAGCTGCACGCGGACGTGCTGCTGGTCAGCCAGACCGTTACCCAGAAGGATGTACACATCCAGAACCTGACCAACCTCATCGAGCTGCTGGAGGCCGAGGGCCTGCGCGACAAGTTCGTCGTATGCTGCGGCGGTCCCCGCATCACCCATGAGCTGGCCAAGGAGCTGGGCTTTGACGCCGGTTTCGGCGCCGGCAAGTATGCCGACGACGTGGCGTCCTTCGCCGTGACCGAAATGGTCAAGCGCGGCATGAAGTAAAACCATACGGCACCACTGGGTCAACTGCATAGGCAGATGGCCCAGTGGTTGCTGTCATAAAAAAGTAGGAGGAACAGAAATGGCAAAGAAACCTGTATTGACTGCCAAGGAAGCGGCGGCCATGATCCCCGACGGCGCCACGATTATGTGCGGCGGCTTCCTGGCTTGCGGCCAGGCCCGCGCTATCGTCAAGGAGCTGGTGGCCCGGGGCACGAAGGACCTGACCCTGATCGCCAACGATATGGGCCGCGCGACCGGCCCTATGGGCGAGGAGTTCTTCGGCATTGCGGAGCTGATCCACAACCATCAGGTCAAGCGCGTCATCGCCACCCATGTGGGCATGACCCCCGAGGTCGGTCAGCAGAATACCGAGGGCACGCTGGAGGTCAACCTGCTGCCCCAGGGCACGCTGGCTGAGTGCATCCGCGCCGGCGGCGCCGGTCTGGGCGG
>DJPP01000135.1:9936-14302 GCA_002438575.1 Oscillospiraceae bacterium UBA6409 | reverse complement strand
CTGCTGATGAAGCCCATCCACGCCGATTTCGCCCTGCTGGGCGCCTATAAGTGCGATGAGTACGGCAACTGCTGGTACAAGGGCACCATGCGTAACTTCAACGTTGTCATGGCCACTGCCGCCGACACCGTGATCGCCGAGTGCGAGTATATCGTCCCCGTGGGCGACATCGAGCCTGAGAACGTCCATACCTACGGTATGTGCGTGGACTACATCGTGGAAGGAGACAGAAAGTAATGGAAAAGTCTGAGATCAAGGGCTTTATTGCCAAGCGCTGCGCCAAAGAGCTGAAAAACGGCGACGTCGTGAACCTGGGCATCGGTCTGCCCACCCTGATCCCCCACTATCTGCCCGAGGGCGTGGAGCTGATCATCCACGCTGAGCTGGGTATCGTCTCCGCCGGAAAGGCGCCCAAGGAGGGCGATGAGAACTACGATCCGTACCACGTTGTGGACGCCGGCGGCAGCCCCGCCTCCGTGGCCTATGGCGGCGGCTTCATCGACTCCGCCAGCAACTTCGGCCTGATCCGCGGCGGCCATGTGGACGCCTGCTTCCTGGGCGCTCTGGAGGTCGACGCCGAGGGCAACCTGGCCAACTGGATCATCCCCGGCAAGAAGATGCCCGGCATGGGCGGCGCCATGGACCTGTGCGTGGGCGCCAAGCACTGCATCGTGTGCATGGAGCACACCGCCAAGGGCAACCCCAAGATCTTCGAGAAGTGCCGTCTGCCCCTGACCGCCTCTCACTGCGTGAACAAGATCATCACCGAGATGTGCGTGTTCGAGGTCACCGACAAGGGCCTGCTGATGACCGAGATCAATCCCGAGTTCACCGTGGACCAGATCAAGGAAGCCACTGCCGCACCCTTCGAGGTCGCTATCGACCTGAAGAGTATGCTGGACTGATTTGATTTCGCAATAAATATCCCCCGGCCTCGCCGGGGGATATTTATTGTTCGTCAAAACGGCCAAATTCTCAATGCCTGATTTGTCCAAAGCGCAGAAATACGGAAATTTCCCAGAAGAACCATGTACACCGCCGTTTTTGGTGTTATAATCAACCTATCCGCAGAGGTACCTCTGCATTTGCGTTTTAACGAGCTTAAAACGATGCGTCCTGCGGAAAAATTTAAAACAAGGGGAATATACAATGAAGAAGTTATTGGCAATGCTCCTGGCGCTGGTCATGGCGCTGGGACTGTGCAGCGTCAGCTGGGCGGAGGAAAACTGGACAGGCTCCGGCACGGAGGCCGATCCGTATGTGATCACGACTGCGGAGCAGCTGGCCGCACTGGCGACCGCCGTGAACCGCGGTACAGCCTACAGCGGGACGTATTTCAAGCTGGGCAATGATATTACCGTTGCCGGCTGGACGCCCATCGGGCAGAAGGGCAGCGACAACAAGTTTGCCGGTACCTTTGATGGCAACGGCCAGACGGTCACTATCAGTAATATCAACAGCAGTCTCGATGAAAAATTTGGCGGCTACGCCGGTTTCTTCGGCGCTACTAAGGGTGCGACCATCAAGAACCTGACGGTGGCCGGCACTATTTCCGGCAAGAATGTGGCCGGTATCGTGGGGCAGATGAATGGCGGCAGAGTGGAGAACTGCGTCAACAAGGCGACGGTTATCGGCAGCGAAAAGGCAGCTGGTATTGTGGTGATTACAAAGAGTGACAACGCAGTTATCACGGATTGTATGAACAATGCCGCTATCAAATCTAATGCTAATCGTGCGGCGGGTATTCTCAATATCATTGAGATAAACACCTCTGTTTTGAATTGTACCAACAGTGGTGCGGTAATATCTGAGGGAACTGCAAACTATGGCGCCGGTGGTATTGCTGCATGGACTAACTGTGCGGACTTTACTATCAGCGGGTGCGTAAACACTGCGAATGTGACCGCTAAGGGTGCTGCTGGCGGTATCGTCGGCGGCGTCGGTGGCGACAAAAATGCAGATAGAAAAGGGACGATCAACGGCTGCAAAAATAGCGGCGGTGTGACGGTCACGACTGGCGCAAGTAACAACAACATGGATGCAGGCGGTATTGTCGGCTGGGTCGCAATTGAGTCTAATGCGAAAAGAGTGGCACTGACGGCTGCCGGTAATGCCAATACGGGAGTAGTATCCGGTGCGAAGCGGCTGGTCATTGCCGAGGATGTAACGCTTAGCAGCAGTGGGCAGGAATCTTACCCCTATCTGTACATCGAAGCCGGTGCAAATGTCGTTATCAACGGCGGCAACATTAGGAATGGAACGGAGAATCGTGGCAGCCTTACCATCACTGGGGACGCAAAGCCCTCTGCGGCGCTGACCAACTATGGCAAGCTGGTACTGAATTGCAATATGGATGCCGGTAACTTTGTCCTGGCACAGGGTTCTGATACCCTTATCAAGGGCGGCACTTATAAGTTTACTATTGAAGAAAACGAGAGAAACGGCCTGAAAATTGAGGCGGGTACGTTTAAGGACCTGCGCAAGAACGGCGGCAATACCGTTTGGGGAGAAAATGAAATTGATCAGTATTTGGCAAGCGGTGCAAAGGTGTCTTATGACGGTACCGGCAATATCAAGGTCTGGACTGTGACTATGCCGGTGACCGGTGTGGCGCTGAACAAGAGCACTATGGAGCTGCAGGTGGGTAAGACGGAGACGCTGACGGCAACGGTCACGCCGGAGAACGCAAGTGAGCCTGGTGTAACATGGACGTCCAGCGACGCGACCGTGGCCACGGTGAATGAGAACGGTGTTGTTTCGGCGGTGGCTAAGGGTACGGCGACCATCACCGCGACTGCCGGTGGAAAGTCTGCGGCTTGCACGGTGACGGTCAAGGCGGCGTCCGGCGGGTATTACTACTATCCCGGCAGCACGACTACTACGGACACGGCGAAGGCGAGCCCCAAGACCTTTGACGCGGGCGTGGGCATCTACGCCGTGACGGCGGTGCTGTCCGTGACCGGCATGGCGTGGGTCGGCAAAAAGCGGCACTAAGTCAACAAAAAAAGAAAGCCCGTGAGGGCTTTCTTTTTTTGGCATTTGCGGGGACGAGGGCTGTGTCTGCGGGCGGCTGCGCTTTTATTTTTCGCCCTTGGTCAGGTTGCTCAGAACGGTCTTGACGCCCTCCAGACCCTCGCCGGCGGCCTTTTTCACGCCTTCAAGCCCCTCGCCGGCGGCCTTTTTCAGCTCATCCTTCACGTCCACGGCCAGGCGGCGGAATATCTCGGCGATGATCTTCTTTTTCTCCTCGTCCGCGCCGGCGTACTGCTTCAGCAGCGCCGCGCCGCCGGCCAGACCGCCGCTGCGGAGGTCGTCCAGCGTCCGGGCCTTGCCGGACAGAGAGAGCACGTCAAACAGCGCGTCGGTGAACTGCTCGCGCTCGGCGGGGGTCATGGAGCCGATCCACTCCCGGAGCACATCGTCGGAGAGCCTGCCCATCTGGGAACGCTGGCCCAGGTGGACAAAGCGGGTACCCACCACGCTCCAGGACAGGGGCTCGTGCTGCATGATGGAACGGTTGGCGCTGTCGATAACGGCGTAGTCCTCGGCGTGCTCCAGCAGGACGCCTACGATGGAGGACTCGGGGATATAGGTGTGCAGCTTATCGGCCACCCGGCGGTATTCCGGGGTGTCCAGCATATCCCGGGCGAAGCCGGGGCCATCGTTGTTATAGGCGGACAGCAGGCGGTCCTCCTGCAGCTCGGCGGGCAGATAGATGGCCGCCCAGGCGGCCAGATTGCCGCCCTTGCTGTGGCCGCCGATACGCAGGGGCAGGGCGGGGCAGAGGGATGCCATCTCCACGGCGTAGGACACGGCGCGCGTCTGGGCGGGGACGGCGGAGAGGAAGCTCATGTTGAAGTCCTCTTTCCAGCCGGCCAGAGAGGTGTCGGTGCCCATGAAGGCGACGAACAATGTGCCGTCGGGCACCAGAAAGGAGAGCGCGTCGAACTGCTTGGCGCTCTGCTCGTCGTATTCGTGGGTATAGCCGAACAGGCGCAGGTCCCGGAAGCGCTCGGTCTGTGCCGCCAGACGCAGCAGGGGGAGATAGCTGAGCTCGGAGAGGCCCAGCTGGTCATCCTCGTCGGTGAGCAGGGGCGCGACCTGGGCCAGGGTAGGCGCCGCGGCGGGGTCCTTGGTATGGACCGCGTCTATGCGGCGGAAATTGATATAGGAGAGGATGCACAGCACCAGGTTGTCCACCTCGTTGAAGCCGTCACGGGCAAAGGTCAGGTCGCCGCGCCAGCGGAGATAATCAAAGGGGGTGCCGTTGACGGGGGCCAGCTGCTTGGGTGTGTTCTTTTCCATATAGACCTCCTTGCGTACTATCGGCCGACAAAGGCCCTTGGCGTATAGTAAATGCAGTATA
>DJPP01000135.1:7443-9808 GCA_002438575.1 Oscillospiraceae bacterium UBA6409 | reverse complement strand
GGGAGGGTCCGTCTGTATGTGGATCGCGAAGGATTGGAAGGATTATGAGCTGCTGGACTGCGGCGGCGGCGAAAAGCTGGAGCGCTGGGACCGGCAGGTATTGGTGCGTCCCGATCCCCAGGCGATCTGGGAGACGGACAAGACCACGCGGCTGTGGCGCGGCGCCACGGGACGCTATTCCCGGTCTTCTACCGGAGGCGGTCATTGGGATAAAGGAAAGCTGCCGGAAAGCTGGCAGGTGCATTACAAAAACCTGACATTTCAGGTAAAGCCTATGAACTTCAAGCATACGGGATTGTTCCCTGAACAGGCAGTAAATTGGGACTTCGCCATGGGCAGGATACGGGACGCCGGAAGGCCTGTCCGGGTGCTGAACCTGTTTGCCTATACCGGCGGAGCCACGGTGGCCTGTGCGAAGGCCGGGGCCTCTGTGTGCCATGTGGACGCGGCCAAGGGAATGGTGGCCTGGGGTAAGGAGAACGCCCGCCTATCCGGCCTGGGCGAGGCGCCCATCCGCTGGATCGTGGACGACTGCGCCAAGTTTGTGGAGCGTGAGATACGCCGGGGCAGGACCTATGACGCCATTATTATGGATCCGCCCAGCTATGGGCGCGGGCCCAGCGGCGAGGTTTGGAAGCTGGAGGACAATCTGTATCCCTTTGTGGAGCTGTGCAGCCGGGTGCTGTCGGACAAGCCGCTGTTCGTGATACTGAACAGCTATACCACAGGGCTGGCGCCGTCGGTGCTGGGGTACATATTGCAGATGCTGGTGGGGCGGAAATTCGGCGGCACGGTCACATGGGACGAGCTGGGCCTGCCCTGCACGGAAAGCGGCATGGCGCTGCCCTGCGGCGCCACGGGAAGATGGTTTTCCGAGTAAACGAGAACGGAAGTAATTGCGTATGGCAGTGATGATAGAGACACGGGACCTGACCTATATATACCCTGCGCCGGAGGGAGAGACAAATCCTCCGGCCCTGCGGGATGTATCGGTAGAGATCGAAAAGGGCAGCTTTACGGTGGTGCTGGGCCACAATGGGTCCGGGAAGTCCACCTTCGCCAAGCACCTGAACGCGGTGCTGCTGCCGGTCGGCGGCACGGTGTATGTGGACGGCATGGATACGCGGGACGAGAAGCTGCTGCTGGAGATCCGGCGGCGGACGGGTATGGTGTTCCAGAACCCGGACAATCAGATCGTGGCCAACGTGGTGGAGGAGGATGTAGCCTTCGGCCCGGAGAACCTGGGTGTGCCTACGGCGGAAATACGCCGGCGGGTGGACGACGCGCTGGCGGCGGTGGGCATGGAGCAATTCGCCAGCCACGCACCGCACCTGCTCTCCGGCGGACAGAAGCAGCGCATTGCCATTGCGGGTATTCTGGCCATGGAGCCGGAGTGCATCGTGCTGGACGAGGCCACGGCTATGCTGGACCCCGCAGGACGGCGGGAGGTCATTGACACCGTGCTGCGGCTGAACCGGGAACAGGGTATTACCGTGGTGCTTATCACCCACCACATGGCCGAGGCGGAGCGTGCTGATCGAGTGATCGTGATGAACGACGGCGAGGTAGCAATGGACGGTACGCCGCGGCAGGTGTTCTCGCAGGTGGAGCGCCTGCATGAGCTGGGCCTGGCGGCGCCGGATACGGTGGAGCTGCTGTACCGACTGCGGCAGGACGGAATAGATGTGCCGCTGGAAAGCCTGACGGTGGACGAGTGCGCCGATACCATTTGCCGCGCCTTCGGCGGGGCGGAAGGGAAGTAACATTGGAACCGATTTTGCAGATAGAGGACCTGACCCACACCTATTCGGCGGGGACGCCGTTCCAGCGCAGCGCCGTGGAGGGGCTGAGCATGACTGTGGGCGCAGGGGAGTTTTTGGGCGTGATCGGACACACCGGGTCCGGTAAATCCACGCTGATACAGCACCTGAACGGGCTTTTGCAGCCCACGTCCGGGCGTATTCTCCTGGAGGGGAGAGACATCTGGGCGGAGCCGAAAAAAATACGTGACGTGCGCTTCAAGGTGGGGCTGGTGTTCCAGTACCCGGAGTACCAGCTGTTCGAGGAGACGGTGTATAAGGACATCGCTTTCGGACCGAAGAACATGGGGCTGGACGCGGAGGAGATCGACCGACGGGTGCGGGACGCTGCGACCTTCGTGGGCCTGCATGAGACACTGCTGGATAAGTCGCCCTTTGAGCTGTCCGGCGGACAGAAGCGCCGGGTGGCCATTGCGGGCGTCATCGCCATGGAACCGAAGGTGCTGGTGCTGGACGAGCCTACGGCAGGGCTGGATCCCCAGGGACGGGATGCCATACTGGCACAGATACAGGCCTATCACCGCGCCAAGGGCGCGGCGGTGGTG
>DJPP01000135.1:5893-7374 GCA_002438575.1 Oscillospiraceae bacterium UBA6409 | reverse complement strand
GTGCTGTCCGACGGAAAGGTATATATGGAGGGCGCGCCGAAGCAGGTGTTTGCCCGGGCTCATGAGCTGGAGCAGGTGGGACTGGACGTGCCGCAGGTGACGAAGGTGGCCGCCGCGCTGAAGGCGCGGGGGTTGGATATCGATACGGCAGTATACACCGTGGAGGCGCTGGAGCAGAAGCTGCTGGCGCTGAGGGGGGGTGCGTCTCCGTGCTGAAGGATATCACACTGGGACAGTTCTTCCCGGCGGATACGCCGGTGCACCGGCTGGATCCGAGGACAAAGCTGCTGTGCGTCATCCTCTATATCGTGGCGCTGTTCAGCGCCAAAAGCGTGCTGACCTATGGTATCATGATCGCGGTGCTGGCGGTGTCGGTGCTGGTGTCGAGAGTGCCATTCAAGTCGCTGACCAAGGGCTTGAAGCCTGTCTATTTTGTGGTGGCCTTTACGGCTGTTATGAATATGTTTTTCACCGCCGGTACGCCGGTGGCGGACGTGTGGCTGCTGCGGAGCATTACCTGGGAGGGAATCGTGGCCGCTGTGCAGATGGTGCTGCGGATCGTGCTGCTTATCATGGGCACGTTTTTGATGACGTACACCACCAGTCCTATCGCCCTGACGGACGGTATGGAGAGCCTGCTGGGGCCACTGAAAAAGCTGCGCCTGCCGATCCACGAGCTGGCCATGATGATGTCCATCGCCCTGCGGTTTATCCCTACGCTGATCGAGGAGACGGACAAGATCATGTCGGCACAGAAGGCACGCGGCGCGGACTTTGAGACAGGCAATATCTTCCAGCGTGCCAGAGCGCTGGTACCCATTCTGGTGCCGCTGTTCATCAGCGCGTTCCGGCGCGCCGATGAGTTGGCTACGGCTATGGAATGCCGCTGCTACCACGGCGGCGAGGGGCGCACGGCGCTGCGGGTACTGCGGTATAAGGCGGCGGATTGGCTGGTGCTGGCGGCGTTCCTGGTGCTGACGGCAGGTGTTATCGTGCTGAAAAAGCTTGGCTTTTGAGTGAGAGGAGGCGGGGCCTATGCGGAATATCGCGCTGGTATTGATGTACAACGGCACCGCCTATCACGGCTGGCAGGTGCAGAAAACGGAGGTCTCCGTGGCGCAGACGCTGGAAAAGGGCTTGTCTATGGTGTGCGGCCATCCGGTGAAGGTAACCGGCTGCGGCCGCACGGATGCCGGCGTCCACGCGGAGCACTATGTGGCCAATTTCCGTACAGAGTCGCGGATACCGGTGGATCGCCTTCCCTTTGCGGTGAATACCCATATCCCGGAGGATATCGTGGTGAAAGCGGCCTATGAGGTGGTCGATGACTTCAACGCCATCGGGTCGTGCATCAAAAAGGAGTATACCTACCGTATCTACAATTCCCGGATCAAAAACCCCTTTTACGTTCACCGGGCGTATTTCTATCCCAAGAAGCTGGATGAGGACTTGATGGACCGGGCGGCCCGGATGTTCGAGGG
>DJPP01000135.1:5570-5819 GCA_002438575.1 Oscillospiraceae bacterium UBA6409 | reverse complement strand
TCCACTACTGCCGGGTGACGCGGAATGGGGAACTGCTGGAGCTGAAGGTATGCGCGGACGGCTTCTTGTATAATATGGTACGTGCCATTACCGGCACGGTGTTGTACGCGGCGGAGGGAAAGCTGATGCCGGAGGACATCCCGGAGATACTGAATTCCGGAAACCGGACGCTGGCGGGGCCCACGGCACCGCCGGGAGGGTTGTATCTCACGCGGGTATGGTATGAGGATGAACGGTTGAATGGATAAC
>DJPP01000135.1:3378-5485 GCA_002438575.1 Oscillospiraceae bacterium UBA6409 | reverse complement strand
AAGCGCAGCCGGAAGCCGCTGCTGGTACTGCTGATCGTGGCGGTACTGGCGGTAGCGGCGGTGACGGCGGCGGTGCTGCTGGACCGCAGCGGCTTTGATGGCCTGCGCCGCAAGGTCATCTACGCCAAGGCGGTGAAGGATGAAAACGGCTGCGCCCAGCTGTATCGTTACAGCAGCGACCAGTCGGGTCATTTTGCCTCGCTGGAGGGCAGCCTTGTGTCTGTGTCCATGCACCAGCTGACGGTGCTGGATGAGCAGAACAAGACGCTGTATGACGAGGCGGTGAAGTTCCAGTCACCGGCGTTGTCCGTCGGCGGTGGACGTGCCGCGGCTTATGACGTGGGCGGCACGGCGGTATACGTCCTGTCGGATAAGGGCCTGGTGTATACACTTGACTGTGCCGGCGAGGTGCTCAGCGCATCGCTGAATGCCAAGGGTTGGCTGACCGTGGTGTGCAGTGAAAGCGGCTGCAAGGCCGCGGTGCGGGTCTATGACGGCGACGGAGAAGCGGTGTTCGCCTTCAAGTCATCGGACCGCTTTGTGATGACGGCGGCGCTGTCCGCCGACAGCCGCACCCTGGCGGCGGTGACCATGGGGCAGGAAAACGGCACGTTTGCCAGCTATGTGGTCTTCTACCGGGTGAACAGTGATCAGGAGGCCGGACGCTGCACCCTGCGGGGCAGCGTGGTCTATGATCTGATGGCTGCAGGCAGCGGGTTTTGTGCCGTGACGGAGGAGCAGCTGTGCTTTATCGATGGCAGCGGCGTGATGACTGCCGCTTATGATTACGGCGGAGACTATCTGCGGCGGGTCAGCATCAGCGGCGACGGCTATGCTGCTCTGCTGCTGGGCCGGTACCGTACCGGCACGCAGCACCGTGTGGTGACGGTGAACAGCGATGGCCAGGAGTTGGCCTCGGTGGAGCTGGACGCGGAGGTCAGCAGCCTGTCCGCCGCGGGACGATACGTGGCCGTGCTGTGCAGCGACCATCTGACGATCTATGATAAGCAGCTGCTTCCCGTGGCGGAGCTGGAGGAGGTCAGCCAGGCACGGGAGGTGCTGATGCGGAGTGACGGCTCGGCTGTGCTGGCGGGCAGTACCGCCGCAAGCCTGTATCTGCCGTAAGGTGTAACGGGGCGAGGCCCTATGTGAGGTGATCACCAATGAGTGGAAATGTTGGGATTTTTGTGGATCTGATTTTACTGGCGCTGCTGCTGATCGGCTTGGTGCTGGGCTGGCGGCAGGGCTTTGTACAGGCGCTGACACGCATTATCGTGGTGGTGGCGGCGCTGCTGCTGGCAGGGTGGATCGCCGGAAAGTTGGCGGAGCCGGCGGCCAGATGGCTGGAGCCGATCCTGTCAGAGAAGCTGGAGCAGAGGCTGACGGCCCAGGGCAACACCGACGACGCCGGCGAGATGCTGGCGGCCTTCGGCTTTGAGGGCGATACGCTGTCGGAACTGGTGGACAATGCTGTGGAGAAGGCGCAGCAGGCGGGCGAGACGCTGCTGAGCGCTGTGGTGTCCACCGCGCTGAAGTCTGCGGCCTACGCGGTGGTGTATGTGGTGTCGTTTTTGCTGCTGCTGCTTTTGCTGCGGCTGGTACTGACACCGCTGCATCTGTTCACAAAGCTGCCGGTGGTACATGGCGTCAACGCCCTGCTGGGCGGCGTGCTGGGCTTGGTGAAATGCGCGCTGCTGCTGTTCCTGGCGGTGTGGGTGCTGCAGAAGCTGCAGCTGCTGGTGACGCCGGAGCTGGTGAACAAAACGGTGCTGCTCAAATTTTTCGCGCAGAACAGCCCCATCGATCTGATCGCTAAGCTGTGAAAACGGCTATAATGGATATGCTTTTTTGATAAGAGATAACGGAGGAAAACCATGCAACCGACTCTTTGTTCCAAATGTAAGAAGAATGTGGCCGTTGTGTTCATCTCCCGGATGAATGAGAAGAACGAGATGGTCAACGAGGGCCTGTGCCTCAAGTGCGCCGCCCAGTTGGGTCTGCCCCAGGTGGAGGACATGATGAAGCGCATGGGTATTACGCCGGAGGACCTGGAGAACATCAACAGTGAGATGATGCAGGCCTTCGGCGGCGCGGAGGAGCTGGATGC
>DJPP01000135.1:0-3299 GCA_002438575.1 Oscillospiraceae bacterium UBA6409 | reverse complement strand
CTGAACCGCCTGTTCAACAACGGCAGCAATCCGCCGGCCGAGCAGCAGCCGCCCCAGAACGGCGGCACCGGACAGCAGGGGACCGGCCGTAAGACGGAGAAGAAGCGCAAATTCCTGGATAACTACTGCATCAACCTGAGCCAGCGTGCCCGGGAGGGTAAGTTGGACGCCGTTATTGGCCGGGAGCAGGAGATCGAGCGCGTGGTGCAGATCCTGAACCGCCGCCAGAAGAACAATCCCTGCCTGATCGGCGAGCCCGGCGTGGGTAAGACCGCCATCGCCGAGGGTCTGGCCCAGCGGATCGTCAAGGGCGAGGTGCCGTTCAAGCTGCGGCAGAAGGAGGTCTATCTGCTGGATCTGACGGCGCTGGTGGCAGGCACGCAGTTCCGCGGTCAGTTCGAGAGCCGGATGAAGGGCCTGATCGAGGAGATACGCAAGGCTGGCAACGTGATCCTGGTCATCGACGAGGTCCACAACATCGTGGGTGCCGGCGATGCCGAGGGCAGCATGAATGCCGCCAATATCCTAAAACCCGCCCTGAGCCGGGGCGAAATACAGGTCATCGGTGCCACCACGTTCAACGAGTATCGCAAGCACATTGAGAAGGACACGGCGCTGGAACGCCGCTTCCAACCCGTCACCGTCAGCGAACCCAATGTAGAGGATACGCTGAAGATATTGCAGGGCATTGCCCACTACTATGAGCAGTTCCACGGTGTGTCCATCCCGCAGGGGGTGCTGCGCCAGGCGGTGCTGCTGTCCGAGCGCTATATCACGGACCGCTATCTGCCGGATAAGGCCATCGACCTGATCGATGAGGCCTGCTCCGACCGGAATCTCCACGATCCGGAGATCAATCGCCGCATGGAGCTGGAACAGGAGTTGTCCAATCTGACCTTTGAGCGCGAGAATTTGATGTCCGCCCAGCCGGCGGATGGTCAGCAGTTCTCGGAGCAGGAACTGGACCAGCGGTATGAGCGCATCGCGGAGCTTCGCAGTCAGGAACTGCGGGTGACGGATGAGCTGAATGCCATCAGGGCCAAAGGAATGCCGGAGCTGACCATGGAGAACATTGCCCGGGTCATCGAGATGTGGACGAAGATCCCCGCCAGTAAGATCAAGGAAGAGGAGTTTAAGCGTTTGGCGGAGCTTGACCAGCGGCTGCGCGCCCATGTGGCGGGCCAGGATGAGGCGATCGCCGCGGTGTCCGCCGCGATCCGCCGCAACCGCGTGGGTATTTCCCCCAAGCACAAGCCGGTGAGCTTCATCTTCGTGGGTCCTACCGGTGTGGGCAAGACGGAACTGGTCAAGCAGCTGGCCGACGATCTGTTCAATGCGCCGGAGAGCCTGATCCGCCTGGACATGTCCGAGTTCATGGAGAAGCATTCCGTGTCCCGGATCGTGGGCAGTCCTCCGGGCTATGTGGGCTATGACGAGGCGGGGCAGCTGACGGAGAAGATCCGGCGCAAGCCCTACTCCGTGGTACTGTTTGATGAGATCGAGAAGGCGCACCCGGATGTGCTGAACGTGCTGCTGCAAATCCTGGATGACGGACAGATCACCGATGCCCACGGGCGGAAGGTGAATTTTGAGAACACCGTCATCGTGATGACCTCCAATGCCGGGTCCGACACTAAATCCGCCGGCGCGGTGGGCTTCGGCGGCAGCGCTGACGACCAGGGCAGGGAACGCACCATGAAGGCCCTGCGGGACTTCCTGCGGCCGGAGTTTTTGAACCGCGTGGACGAGATCGTTTGCTTCAACCATCTGTCGAAAGAGAATTTCGCCGGTATCGCCCGTATTATGCTGGAGGAGCTGAAAGCCTCTCTGGGCGATAAGGGCTATGCTTTCCGTTATGACGAAGCACTGGTGGACTATTTGGTAGAGAAATCCTACTCTTTGACCTACGGCGCCCGAAACCTGCGGCGTCTGATTCAAAAGGAACTGGAGGACCCCATGGCCGCCCGTATCATCGATGCGTTCGAGCATCCCATTACGCAGATCAGCGCCACCGTACGTGACGGCGCGGTGCAGCTGTACACATTGTGAGGTGAGTCTATGCTGTTTCGCAAGGATATGGACCCCCGGTGCGCTTACTGTGCCAAAGGAAGCCGCATCGGCGAGGACAAGGTAGCCTGCGTCAAGCGGGGTGTTGTGGCGCCTGAGGACCACTGTGGCGCGTTTAAGTACGATCCCCTGAAGCGGGTGCCGCCCCGGCCAATGAAGCTGGATACAGACAAGCTGCGGGAAGAGGACTTTCAGTTGTAAACACAACAGACAGCCGCCCTCGGGCGGCTGTCTGTGCAGTGAGAGGAGAATGGCATGACTGTTAAAAAAGTATGGGCCGTGTACTTCAGCGGGACCGGCACCACGAAAAAAACGGTCGACCGCATCGCTTGCCGTCTGGCAGAAGCGTTGGGCGCAGACTGTGAAGTGTATGACTACACGCTGCCTGCCGCACGCCGACAGGAACTGACCATTCCGGACGGTGATGTGGCCGTAGTGGGTTGTCCCACCTACGCCGGGCGCGTGCCAAATTTGCTGATGCCGTACCTGCGGGATATGGTACACGGCGAGGGTGCTTTGGCGGTGCCTGTGGTTCTGTTCGGCAACCGCGATTATGATGACGCACTGATGGAGCTGTCACAGCTGCTGACGGCTGACGGCTTTTCCTGCGTGGCTGGAGGGGCTTTTGTGGGGGAACACAGCTTTTCCTGCACCTTAGGCGCGGGCCGGCCCAGTAGAGAGGATATGGCGGAGATGGATGCCTTTGCCGACCATGTGGCCGCCAAGCTGACGGCGGGAGATACTGCGCCTGTCACTGTAGGCGGCTGCGATCCCATACGGCCGTACTACACCCCCCGTGATCGCCATGGAGAACCCATCAATATCCTGAAGGTCAAGCCCAAGACGGATATGACAAAATGCGGCGGCTGCGGTCTATGTGCTGCCCGGTGTCCCATGGGAAGTATCGACCCGGCGGATGTGTCCCGGGTCAACGGAGTGTGCATCAAGTGCTGTGCCTGTGTCAAGGGCTGTCCCACCGGCGCCAAGTATTTCGATGACCCCGGGTATCTATACCACAAGAGCGAACTGGAGGAGATCTACGCCCGACCGGCAAAGAACGAGGTGTTTCTGTAAGTATCAAAGAGGCAGGTGGCGGAGATAATACATAAGCTGTGCTGATGGTGTGAAGGCTTCTATTCCAAGTGGGAAAAATATGGAAAAGGGCGTTGACAAACGGCGTGGTGTATGGTAGTCTAACAAAGCTGTCCGGGAGGGCGGAGCGCGTGTAAAGC
>DJPP01000067.1:5531-5692 GCA_002438575.1 Oscillospiraceae bacterium UBA6409 | reverse complement strand
TGCAGGTGCAGCACCACGCGGACGTCGTTCTTCTCCGCGTCCACGACCTCCTCGTCGTAGGCGTCCACCAGCACGGCCAGGACGCTGCGCTCCACGCCCAGGGACGGCTCCACCACGTAGGGGATGTAGCGCTCGTTCGTCTCGGGGTCGAAGTAGGTCAG
>DJPP01000067.1:1199-5409 GCA_002438575.1 Oscillospiraceae bacterium UBA6409 | reverse complement strand
GTGGTGGCCTTGGAGTAGAAGCACAGCTCCTCGGGGTCGTGGTCGCGCAGGCGGAGGTTCTCGTCCTTCAATCCGATGCCCAGCAGCCAGTTGTGGCAGAACGTGCGCCAGTAGTTGAACCACTCGAGGTCGGTGCCGGGCTTGCAGAAGAACTCCAGCTCCATCTGCTCGAACTCACGGACGCGGAAGATGAAGTTGCCCGGGGTGATCTCGTTGCGGAAGGATTTGCCGATCTGGCAGACGCCGAAGGGCAGCTTGCGGCGGGTGGTGCGCTGGGTGTTGACGAAGTTGGTGAAGATGCCCTGGGCCGTCTCGGGACGGAGATAGACGGTGTTCTTGGCGTCCTCGGTGACTCCCTGGAACGTCTTGAACATCAGGTTGAACTGGCGGATATCGGTGAAGTTGTGCTTGCCGCAGGAGGGGCAGGGGATGTTCTTCTCCTCCACAAAGTCCTTCATCTCCTGCTGGGAGAAGGCGTCGATGGGCTTGCTGAGCTCAAAGCTGTTCTCGTGGCACCAGTCCTCGATCAGCTTATCGGCGCGGAAGCGCTCCTTGCACTCCTTGCAGTCCATCAGAGGATCGGAGAAGCCGGCCAGGTGACCGCTGGCCACCCAGGTCTGGGGGTTCATGAGGATGGCGGCGTCCTGCCCCACGTTGTAGGGGTTCTCCTGGACAAATTTCTTCCACCAGGCCTTCTTGATGTTGTTCTTCAGCTCCACGCCCAGGGGACCGTAGTCCCAGGTGTTGGCAAGGCCGCCGTAGATCTCGGAGCCGGCGAAGATGATGCCGCGGTTTTTGCAGAGGGCGACGATCTTGTCCATCGTCTTTTCGGTGTTTTTCATGGTGAGGTTCCTCCTATATGAAGTGTTTTGGCAACAAAAAACGCCCTGAGCCGGTAGGGCTCAGGGCGAACTAAACATAGTCCGTGGTTCCACCTGAATTTGGATACATCCACACTCTTCTGCCGGTAACGGGGCTTCCGGCGGGCATTTCCTCCCGCGGCTCAGGGCCGCCACGCCCGTCATCGCCTGTAACAGGGAAAGAATAGCACGTTTTTGGATGGTTGTCAAGCGGGAGAACGAAAACCACCTTCGCTCGAGTTGACAACAAGCCGACATATTGTTACAATATCCTCGTGGAATAGAGCTGCTGCGCTACGGCAGGCGGTTTGGCTACGCCCTCCGAAAGGGGGTGACAGTATGCCTATCACGTTGACCATTCACTTGTTTGGACTCGTCTTTACATTGAAGGTAAAACGCGAAAGCCGCCACTCGGCAAAGTGACGGCTTTCTAAATTGAAAACCTAAACGCTCGAGCCAAACCGCTTGTCGCAGCTACTCTATCTCCATTATACCCGGCGACGGACATTTGTCAAGTCGCCGGGTATATTTTTTACTTTCCGGCGGCCATGACCTTTCCGGCGGCGTCCACCACCAGGCGGGTGGCCTTCTCGCCGGAGCTTTTGCTGAAACTGACGGTCCACGCGCCGGCGGTGACGTCATAGGTGGCGTACACCTGGTCGTACTCGCCGGTGTACTGGGCTTTGGCGGCGTCGATGGCCGCCTGCATGGTGACGCTCTTGCGGCCGATCTGCGCGGTGCCCAGAATAGACAGCAGCGCATCGCGGTTGGCGTTCCACACCTCGGTGGTCATGGTGTCGGAGGGGGACACCACATAGCTGCCCGGCGTGTTCTCAAAAGAGATGTCGGCCATGACCATGGTGCCCTTTTCCGTGTCCTCCTCGGTGTACTGCCAGACCTTCATGCCGTTGGCAAGGGTGATCTCCTCGGTGGTGACACCGGTGCCGCAGATGCCGTAGCCGCCCGTCCAGCACAGCAGGGTGTAGCTGACGGTGGGGTCATCGGTCTTATAGAAGCGGATGCCCTCGGTCTTGTCGGTGCCGTTGTCGGACACCGTCTCCCAGCTCCAGCCCTCCGGCAGCTCCAGCGCCATATCCACATAGCCGTGGGTGAACTCGGCGGTGGTGACGGTGGGCTGGGGCTCCGGCGCGGGATCGGGGTCGGGTTTATTGTCGTCGTCCTTCTTGCCGCAGGCCATCAGCGACAGGGCGCAGGTCAGGGCCAGGACAAATGCCAAAAGCTTCTTCATGGGGGTCGTGCCTCCTTTTCTGTCTCTATCTGTTTGTGTGTATATACGCCGCCCGGGGGCGGGGAGGGCGATGGGCCCGCCCTCTATCCACTAAGACGGTGCGGGGCGGCGTTTGGTTCCGCTTTCCTTATTCGTGCCCCTCGGGCAGCTGGGCGATGACGGTCTTGTACAGATGGCGGAAGAAGAACAGCGTCAGCGTCAGGGAGAACACCTCCGCAATGGGGTAGCTCCACCACACCAGGTCGCTGTTGCCCACGGAGGCGCCGTACCGGGCCAGCACGTAGGCGATGGGGATCAGGAACACCAGCTGGCGGACGATGGAGGTGATCATGGAGTACAGGGATTTGCCCAGTGCCTGGAAGGAGGCGCCCAGGGCGATGCACGCGCCGGCCATGCAGAAGCTGATGGAGATGATCCGCAGGGCGGGAATACCCACGGAGAGCATGGTGTCGGTGGCGTCAAATATCTTCAGCAGGGGGCCGGGGATGACCCAGAACAGGACGGTGCCGAAGACCATGATGACAGAGGCGTACAGCGCGCCGCGCTTGATGGTCTCCACCATGCGTTTGCGGTTCCGGGCACCGTAGTTATAGGCCACGATGGGCACCACGCCGTTGTTCATGCCGAAGACGGGCATGAAGATAAAGGAGTTCAGCTTGAAGTACGCGCCGAAGGCGGTGGCCGCCGTCTCGTGGGCGGCGTGGTAGACGATGAGGATCTTGTTCATCAGGAATGTCATCACAGAGCCGATGGCGATCATAATGACGCTGGGCAGGCCGATGGCGTAGATCTCGCCGATGAGCCGGAAGTCCGGGCGGAAGCCCTTGACGGACAGGGTGATGTCGGTATTCTTCTTGTGGTTGAAGTACATGGCCAGGGCGCAGCCGCAGAACTGGCCGATGATGGTGGCCACGGCGGCGCCGGTGACGCCCATGTTCAGGGTGAAGATGAAAATGGGGTCCAGAATGATGTTGATGATGGCGCCCAGACCCTGGGTGTACATACTGAGGATAGACCGCCCCGTGCCCTGGAGCAGCCGTTCGTACATGATCTGGCAGAACATACCAAGGGAGCCGATGGTCACCACCCGCAGGTAGTCGTTGCCCATGCGGATGATAGCCTCGATCTGCGTCTGGGAACGGAAGAACAGGTCGGAGCAGGTGGCACCCAGCAGGGCGGAGATGGCGAAGCCCACCAGCGCCAGCAGTATGCCGTGGTTGGCGACCTTGTCGGCGCGCTCCCGCAGCCCCGCGCCCAACGCCCGACCCATGAGGGCGTTGACGCCCACGGCGGTGCCGGTGGCCAGACCGATCATCAGGTTCTGGGCGGGGAAGGCCAGCGAAACGGCGGTGAGCGCCTGCTCGCTGACACGGCTGACGAACACGCTGTCCACAATGTTGTACAGCGCCTGCACCAGCATGGACGCGATGATGGGCAGGGACATATTCCAGATCAGCTTGGAAATGGGCATGACGCCCAGCTTGTTTTCTTCGTGCAAAGGTATCACTCTTTTCTGTGCGAAATATTCAGTATCCCCTATTGTATCATGTATATCCATAAAAGGAAATCCCCGAAATGCGCTTTTTCTGCACATTTCGGGGGTGTTTTTTGTTGAAATACCGCAAAATTATTTCGCGCAGCGAAGCAGTTTACCGGCGGGAGAAAAAGGCCCGGATCTCCTCCGCCGTGCAGGCGGCGCTGCCCTGGGCAAAGCCGTCGCGGCCGCCGCCCCGGCCATGGAGCGCGTCGTTCATGTCCTTCACCCATGTCCGGATATCCTGTCCGGCGTGGATGACAGCGTATTTATACGCCCCGTTTGCTCCGGCGAACACGGCGCAGCGGCCGCCGCACGTCTGGGCCACGGCATCGCACAGGCGGCGGACGCCGTCACCCTCCAGCGGTCCGGTGATAAGCAGCACATCGCCCGCGCCGGCGTACTGCGCGGCGGTGTGTGCAAAGACCTGCGCCTCCAGCCGGGCGGCACGCTCCTTCGCGGCCAGCAGCTCGGACTGCATCCGATCCACGGCGGCGGCGGACGCCTCCGGCTTCACCGACAGGGCCTGACCGATCTGGCGGGATTGCTCCCAGCAGGCGGAGAGAT
>DJPP01000067.1:385-1100 GCA_002438575.1 Oscillospiraceae bacterium UBA6409 | reverse complement strand
TTCACCAGGCCCACCTGGCCGCTGCGCGCCACATGGGTGCCGCAGCAGGCGCACAGGTCCGCGCCGGGGAACTCCGTGAGGCGCACGGCGCCGGTGAGCTCCTTCTTGCTGCGGTAGGGCAGGGCGGCCAGCTCCTCCGGGGAGGGGTACCAGATGTGGACGGGGTGGTTTTCCCAGATATACCGGTTGGCCTGCTGTTCGATGTCCAGCACCTGTTCCCAGGGAATGTCGGCGTTGTAGTCGATGGTCACGGTGTCCGCGCCCATGTGAAAGCCCACGTTGTCACAGTGGAAGGCGCTGCACAGCATACCGGAGACGATGTGCTCGCCGGAGTGCTGCTGCATATGGTCGAAGCGGCGCGCCCAGTCGATGCGGCCGGACACCGTTCCGCCCACGGGGAGCGCGCCGTCGCACAGGTGGGTGACGATGCCGTCTTTTTCGTGTACATCCAGCACATGGACATCCCCGAGGGTGCCGTGGTCGGCGGGCTGACCGCCGCCCTCCGGGTAGAAGGCGGTGCGGTCCAGCACCACGGCGAAGCCGCCCTTCACAGCCCCGCAGGACTCCACCACAGCGGTGAAGTCCTGCAGAAAGGCGTTTTCGTAGTAGAGTCTGACGGTCTCCATCAGTCGTCCTTCTCCACCTCGCCCACGATGGCGATGTGCAGCTCGTCCAGCTGCTTCTGCTCCACGGTGGAGGGCGCGCCCATCATGAT
>DJPP01000067.1:0-308 GCA_002438575.1 Oscillospiraceae bacterium UBA6409 | reverse complement strand
GCCAGCAGCATGACCATGCGGTCCACGCCCGGGGCGATGCCGGCGTGGGGAGGCGCACCGTAGCAGAAGGCGTTGTACATGGCGGGGAACTTCTTTTTCACGTCCTCCTCGCCCAGGCGCACCAGCTCGAAGGCCTTGATCATGATCTCGGGGTCGTGGTTACGGACAGCGCCGGAGCTGAGCTCCACGCCGTTGCACACCAGGTCGTACTGGTTGGCGTAGATGTCCAGCGGGTCGATCTCGCCGCGCTCGGCCTTCAGCAGGATGTCCATGCCGCCGTTGGGCATGGAGAACGGGTTGTGGCAGAA
>DJPP01000053.1 GCA_002438575.1 Oscillospiraceae bacterium UBA6409 | reverse complement strand
CGGAAGCACACGATGTGCCCCACGGTGTACCGTCCGCTGCTCAGCAGTGTACGCAGACATTCGATGGGCCGTCCCGTCTCCACCACCACGCCCTGCGGCGTCTCCACGCCGGTGGCGTAGGTGATGCCACCGGTGGTGCGCTTTACCGCCAGTACCAGGTCCTCCGGCGCCAGCGTGTTCATGATGTAGTCTGCGCCCCACCATAGGCAGTCATCCGGCAGCCGTGTGCCGTGCAGCGCCGCCACCTTCACATGGGGGTGCTCCGGCACCACCGTGTCCACAATGTCATCCCGGTCCCCGGTGCCGTCGACGGCGCTGTCGTCCGCTTTGTCGCCGCTGTCGTCCTTCCTGTGGAAAAAGGGCAGGTCGATGGTGGCATTGCCCGCCTCGTCGTACACCACATAGTTCTGCAGCGCCAGATAGGCCACCGCGCCCACCAGCACCAGCGCCAGCACCACGATCAGCACGATCTTTCCGCCGGACATCCGGCCATGGTAGCTGTTGTACCCCTTTGTCGCCATAGGTGTTTACCTCACAAATATGTTTTCCCGTTTACTGTATCGCGTCCAGCAGCGCCACGCGCCGGGCGTGACGTCCACCCTCAAACTCCGTGTGCAGGAAGATCTCCACCATCCGCTTGGCCAGGTTGCCGCCGGTGATGCCGGCGCCCAGCGCCATCATGTTGGCGTCGTTGTGCCGCCGCGTCATCTCCGCCTGAAGAGAGTCGGTACACAGCGCGCAGCGAATACCCTTCACCTTGTTGGCGGCGATGGAAACGCCGATGCCCGTGGTGCAGATCACGATTCCCTTGTCGCATTCCCCGGCGGCCACCGCCCGGGCGGCCTTCTCGGCGAACACGGGATAGTCCACGCTGTCGGTGGAGTAGCACCCGAAGTCCTCGTAGTCGATGTTGCTCTCCTCCAGCCAGATGAGGATGTCCTGCTTCAGCAGGTAGCCGCCGTGGTCGCAGGCGATAGCAATTTTCATGGTGGTCGTCTCCTTTGTGTTTTTACAGCTTCCGGAACGTGGGCTTTCCGCCCTCGAACGTGCAGAAATACCGGAACCCACACGTCCGCAGCAGCGCCTGCGTCTCCCGGACGCGGCAGCCTACATACTCGGCGGAGTGCGCGTCCGAGCCGATGGTGATGATCTCGCCGCCCGTCTCCCGGTACAGCTTCAGCAGCGGCGCGTCCGGCAGGGGCGTGTTGCCCCGGTTGGTGTTGCACTCGATGCCGCACCCGTTTTCGATCAGCGCCCGGAAGATCTCCCGGCACTGGCCGTAGTGTCCGTCAAAGGTCATCTGCTCGCCCAGGTTTTCATTCATGTACCGCAGCGGCAGCGTCAGGTGGCCCAGCACGCTGAACCGTCCCCACCTCGCCAGACGCAGTACGTCCTCCAGATAGCTGTCTATGACCCTATGATAATACGTTTCGCTGTTTTTTTCAATGTAATACAGGTCAAAATGTTTGAATTTTTCGCCTGCCATATGCACAGAGCCGATAACAAAGTCCAGCTTCGGCGCCTCGTCCAGCAGTTTTTCCGCACGGTCGAAGCCCATGGGCGCCTCGCCCAGCTCCGCCCCCAGCCGGATGATCAGCCGCCCGGCGTACGTTTCCCGCGCCTCCGGCAGCTCCCGCAGCAGCCGCGACCAGTCGAAATGCTCCCGGGGCCGGTGATCGCCCCACAGCACCGTGTCTACGTGGTCCGTCACGCAGATCTCGTCCAGCCCGGCCCGCACCGCCGCTTCCGCCAGCTCACTGACCGTCAGCTGCCCGTCCGGCGACGTGGCCGAGTGGGTGTGATAATCCGCCAGATACATCCTTCACCTGCTCATTTCTTCTTGAAGAAGCTCTTGCGCTTCTCGTAGTTGCTCTCGCCCAGCATATCGCTGAAGCTCCGCAGGGCCTCCTTCTGCTCCTTCGTCAGGTTCCGCGGCGTCTCCACGTTCACGGTGACATACTGGTCGCCGCGTCCGCGCCCGTTCAGCACCGGGATGCCCTTGCCCCGCAGCCGGAACACCGTGCCCGTCTGGGTGCCCTCCGGCAGGTCGTACTTTACCTTGCCGTCAATGGTGGGGATCTCCAGCGTAGCGCCCAGCACCGCCTGGGCGAAGGTGATGGGCGCGTCGCAGAACACGTCCACGCCCTCCCGGCGGAACGTCTCGTCCGGCTGCACCATCACGGTGATCAGCAGGTCGCCGGCACTGCCGCCGTTTTTGCCGGCATTGCCCTGCCCCCGCAGGGAGATGGTCTGCCCGTGGTCGATACCGGCAGGGATGTTGACCTTGATGGTCTTGCGTTTCCGCACCCGGCCCTGTCCGCCGCAGTCGGTGCAGGGCTGGTGGATGATGCGCCCGGTGCCGCGGCACTTCTGGCAGGGCCGGCTGGTAGCGAACACGCCCATAGGCGTCCGCTGCTGCACCTGCACCTGGCCGCTGCCGTGGCAGTCGGGGCAGATCTCCGGCGTGGTGCCCGGCTGGCAGCCGCTGCCCTTACAGGTGCCGCACTGCTCGCTGCGCTCCACGGTCACGTCCTTCTCGCAGCCGAAGGCCGCCTCCTTGAACGTCACCGACACGCTGGCGCGGATGCTCTCGCCCCGCTGGGGCGCGTTGGGGTTGCGGCGCTGGCCGCCGCCAAAGCCGCCGCCGAAAAAGCTGCCGAAGATATCGCCCAGATCGCCGAAGTCGAAGCCGCCCGCGCCGCCATACGCGCCGCCGCCGGCACCCGCGCCGTAGCTGGGATCCACGCCCGCGAAGCCGAACTGGTCGTACCGGGCCTTTTTCTCCGGGTCGGACAGCACCTCGTTGGCCTCGTTGACCTCCTTGAACTTCTCCTCGGCCTCCTTGTCGCCGGGGTTCATGTCCGGGTGGTACTTCCGGGCCAGCTTTTTATAGGCTTTTTTGATCTCGTCCTCCGATGCGCCCTTGCTGACGCCGAGGACCTCATAATAATCTCGTTTTTCCTGTGCCATGGGCGTTGTCTCCTAACGCCACGAGAAGGGACAGGAAGCCCTGCCCCTCTCATGGTATGATTTTTTACTTGTTCTGGTCGTCATCGTCGACTACCTTGTAGTCGGCGTCGTAGTACTGCTGACCGCCGTTGGGGTCGCCGCCGGGCTGCTGGCCGCCCATGTTGGGGTCGCCCTGGGGCGCCTGCTGCTGGTACAGCTTCTCGCTCATCTTGTAGAACAGCTGGGTCAGCTCCTCGGTGGCCGCCTTGATGGCGTCGGTGTCCTCGCCCTTCAGCGTCTCCTTCAGCTTCTCGACACCGGCCTTGATGGGCTCCTTCTCGCTCTCGGGCACCTTGTCGCCCACCTCGTTCAGGGTCTTCTCGGCCTGATAGACCATCTGGTCGGCCTGGTTGCGGACCTCCACCTTCTCCTTGATCTTGGCGTCCTCGGCGGCATACTGCTCGGCCTCCTTGACGGCCTTCTCAATGTCCTCCTTGCTCATGTTGGAGGAGGAGGTGATGGTGATGTGCTGGGCGTTGCCGGTGCCCAGGTCCTTGGCGCTGACGTTCACGATGCCGTTGGCGTCGATGTCGAACGTCACCTCGATCTGGGGCACGCCGCGGCGGGCCGGGGCGATGCCGTCCAGGTGGAAGCGGCCCAGGCTCTTGTTGGCGGCGGCCATCTCACGCTCGCCCTGCAGCACGTTGACCTCCACAGAGGTCTGGTTGTCGGCAGCAGTGGAGAAGATCTGGCTCTTCTTCACGGGGATGGTGGTGTTGCGCTCGATCAGACGGGTGCACACGCCACCCATGGTCTCGATGCCCAGGGACAGGGGGGTCACGTCCAGCAGCAGCAGGCCCTTCACGTCGCCGGTCAGCACGCCGGCCTGCAGGGCAGCGCCCATGGCCACGCACTCATCGGGGTTGATGCCCTTGAACGGCTCGCTGCCGGTAAAGCTCTTCACAGCCTCCACCACGGCGGGGATACGGCTGGAGCCGCCCACCATCAGCACCTTGGCCAGATCGCTGGGCTTCAGGCCCGCGTCGGACATGGCCTGACGCACGGGACCCATGGTGGCCTCCACCAGGTGGCCGGTCAGCTCGTTGAACTTGGCGCGGGTCAGGGTGACATCCAGATGCTTGGGGCCGGTGGCATCCGCGGTGATATAGGGCAGGTTGATGTTGCTGGTGGTCACGCCGGACAGCTCGATCTTGGCCTTCTCGGCGGCCTCCTTCAGGCGCTGCATGGCGACCTTGTCGCCGCTGAGGTCGATGCCGTCGCTCTTCTTGAACTCGGACACCAGATACTTCATGATGCACTGGTCGAAGTCGTCGCCGCCCAGGCGGTTGTTGCCGGCGGTGGCCAGCACCTCGATCACGCCGTCGTCGATCTCCAGGATGGACACATCAAAGGTGCCGCCGCCCAGGTCGTAGACCATGATCTTCTGTGCCTGCTCCTTATCCACACCGTAGGCCAACGCGGCGGCGGTGGGCTCATTGATGATACGCTTCACGTCCAGGCCGGCGATCTTGCCGGCGTCCTTGGTGGCCTGACGCTGGCTGTCGGTGAA
>DJPP01000082.1 GCA_002438575.1 Oscillospiraceae bacterium UBA6409 | reverse complement strand
CCCATGATGGGGGGCATGATCTGACCGCCGGTGGAGGCGGCCGCCTCGACGGCCCCAGCGAACTCGGGCTTATAGCCGGTCTTCTTCATCATCGGGATGGTGAAGGAGCCGGTGGTGACGGTGTTGCCGACGGAGGAGCCGGACACCATGCCGCACAGGGCGGAGGAGATGACCGCGACCTTGGCGGGACCGCCGCTGGACCAGCCCGCGATGCGGTTGGCGCAGCTGATGAAAAAGTTCGCGATGCCGGTGCGCTCGAGGAACGCGCCGAAGATGATGAACAGGACGATGTAGGTGTAGCAGACGCTGATGGGGGTCCCGATGACGCCGGAGGTGGTGTAGAACAGCTTGTAGATGATGGTCTTGAGCGCGTTGTAGAAGCTCGCGGCAGACAGATCGGAGGCGTAGCTGAGCTGATTATAGAAGGCATAGACGATCAGTACGCCGGCCACACACAGGATGGGGATGCCCACGCAGCGGCGGCACAGCTCCATGAGCACCAGGATACCGATGACGCCGATGAAGACGTGGATCGGTTCGATGCGGGTGGACAGGCGGACCAAGGTCAGAGCATTGATCGCGAAGTAGAAGAAGCACCCTGCGCCGATCGCCATCAGCACGATATCGTACCAGGGCAGGTGGTTGGCGCGGACGCTGCCGTGCTTGGCGGGGTAGATGAGGAACCCGATGATGATGATGCAGCCCAGGAACACGGTCAGACGGACCTCGGGCATCGCACGGGAGAAGAGGGTCATGGCGATGCAGAACACGCCGAAGAGTGCCATCAGGATGTGGATGACGCGCTTGGGCGTGCCGGTCCAGATGCGGGTGGCGGACTCACGGTCGTACTTGCGCATCACCGCATCGAGGTCGGTCGGCTCGTTGCTGTTGTCGACCTCGGCGGCGGGAGAGGTGTCCGCCTTTTTCTTGTGAAGACTCATAGTGGCTTTTCTCCTGACTTGGGGGATAAGGTATGAGGACTACGGCGGGAAGATCCCGCCGTAGCCTCAAAAGGTCTCTCGATACGCTTTTGCGGGCCGATGTCGATCAGCCGAAGTACACGTCCTTCGTGATGACGGTCTCGGTGTAGTAGTCGGACTTCTCCAGGAGCTTCTGGATGTGCTCCTCGTCCAGGCTGACCAGGTAGACGGTCTTGGTGGTGGCAAGGTCGGTCACGGCGGTGGTGGGGGCGCCGGCCACGATGAAAGCGGCGTCGATCTGGCCGTTCTTCAGCGCGTCAGCGCTGTCGCTGAAGGACTGGTAGGTGGGCTTGATGTCGTCCTCGGTCAGACCGTAAGCGCCCAGGACGTCGATGGCATTGAAGTACACGCCGGAGCCGGGAGCGCCGATGGACACAGCCTTACCCTTCAGATCCTCCACGGTCTTGATGCTGGGGTTAGTGGTAACGATCTGCACCTGCTCCATGTACAGGGCGGCCACAGTGGAGAAGCCCTCGACCTTGGTCTCGAACAGGTTGGTGCCGTTGTAGGCGTAAGCCATAACGTCGGACTGGCAGAAGGCCAGGTCGGCGGTACCGTCAGCCAGCTCCTGAATGTTGGCCTGAGAGCCGTTGCCCACCAGACCGACCACGTTGACGCCGGCGTTGTTGGTGGCGTGCTGGGCGATCACGGAGCCGAAGGCGTAGTAGGTGCCGGACTCGCCGCCGGTGACGAAGCGCAGATTGCGGGACTCGGTCTCGCCGGCGCCTTCCTTGACGGAGGCGACCTCATAGCCCTTTTCGGAGAAGTACTTGGCAGCGCCGGGGTGATAGGGCACGGAGGTGATGGAAGCGCCGTACTCCAGGCTCAGCTCTCCGTACTTGGCGTGGCTGCTGACCAGATCGGCGGCGTTGTCGAAGATGTCCGCCACGAACTTGTACACGTCGTCGCTGGACACGTCGTCGCGGGCCAGGATCACAGCGCCCACGGCCACGGTGGTGGTGTCGGTATGCTCAGCGGTCACATCGCCGCTGTCGTCCTTCTTGTCGCCGCAGGCGACCAGGCTCAGCGCCATGACCAGCGCCAGAACCAGTGCAAGAAACTTTTTCATGTTCTTTCTCCTTATTGATAAATTGTTTTCCTCTTCCTGAAAAACGGCTTTTTCCGCCCGCCGATCGGGCGAGGCGGCGTTCAACGGTGCCATTATATCGCAGGCGTAAACTTTTTGCAATATCTAAATGCGGAAAATTTCATTTTCCGTGGAGGGATTTTTTCACCATGCGCGGATATTCCGCTTTTCTCGGCCGGTATTTCTTTCGACAAATCCATGGTTTTGTCTGTATCGAAGCACTTTTTCGCGGCAACTTATTCACAATGCTAAATCGTTTTATGCAGGAACGCCCCGCATGAACTGCATTTTTTGCCGTACAATCCTGCAAAACGTGCAAAAGAGCCGCCCCGGCACAGGCCGGGGCGGCTCTTTATGGTGTGTTTCTCGCTGCGGCGGGGTCAGACGCTGCGGCGCAGCGCCTCGCGGACCGCCGCATAGACGCGGGCCGTGGAGGCCACGCTCAGCTTCTCCCGCACGGAGTGGATATCCGGAATGTCGGGGCCGAGGGATACGGCGTCCAGCCCCGGCAGCTTGTCGATGAGCAGGCCGCACTCCAGGCCGCCGTGGGTGGCCTCCACCACCGCTTCGCGGCCGGTAACGTCCTGATAGGCCGCGACCACTGTGTCACGGAAGGCGGACTGGCGCCGGTACTGCCAGCCGGGGTATCTGCCATGCTCCGTGACGGTGCCGCCGGCCAGGGCGACGATGGCCCGCACGCGGGCGGCCAGCATCTCCTTGCGGGAGGACACCGAGGAACGGAGCGAGCAGGTGACGCGGAGGCCCTCCGCCGTCAGGTGCGCCACGCCGATGTTCATGGAGGTCTGCACCAGACCGGGGAAGTCCGTGTCCATGGCCTCGACGCCCTGGGG
>DJPP01000075.1 GCA_002438575.1 Oscillospiraceae bacterium UBA6409 | reverse complement strand
GGATCTGGGCGTACACACGGAGATGTATGTGGACGCCTATGTGGATCTGGCGATGGCGGGGAAGGTCACGTGCATGAAGAAGAACATCGACCGGGGCCGGCAGGTGTTCGCCTTTGCCGCCGGTACGCAGAAGCTGTATGACTATCTGGACGACAACCCGGCGTGCATGGCCGCGCCCATCAGCTACACCAACGATATCCGCACCATCGCGGCCATCGACAACTTTATCTCCATCAACAACGCGGTGGATGTGGACCTGTACGGACAGGTGAACGGCGAGACGGCGGGTACCAAGCAGATCAGCGGCGCCGGCGGGCAGCAGGACTTTGTGCTGGGTGCGTATCTGTCCAAGGGCGGCAAGAGCTTTATCTGTCTCAGTTCCACCCACGCGGACAAGGACGGCACGCTGCATTCCCGCATACGGCCTACCTTGCAGAACGGCTCCGTGGTAACGGATACCCGGGTGAATACCATGTACGTGGTGACGGAGTACGGCTGCGTGTGCCTGAAGGGACTGACGGTGTGGGAGCGCGCGGAGAAGCTGATCTCCATCGCGCACCCGGACTTCCGGGAGGAGCTGATCCGCGAGGCGGAGAAGCAGAAGATCTGGTATCCCCACAACAGAAGATAAAGATAACGAGAAAGAGCGCCGGAAGGCGCTCTTTTTGCGTGGAAATGCCCGCGTTTCTGCATGAAATGGCCCGCGGACGCGCAAGCTATGGCAAAAAGGAGGCGCGGATATGAGCAACGACGAGAAACGGGAAAAGGACGAAGAAAAGGCGGCGGTGCCGGTGCAGCCGATCATCGACATGGGCAGCACCGTGGTGAAAAACAGCCGGGGGACGGTGCACTGCCTGACCATCGTGGGGCAGGTGGAGGGACACACGCTGCTGCCGGACAATCTGAAGAGCACGAAGTATGAGCACGTGCTGCCGCTGCTGGCGGCGCTGGAGCAGAGCGAACAGGTGGACGGGGTGCTGCTGCTTCTGAACACCGTGGGCGGCGACATCGAGGCGGGACTGGCCATCGCGGAGCTGGCGGCGGGGATGACGAAGCCGGTGGTGACGCTGGTGCTGGGCGGCGGGCACTCCATCGGCGTGCCGCTGGCGGTGTGCGGAAAGGAGACGTTCATCGCGCCCACGGCGTCCATGACGGTACATCCGGTGCGGATGTCCGGGACGGTCATTGCCGCGCCGGAGACGTACCGGTACTTTGAACGCCTGCAGGAGCGTATTATCCAGTTCGTGGCGGCCAACAGCCGCGTGACGGCGGAACGGTTCCGGGAGCTGATGCTCTCCAGCGGCGACATGGCCAACGACGTGGGGACGGTGCTGTACGGCGAGCAGGCGGTGGCGGAGGGTATCATCGACCGGATCGGTACACTGGGCGACGCGCTGGAGGCACTGTACGGACAGATCGCAAAGGGGCGGAAGTAAATAAATATCCCCCGGCGGAGCCGGGGGATATTTATTTGTGCGGGCGCGCGGTTTTTCTTGAAAAACGGGGACTTCCATAGTATACTATCTTAGTTAAGGTATGCCAAAGTATAAGAGGTGACGCAGTTGTACTTAAAAGCACTTGAGATACAGGGGTTCAAGAGTTTCCCCGACAAGACGGTATTGAATTTCGGCGAGGACATCACCGCTATCGTGGGACCAAATGGGTCCGGCAAGTCCAACATCTCCGACGCCATACGATGGGTCATGGGCGAGCAGAACAGCCGCCAGCTCCGCGGCGCCAAGATGGAGGATGTGATCTTCGGCGGTACGGAGAAGCGGAACCAGATGGGCTTTGCCCAGGTGACGCTGGTCATCGACAACACCGAGCATATCTTCCCCACCCGGGAGGAGGCAGAGGTGGCCGTGACACGGCGGTATTACCGCAGCGGTGAGTCGGAGTACTATATCAACAAGCAGTCCGTGCGGCTGAAGGACGTGAACGAGCTGTTCATGGACACCGGCATGGGCCGGGAGGGCTATTCCATTATCGGACAGGGCAAGATCGACGAGATACTGTCTGTGAAAAGCGGAGAGCGCCGGGAGATCTTCGAGGAGGCCGCCGGTATCAGCAAGTACCGGCACCGCAAGGAGGAGTCCGAGCGCAAGCTGGAGCGCACCGAGGAAAACCTGGTGCGTATCAACGACAAGATCGCCGAGCTGGAATTGCAGGTGGAGCCGCTGCGGGCGCAGGCGGAGACGGCGAAGAAGTATCTGGTGCTGCGGGATGAGCTGCGGGTGCTGGAGATCTCCGTGTGGCTGGAGCAGCTGCAGAACCTGCGGACCGCCAAGCTGAAGCTGGAGAGCGATACGGCCCAGGCCAAGGAGGCCTGCGACCAGGCCCAGGCGGCGCTGGACGAGGTCTACGCCCAGGGGGAGCGCTTTACCGAGGAGATGCGGCAGAACGATCTGGCGGCCGACGCGCTGCGCGGCCAGGTGACCGAGGCGGAGTCCGCCGCCGGCGAGGAGTCCGCCGCCATCGCGGTATTGCAGACCGCCGTGGAGCACAACAACGAGTCTCTGCGCCGGCTGGAACAGGAGCTGACCAGCACAGACCAGCGGCGGGAGAATTTACAGGGACAGATCGACGGACAGCTGGCGCGTATTGCGGACATCGACCGCGACGCGGCGGCGCTGGAGACGGCGCTGAGCGAGCTGCTTTCCCGGGCGCAGGCGCTGTCCGACAGCGCAAAGGGCGCGGCGGACGAGGCTGAGGCGCTGCGGGCGCAGGAGGCGATCGCCGTGGCGGAGGCGGCCGATGACCGGGCCACGCTGTCCGCCCTGCAGGCGGGACTGGACGAGGCCGGACAGCGGCGCACCGCGGTGCGGCAGGAGCTGGCCGAGGCACAGCGCAAGCTGGAGGAGAGCGAAAAGGACGCAAAGACCAACCGCCGGGCGCTGAACGACGCCCGGGAGGAGGCCCAGGCGGCGGAGAACGTCATCCGGGGCCACAGCCTGCGGATGGACAGCCGCCGCCAGAAGGCGGAGAGTGCCCAGAACGCCAAGCAGGAGCTGACCCGGCAGGTGAACGCCCAGGAGGACCGCATCCGTCTGCTGACGGAGATGGAGAAGGAGTACGAGGGCTTCAACAAAGCGGTAAAGACCGTGATGCAGGCGGCGGAGAAGAACACGCTGCGGGGCATTCACGGGCCGGTGGCCGGACTGATGACCACAGAGCAGACCTATGCCGTGGCGCTGGAGACGGCGCTGGGCGCGGCACTGCAGAACATCGTGGTGGAACGGGAGGAGGACGCCAAGGCGGCCATCCAGTTCCTGAAGCAGCGGGACGGCGGTCGCGCTACCTTCCTGCCGCTGACGGCCATCCGGGGCGACGAGCTGCGGGAGAACGCTGCGGGAGAGTATGGTTTTGTAGGCATCGCCAGCCGCCTGGTGCGGTATGACGCGCGGTACGACCATATTTTCAAAAATCTGCTGGGCCGGACGGTGGTGGTGGAGGACCTGGACAGCGGCATCGCCATGGCGCGTAAGTTCCGCAATGCCTTCCGCATCGTGACGCTGGACGGTCAGATCATCAACCGGGGCGGTTCCATGACCGGCGGCTCCGCCAGCCGGTCCTCCGGCGTGCTGTCCCGGGCCAATGAGCTGGAACGGCTGAAGGCGGCACAGGGCGCCCTGCACGGTAAGCTGAACGAGGCCGCGCAGCAGGCCGAGGCGGCCCAGAGGGAGCTGCAGAAGGCCGAGTATGAATTGCAGGTAGCCAAGGACCAACAGCGCAAGGCGGCGGACGAGGTGCTGACCTTACAGGGACGGCAGGACCACTATGACCTCCTGCTGGAAAGCCTGCGCCTGAGCTGCGAGACTATGGAGCAGGAGTTGTCCGGCCTGGACCGCCGAGAGGCGGATGGCCGCAGGCGCATGGCCGGGATACAGGCGGACATCACTGCGGCAGAGGACCGCGCGGCCGCGCTGCGGCAGGAGATGCGGGACAAGCTGGCCGGCCAGACCGATCTGACGGAGCAGACCAACCAACTGGCCCAGGCCGTCAGCGACAGGAAGGCCGATCAGGCGGCACTGAGCGCGGAGAAGGACAGCGTTCTGCGGAGTGTGGAGGACCTGCGGGGCTTGCAGGCAGATATGGTATCCGACCGCGCCGAGCGTGACCGGCGGGTGCAGGAGTACCGGCAGGCCAACGAGAAGGCACTGGCCGATATGGCGGGCCATCAGGCGGCGCTGGAGGAGAAGAACGCCCGTGTGACACAGCTGCGGCAGCAGCTGGAGGGCCTGGCCCAGGCCAAGCTGGCGCTGGAGCAGCAGCGCGACCAGAACGGCCGTGACAGCCGGGCCTGCAACGATACGGTTTTGCAGGCCATGCAGGCGTACAACAAATTGCAGCAGAAGCTGGAAAACAGCGGCATGGAGGAGAGCCAGATCCTGGAGAAGCTGTGGGAGCGCTACGAGCTGAGCCACAGCGACGCCATGGAGCAGCGTATCGAGCTGGAGAGCGTGCCCAAGGCCACCCGGCGCATTGCCGAGCTGAACCGGGAGATCAAGGGACTGGGCACGCCCAACATCGGCGCCATCGAGGAGTTCGACCGGGTGAACACCCGGTACACCTACCTGTCCGAGCAGCGCAGCGATGTGGAGCAGGCCAAGGAGGAGCTGCTGGGCATCATCGACCAGATCACCCAGCAGATGACCAGCATCTTTGCCGAGCAGTTCCGGCTGCTGAACGAGAGCTTCCAGGAGACGTTTCTGGAGCTGTTCGGCGGCGGCAAGGCGCGGCTGGAGCTGGAGGACGAGAGCGATATCCTCAACTGCGGCATCGAGATCAAGGTACAGCCCCCCGGCAAGCAGCTGAAGACCATCACGCTGTTGTCCGGCGGTGAGAAGGCATTTGTGGCCATTGCGCTGTACTTCGCCATTCTGAAGGTACATCCCACACCGTTCTGCGTGATGGACGAGATCGAGGCGGCGCTGGACGAGGCCAACGTGGTGCGCTACGCCCGGTATATGCGGCGGATCGCCGGAAAGACGCAGTTTATCGTCATTACCCACCGGCGGGGCACCATGGAGGAGGCGGACGTGCTGTATGGCGTGACCATGCAGGAAAAGGGCGTCAGCCGGATACTGACCATCAATCTCAACGATATGGCCAAGGAGCTGCACATCAAATAAGGAGGGCTTGTTATGGCAATGGGCTTATTTCAAATACTGAAGGAGGCGTTCACCGCCGTTCCCACCTTCGACGACCTGAACGACGAGTTTTACGACGGACTGGAGGAGGCGCTGATCCTGGCCGATGTGGGCGCGGACACCGCCGCCGACACCGTGGTCCAGCTGCGGAAGCGGGTGAAGGAGCGCTTTATCGGCCGGATGGACGAGGTGAAGGACGCCCTGCGGGACATCCTGAAGAGCAAGCTGGAGGTGGGCGACAGCGCGCTGGTGCTGGAGGGCAAGCCCGCCGTGGTGCTGGTCATCGGCGTCAACGGCGTGGGCAAGACCACGTCCATCGGCAAGCTGGCCAAGCAGCTGAAGGACCAGGGCAAGAAGGTCCTGCTGTGCGCGGGCGACACGTTCCGCGCGGCGGCCGCCGACCAGCTGGAGATCTGGGCGGGCCGCGCCGGCGTGGATATCGTGCGGCAGCATGAGGGCGCGGATCCCGGCGCGGTGCTGTTTGACGCACTGCAGGCGGCCAAGGCACGGAACGTGGACGTGGTGCTGTGCGACACCGCCGGACGGCTGCACAACAAGCAGAACCTGATGAACGAGCTGGCCAAGCTGCGGAAGATCATCGACCGGGAGTGCCCGAATTCCAGTTGCGAGACGCTGCTGGTGCTGGACGCCACCACCGGGCAGAACGGCCTGATCCAGGCGCGGACCTTCAAGGAGACGGCGGGCCTGACGGGCATTATCCTGACGAAGCTGGACGGCACCGCCAAGGGCGGCATCGTCATCGCCATCGCCCAGGAACTGGGCGTGCCGGTGAAGTTCGTGGG
>DJPP01000100.1:5121-5522 GCA_002438575.1 Oscillospiraceae bacterium UBA6409 | reverse complement strand
ATCTGGTGGCCCCACCACAGCTGGCGGGAAATGCACCAGTCGTGGACGTTCTCCATCCAGTTGATATAGGTCTTGGTGAAGCGCTCGGGTACGAACTTGATGGTGCCGTCCTCCACCACGCGGATGGCCTCCTTGGCCAGGGGCGCCATCTTCACGAACCACTGGGCGGAGATCAGGGGCTCCACGTCGTTGTGGCAGCGGTAGCAGGTGCCCACGTTGTGGCTGTACGGCTCGGTCTTGACCAGGTAGCCCTGCGCCTCCAGGTCGGCCACCACCGCCTTGCGGCAGGCATAGCGGTCCATGCCCTCATATTTGCCGGCGTTCTCGTTCATGGTGCCATCATCGCTGATGCAGCGGATGACCTCCAGATTGTGCCGCAGGCCCACCTCGAAGTCGTTGGG
>DJPP01000100.1:4802-4930 GCA_002438575.1 Oscillospiraceae bacterium UBA6409 | reverse complement strand
TCGCCGAACATGGTCTCAGGCCGTGTGGTGGCAATCACGATGTCACCGCTGCCGTCCGCCAGGGGGTAGCGGATGTACCACAGATTGCCAGGCTTATCGGTGTACTCCACCTCAGCGTCGGACAGGGC
>DJPP01000100.1:4375-4721 GCA_002438575.1 Oscillospiraceae bacterium UBA6409 | reverse complement strand
CCCTTGTAGATCAGGCCCTTCTCGTACAGCTCGCAGAAGGTCTCGCGCACGGCGCGGGAGCAGCCCTCGTCCATGGTGAAGCGGTCGCGGCTCCAGTCGCAGGATGCGCCCATCTTCTTCTGCTGTTCAACGATGCGGCTGCCGTATTTCTCCTTCCACGCCCAGACGCGCTCCAGGAACTTCTCGCGGCCCAGATCGTAGCGGGTCAGGCCCTCGTTCTTCCGCAGCTCCTCCTCCACCTTGATCTGGGTGGCAATACCGGCGTGGTCGCTGCCGGGCAGCCACAGCGCCTCATACCCCTGCATCCTCTTAAAGCGGGTCAGGATGTCCTGCAGGGTGCAGTCCA
>DJPP01000100.1:0-4315 GCA_002438575.1 Oscillospiraceae bacterium UBA6409 | reverse complement strand
GGCTTCTTGTCCGGGTTCGGCTCCGCCTTGAAGCAGTCGCCGTCCATCCAAAGCTTGTAGATGCGGGATTCCACATCCCGCGGGTCATAGACCTTGGGCAGTTCTTTCATATCTGTACTCCTTTTTCGGTATTTGACAAAACAGGATATCCGCTGCTTTTTGTGTTTCCCACTTCCGCACTGCGCTTCCGTTTTCTGCCCTGCGGGGCTGAGCACACGGTAAGAAAATGGGCAAAACAAAAAGTCCGCTCCGTTTTGCCATTGCAAAACAGGGCGAACATAACGTCCGTGGTACCACCTGTATTCGGGATAACTCCCGCGCTCATGGGTGCAGCAACACCCCGCCCCGATAACGGAGGGCAAACCGCCGCAGCCTACTGTCAGTTCAGCGCGGAGCTCAGGGACGACTTGGGCGGGGCATCACGGGCGCTTACACCTGCCGCGCCCTCTCTTGGCATCCGCTGACCGCCTACTGCTTCCCGTCATCGCCAGTCTCATATGTGGGAAGTATACTATATCCGCAGGAAAATGTCAAGATGGAAAGACGGGAGGGCGGCTTCGCCGCCCTCCCGTGGTGTATGTATGCGTTCAGCGCTTGTTGGACTTGATCCAGATTCCCTGCTTCTCCGCGTTGGCGATCAGGTCATCACGGAACATGGGGTGAGCGATGGAGATCAGCTTTTCCGCCCGTTCCCAGGTAGAGCAGCCCACAAGGTTCACACCGCCGTACTCGGTGACGATGTAGTATGCCTGGCTGCGGGGGTCGGTGACGATGTCGCCGGGAGCCAGCAGCGGGTTGATGCGGGACTTCACATTGCCCTGCTTATCCGTAAACGAGGACGTCAGACAGATAAAGGCCTTGCCGCCCCGGGACAGCGCCGCGCCCTCCAAGAAGTCCAGCTGGCCGCCGGTGCCGCTGATCTGGCGGGTACCGGAGCTTTCGGCGCAGATCTGACCGTACAGGTCTACGGAGATACAGTTGTTGATGGAAACGAAGTTATCCTGCTTGCCCACATTGGCCGGGTCATTGCAGTAGCTGATGGGATAGGTGACCACACCGGGATTTTCCCGTATCCAGTCATACAGGTCCGGCGAGCCGATAGCCAGACCGAAGATGCTCTTATAGCGGTCCAGCTTCTTCTGGTTGTTGGTGATCTTGCCGGCCTTGTACATATCCAGATAGCTGTCGCACAGCATCTCGGTATGGATGCCCAGGTCCCGCAGATCACTCTTGGCGATCATCTGGCCCACCGCGTTGGGCAGAGAGCCGATGCCCAGCTGTAAGGTGGAGCCATCCACCATGTTCTGCACCACGTATTCGGCGATCTTCATCTCCGCCTCGTTGGCGGCGGGGGACTTGACGCTGGGCAGCGGGCCATGGGGCCCCTCTACGATCATGTCCACGTCGCTGATGTGGATGCACTCGTCCAGACCGCCATAGACCCAAGGCAGGTTCTCGTTGATCTCCAGAATGACCACGTCCGCCTTGTCCAGCGTGGAACGGGCAGAGGCCGTGGCACCGGCAAAGTTGAAATAGCCGTGCTCGTTCATGGGGGTCACAGCCATCATCGCCACGTTGACGGTGAGGAACTGGCTGTAATACCAGCTGAGGTTGCGGAACACCATGGGGTTGAAATTACACAGTCCGCGGTCGCAGAGCTTGCGCTCATAGCCGGACATATGCCAGCTGTTGTAGACAAAGTGCCTGCGCTCGGGGTCGCACTCCACCATCTGGATCGGGTCGAAGATCAGATAGCCGCGGATCTTGACCTCGCGAAGCTCATCCTTTCTCTTGGCAATGGCGGCGTCCATCAGGGACGGGAAGCCCGTGCCCATGGAGATGTCGATCCAGTCGCCGCTTTTTACCACCCGTGCCGCTTCATCGGCGGTGCATAGCTTACGCTTGTATTCCGCTGTGTAGTCAAACGGTCTCGCCATAGTGTTCTTCCTTTCCGCATCCTGTGCTGCATTTTCACTTTGTTAATTTTATCACTTGCCCGTCTGTCTGTCAACAGTTTAACAATTTTTTCTCATCGGAATAAGTTATTTCCTACCGGGATACCCCGTCTGTCCGGCGCACACTGTCCCCCTCCCTTTTCCGCATCCGGAAGCCGCAGGCGCAGGAAAACGCCCCGGCCATCGGCCGGGGCGTTTTCTGCGAAGGCTTATTTCTCCGCGCGGCGCTTGTAGGATTCGTACTTCTCCTTGGCGGCTTCCTCCGCCTCGGCGAACAGCACCTTGGCGTTCTCCGGGAAGCTCAGCTCCAGAGAGGCATAGCGCACCTCGCCCTTCATGAAGTCATACAGGGGCATGGTGGGCTCCTTGCTGTCCAGGGTAAAGGTCTTGGTCTCGGGACTGTAGCGGTACAGATTCCAGTAGCCGGAATTGACGGCGTCCTTCATCTCCTGCTGGACGTTATTCATGCCCTTCTTGATACCGTGGTTGATGCAGGGCGCATAGCAGATGACGATGGACGGACCCTTGTGAGCCTCGGCCTCCTTGATGGCCTTGATGAGCTGGTTGGGGTTGGCGCCCATGGAGCACTGGGCCACATAGACGTTGTCGTAGGTCATCATCAGCATACCAAGGTCCTTCTTCTTGGTCTTCTTGCCGCTGGCCTGGAACTGCGCCACCGCGCCCACAGGCGTGGCCTTGGAGGACTGGCCGCCGGTGTTGGAGTAGACCTCGGTGTCCACCAGCAGGACATTCACGTCCTCGCCCATGGCAAACACGTGATCCAGACCGCCGTAGCCGATATCGTAGGCCCAGCCGTCGCCGCCGTACATCCACATGGTCTTCTTGGACAGATCCTTTTTGCGCTTGAGGATCTCGTCCACCAGCTTCTGCTCCTCGGCGGAGAATTTGGTGCTCTCCAGCAGCTTCACCAGCTCGGCGGTAGCGGGGGTGGAGGCATCCAGGTCATCGTAAGTCTCCAGATACTTGGCGATAGCGGCCTTGACGGCCTCGTCCTTCGTCAGGGCATCCAGCTCCTTGACGTAACCGGTAACGCAGTCACGCAGCTGCTTGACTGCCAGGCACATACCGTAGGAGAACTCGGCGTTGTTCTCAAACAGGGAGTTGGACCAGGCAACGCCCTTGCCCTCGGCGTTCTTGCAGTACGGCACGCAGGGCATAGCCGCGCCCCAGGCCTGGGTGCAGCCGGTGGCGTTGGCCAGATACATCTTGTCGCCGAACATCTGCGTCAGCAGCTTGATGTAGGGCGTCTCGCCGCAGCCGGCGCAGGCGCCGTTGAACTCCACCAGGGGCTGCTTGAACTGGCTACCCTTCAGGGTGAATTTATCCACGCGGGAGGTCTTTTCCTTCACGGTGGTCAGGAAGTTCCAGTCGGTCTGGTCCAGAGACACCTCGTGGGTGGGGACCATCTTCAGGGCCTTGCCGGACTTGGGGCAGGAGGCTACGCAGCTGCCGCAGGAGGTGCAGTCCAGCGTGGATACGCCCATGGTGTATTTCAGGCCGGCCAGACCGGGACCCTTGGCGTCCACCAGCGTCATGTCCACCGGCGCGGCCTTGACCTCATCCTCGTCCAGCAGGAACGGACGGATGACGGCATGGGGGCAGACAAAGGAGCACATATTGCACTGGAGACACTCGGCAGCGTCCCACACCGGCAGATGGGTGGCGATACCGCGCTTCTCATACCTGGAGGTGCCCAGCGGCATGGTGCCGTCCTCCATGCCCTTAAAGGCGGAGACGGGCAGCTCGTCGCCCTTCTGTGCGTTGATGGGAACGAGGATATTCTTGATGACGTAGGGCAGCCTGTCGTCGGCGGGCTTCAGGGCCTTGCCGGTCAGGTTCGTCCACTCGGGCTTCACCTTGACCTCCACCAGGGCGTTGATGCCGGCGTCCACGGCGGCGATGTTCATGTTGACGACCTTCTCGCCCTTGAGACCGTAGGTCTTCTTTACGGCGGCCTTCATGTGCTCCACGGCATCCTCCACGGGGATGACCTTGGCCAGCTTGAAGAAGGCGGCCTGCAGCACCATGTTGGATCGATTGCCCAGCCCCAGCGCCTGAGACTCCTTGTTGGCGTCGATGATGTAGAACTTGATGTCATTATCGGCGATGTACTTCAGGATCTCGCCGGGGACGTGCTGCTCCAGCTCGTTCTCACTCCACTCGCAGTTCAGCAGGAAGCTGCCGTGGGGTTTCAGCTCGTGGATGATGTCGTACTTGGTCAGGTACGTCTGGTTATGGCAGGCGATAAAGTCCGCATTACTGACATAATAGGTGGAACTGATGGGCTTTTTGCCGAAGCGCAGGTGGCTCTTGGTGATACCAAAGGACTTCTTGGTGTC
>DJPP01000138.1:5412-8603 GCA_002438575.1 Oscillospiraceae bacterium UBA6409 | reverse complement strand
ATATGTCCGCTGCAGACGGTATCGTCAACCGTCTCACCTATCTCGAGCTCTCCGGGCGCCCGGACTTCGCCGACGCCTTTGCCGAAAACATTTCCCTAAGGCCCATGCAATGGAGGTAATACCTATGGAGCTTCGTTTTCCCCTGATCCTGGACGGTGCCACCGGCACCGAGCTGCAAAAGCGCGGCTATACCGGCGATGTCTGCGCCGAGCAGTGGACGCTGGACCACCCGGACGCCATCATCGACATCCAGCGCGGCTATGTGGCCGCCGGCAGCCAGGTGGTCTACACCCCCACCTTCGGTGCCAACCGCCGTAAGCTGGAGGAGTCCGGCCTGTTCAACTGCACCGCCGACTACAACCGCCGTCTGGCGGAGCTGTCCGCCCAGGCGGTGCAGGGCAAGGCCCTGCGGGCGGGCGATATGTCCCCCACCGGCGCGTTTCTGGCCCCGCTGGGCGACGTGTCCTTCGAGGAGTTGGTAGACATCTACACCGAGCAGGCCGCCGGCCTGGAGCGAGCCGGCGTGGATCTGTTCGTCATCGAGACCATGATGACCCTCTCCGACGCCCGTGCGGCGGTGCTGGCCGTCCGCAGCGTCAGCGACAAGCCCATCTTCGTCACCTTCACCTGCGACGAAAACGGCCGCAGCGTCTCCGGTACCGACATCACCGCGGCACTGGTGGTCCTGCAGGGCATGGGCATCGACGCCTTTGGCCTGAACTGCTCCGCCGGCCCGGAGCAGATGCTTCTCCAGCTGAAGCGTCTGCGGGAATACGCCCGGGTCCCCCTGATCGCCAAGCCCAATGCCGGAATGCCCATCATTGAGAATGGCGAGACGGTCTACCGCTGCACCGGCGAGGAATTCACCGCCCTGGTGCCGGAATTTCTGGCCGCCGGCGTGGCCGTGTTCGGCGGCTGCTGCGGCACCACCGCCGCGCATATCGCCGCCCTGGCCCGGGCACTGGACGGCGCGGTCATCACGCCGCCGGCCCCGCAGCACACGAACGAGCTGCCCGCCGCCACGGAAAAGCTGCCCTTCCCCCTGCCCGCCGATATCGCCTGGCACACCGTCGTCGACCTGACCGGCGACGCGGAGGATACGCTTACCGCCGCACTGGACAGCGGCGAGACGGTCCTGGCCCTGCGTATCGCCTCCTGGGACGATATACAGACCCTGGCAGACTACCAGTATATGCTCACCAAGCCGGTGTGCTTCGTCTGCGATGATGCCCAGCTGCTGGAGGCCACCCTTCGTACCTACCAGGGCCGCGCTCTGTACGACGGCGCCCTACCGGAGGACACGCTCCTGCCCCTGTGCGCCAAATACGGTCTCCTGCTGTAAAAAAACAAGGCCCCCGCGGGCCTTGTTTTTTATTCCTTTTTCCCGGTACAGCCGCCGCAGCTCCCGCCGCAGCCAGAACAGCCGGCGCATCCGCCGTTTTTCCGCGCCCGCCGCGCACTACGCAGGGCCAGCACACCGCACAGCGCCACCAGTGCCAGCAGCACCCAGTCCATCCAGCTCACAGCAGCAGCCCTCCCACAGCGTAAGCGATGTACGCCGCCAGCCACGCCACCGCGCATTGCAGCAGTACGATGCCCACTGTTTTGATGCGGGACCCCAGTTCACGCCGTATGGTGGCCACCGCCGCTATGCAGGGCGTATACAGCAGCGTGAACACCAGAAAGCTAATGGCACTGCGCGTGGTGAACAGCGACGTGATGGCCGCGTTCCCCAGCAGCACCTGCAGCGTACTGACCACCGACTCCTTGGCGATAAAGCCGGAGATCAGCGCCGTGGCACAGCGCCAGTCGCCAAAGCCCAGCGGCCTGAACAGCACCGCCAGCCACTGGCCGATCAGCGCCAGCAGGCTGTCCGCGCTGTCCGCGACCACATTGAGCCGCGTGTCGAAGCTCTGTAGGAACCAGATGACCACCGTGGCCAGAAAGATCACGGTAAAGGCCCGCTGCAAAAAGTCCTTGGCCTTTTCCCACAGCAGCAGCCCCACGCTTCTGGCAGAGGGAAGACGGTAGTTGGGCAACTCCATGACAAAGGGCACGGGTTTGCCCCTGAAGGCGGTCTCCTTCATCACCAGCGCCGCCAGGATACCCACCACAATACCCAGCACATACAGGGAGATCATCACCAGCGCCTTGTGGTCGGTGAAGAACGCGGCGGTAAAAAAGCCATAGATGGGGATCTTGGCCGAGCAGCTCATATAGGGCGTCAGCAGAATGGTCATCTTCCGATCCCGGTCCGAGGATACCGTGCGGGTAGCCATGATAGCCGGCACCGAGCAGCCGAAGCCGATCAGCAGCGGTACGATGCTCCGCCCGGACAGCCCGATCTTCCGCAGCAGCTTGTCCATAACAAAGGCCACCCGGGCCATATAGCCGGTGTCCTCCAGAATGGACAGGAAGAAAAACAGCGTCACGATAATGGGCAGGAACGACAGCACGCTGCCCACACCGGCGAAGATACCGTCAATAATAAGGCTGTGCACCACCGGGTTGATCCCGTAGGCGGTCAGCGCCCCGTCCACACCGGCGGTCACATAGTCGATGCCCAGCGCCAGCAGGTCGCTTAGCCCCTGGCCGATGACCTCGAACGTCAGCCAGAAGATCAGAAACATCACACCGAAGAATACCGGCAGCGCCGTGTACTTCCCCGTCAGCACCCTGTCCCAGGCCACGCTGCGCCTGTGCTCCCGGCTCTCATGGCACTTGACCACCGCGTCGGCGGTGACCTGCTCGATGAACGTATACCGCATATCCGCCAGCGAGGCGTTGCGGTCCAATCCGTTTTCCGTCTCCATCTGCACGATGCAGTGCTCCAGCAGCTCCCTCTCGTTCTGGTCCAGCACCAGCCGATCCGCCATATCCCTGTCGCCCTCGATGAGCTTTGTGGCGCAGAACCGGGGTGGCAGCCCCAGCCTCTCGGCGTGGTCCTCGATCAGGTGCACCACCGCGTGGACGCACCGGTGCACCGGCGAATTCGCCGCGCAGAAGTCATAGACCTTGGGCAGCACCCGGTCCTTCGCCGTCTCCACCGCCCGGTCCATCAGTTCGGACACACCCTCGCCCTTGGCCGCGGTAATGGGCACCACGGGAATGCCCAGGTCGTCGGACAGCTTCTGCACATCGATGGTGCCGCCGTTGGCGCGCACCTCGTCCATCATGTTCAGCGCCAGCAC
>DJPP01000138.1:0-5376 GCA_002438575.1 Oscillospiraceae bacterium UBA6409 | reverse complement strand
GGCACCCGCAGCTCCAGCAGCTGCAGCGTCAGGTACAGGTTGCGCTCGATGTTGGTGGCGTCCACGATGTTGATGATGCCGTCCGGCTTCTGGTTCAGTATGTAATCCCGCGTGACGATCTCCTCCTGGGTATAGGTCCGCAGGGAGTAGATGCCCGGCAGGTCCACCACGGTGCAATCCCTATGCTCCCGTACCTCTCCGGATTTCTGGTCCACCGTCACGCCGGGGAAATTCCCCACGTGCTGGTTGGAGCCGGTCAGCGCGTTGAACAGCGTAGTCTTACCGCAGTTCTGGTTGCCCGCCAATGCAAAGATCATACGCGATCCCTCTTTTCCACAGTGATCTGTCGGGCATCCTCCACCCGCAGCGTCAGCTCATAGCCCCGCACGTGTATCTCGATGGGATCCCCCATAGGGGCCACCTTCCGCAGCGTCACCACGGTCCGGGGCGTCAGCCCCATATCCAGCAGGCGGCAGCGCAGCGCACCCTCCCCGCCCACGGCGGTGATGGCGGCGCTATCGCCGATCTTCAGTTCATTCAGTGTCATAGCGCATTACCTCAGTTGTCTATCTATGTCGTGCGGTATGATGTTAGCACAGGCTAACCGGCCTGTCAAGAAGCGACTCGTTTTATGCCGATAGTTAGATATATTTAACTTCCACTTGCTTTTATATCAGGTGTGTGTTATACTTCAGTTAGAGCACTCTAAGCAGTAAAGGAGGTGCCTCCGTGGTATTACAGGAATCCGGCGAGATGTACCTGGAGAGCATACTGGTCCTGATCCGCCAGGGGAAGGCCGTCCGTTCCATCGACATCGTGGACTATATGGGCTACTCCAAACCCAGCGTCAGCCGCGCCGTGGGCCTGCTGAAGTCTGGGCAGTATATCGACGTGGACGACGGCGGCTACATCACCCTCACCGCCGCCGGGCGCGAGGTAGCCGAAAAGATCTACGAGCGCCACACGGTCCTCACGGACTTTCTGCGCCGCCTGGGCGTGGACGAGGCCACCGCCGCCGAGGACGCCTGCCGCATGGAGCACGTCATCAGCGATGCCACCTTCCAAGCCCTGAAGCGGCATCTTGCGCCGCCCCAATGACCGCCGAACAGCCGCCCTCCGGCGGCTCCTTTCACGCCAAAGCCTCCCCCGGCAAATGCCGGGGGAGGCTCTTTTTGTTTTCAGTTGCTGTTGGCGCTGTACAGCCCCGCCGCGTCGTCCAGCGGCACGGAGAACGTCACCGTCTGCGCCTCGGTGTGGGCGCCGGCCTTCTCCATGATGGACTGCATGATAGCCGCCCGCTTGTCGGCGGAGGTCACCAGGAAGATCATCTCCCTCTCCTCCGAGATCGCCATGCCGAAGAACTTGTTGGTATTCTCCGCGTCGGTAGCCCGGGCGTGAATGACCGTACCGCCCCGCGCGCCGGCGGCGGAGGCCGCCTCCATCACCGCGTCGGTGTACCCGGTATTGGTGATCGCCACGATCAGCTGATACGCGTTCTCGTTCATCTGTTCTTCCTCCTTCACAGTCATATCCGGCTGCGCGTCGCTCTTGCCGGAGATCAGATAGTTCAGCGCCGTCCTTCCGCCCACACTGCTCAGGTGCAGGCACACGGCGATGCCGCTTCCGGGCCGGTCGATCCGCATGGTGTCCACCAGCTCCCGCATCAGCACCTCCTTGACGGCGGGCGTCACCACGGAGAACATCACGGACTTCTCCGTTGCCTCCAGCCCCAGGTAACTCAGCACATCGTTGCTGGCGGTGCCCCGTCCCAGGGCGGTGAACACCACCGGCGCGCCGAAGGCCCGGTAGAAATCCAGAAAATGCGTGGCGCCCATGACCCGGTTGGTAATGGTGATCATCAGATACAGGCGGTTCTTGGTTGTTTCAGACATATCTCCACCTCCTCAGCACAGCTCGATCAGCTCCTCCACCGCCACAGGCGCGGCAGGAGCAGGTACGCGGCGCAGCTTCCGCTGGTAGCTCAGGCCCAGCAGCTGTATGGTCACCAGCGGCGTCATGGCCACCATCGCCACCACGCCAAAGGCGTCCGTCACCAGATTGCCGCCCACGGCGTCGCACGCGCCCAGGGCAAAGGGCAGCAGGAACGTGGCCGTCATGGGTCCGGAGGCCACGCCGCCGGAGTCGAAGGCCACCGACGTAAAGATCTGCGGCACCACGAAGCTCAGCGCCAGACTCAGCACATAGCCCGGCACCAGGAACCACATGATGGAGATACCCGTCAGCACCCGGATCATAGCCAGCCCCAGCGAAATGGCCACGCCCACGGACAGCGCCAGGTTCATGGCGTGCGCGGGGATGGAACCGGCGGTGATCTCCTCCACCTGCTTGTTCAGCACATGGACAGCCGGCTCCGCCTGCACGATGAAATAGCCGATGACCATGGCGATAGGGATAAGTATCCAGTTATACGTATGGCCGGCGATGCTGCCGCCCAAAAAGCTGCCCACGGGCATAAAGCCCACGTTCACGCCCATCAGGAAGATGGTCAGTCCTATGTACACATACACCAGGCCGATGACCATGTGCAGTATCTCCTTGCGCTTGAGCCTGCGGGTCACCAGCTGGAACAGGATCAGGAACGCGCCGATAGGCAGCAGCGCCGACGCCGTCTCCTTCATGTAGTGGGGTATCTCGCTGATATACAGGTCGAACATCTCCACCGTGTCCTTGGCGTCCGGCATGACCGCCGCGGTGTAGGCGCTGCCGTCCGGCTTGTACAGCAATCCCAGGATCAGCACCGTGATGATCGGCCCAATGGAGCACAGCGCCACCAGGCCGAAGCTGTCGCCCCCGGCCTGCTTGTCGCTTCGCACGGCACACACGCCCACGCCCAGTGCCATGATGAACGGCACCGTCATAGGTCCGGTGGTCACGCCGCCGGAGTCAAAAGCCACCGCCCAGAAATCCGGCGACACGAACATCGCCAGGCCGAATACGATGGCGTAAAACCCGATCAGCAGCCACCGCAGCTGGATACCCAGCACGATACGCAGCAGGGCAATGACCAGGAACACACCCACGCCCACCGCCACGGACCAGATGATCACGTTGTTCTCGATGGCCGGCACCTGGTTGGCCAGCACCTGCAGATCCGGCTCCGCCACGGTAACGATCATGCCGATGAGGAAGCCCACCACCGCAATGATCCACACCTTCTTCCGCCGGGTGATCTCGGAGCCTACCGCCTGTCCCAGCGGGATCATGGACATCTCCGACCCCAGCGTGAACAGGCCCATGCCGGCGATCAGCATCACGCCGCCCAGCAGGAACGCCACCATGGCGTTGTTGGGCACCGGCGCGATGGTGAAGCACAGCACCAGCACGATCAGCATCACCGGCAATACCGATGTCAGCGACTCGTGCAGCGGTTTTTTGAATACGGCAAATACATTTTCCGCCTTCTGTCGTTTTTTACGCAGTCTCGCCTGCTCGTCCTGTATCGTCCTGCGGCTCAAGTCTACCTTCCTTTCTGTTCTTCCCTGTCTTACCAAAAACGGCGTGTCTGTCCATGTCGGGCAGACACGCCTCCGCATCTTAACAGGTTTATTGTACCATATGTTCTCTTTTGGCACAACCCCGGAACCGTTAACATTGTGTGAAAAATGTCTGATCTCTCAGCGCACTTTTTCAACAAGCGCCACCGCGTGGGCCGCCATGCCCTCGCCGCTGCCGGTAAAGCCCAGCCCCTCCTCCGTCGTCGCCTTCACAGAGACGCGTCCCGCGTCCAGCCCCATGGCCGCCGCCAGTCTCTCCCGCATCTCCGGGATAAAGGGCGCCAGCCTCGGCGCCTGGGCCGCCACCGTAGCGTCCACATTCACAATGGTCCAGCCCGCCTCTGCCAGCAGCGCCGTCACCTGCCGCAGCAGCATCGTGCTGTCCGCCCCGGCATAGCGCGCATCACTGTCCGGAAACAGCTTGCCGATGTCCCCCAGTGCCGCAGCGCCCAGCAGGGCATCCATCACCGCATGAGTCAGCACGTCCGCGTCGGAGTGCCCCAGCAGTCCCTTCTCAAAGGGCACCGTCACCCCGCCCAGCACCAGGGCGCGGTCCGATACCAGCCGGTGTACGTCATAGCCGTATCCAACGCGCAGATCCGTCATGCTCTGTTCTCCCTCTCCCGCAGGAAGGCCTCCGCCATGGTCAGGTCCTCCCGCGTGGTGATCTTGATGTTCTCCCGCCAGCCCGGGGCCAGCCATACCTCCTTGCCCAGCCGTTCCACGGCGGAGCAGTCGTCCGTGATGTCCGCTCCGGCCTGAATGGCCGACTGCAGGGCGGCCTTCAGGATGTTCGCCTGGAACACCTGCGGCGTCTGCACAGCGTACAGCGTTTTCCGGTCCGGCGTGGACTGCACCACCCCCGCCGTATCCGCCACCTTCACCGTGTCCGTCACCGGCAGCGCCGGCGCGGCGGCATAGGTCCGCTGTCCCAGGCGCACCATGTCGTCCACCTGCTCCGGCAGGATCAGCGGCCGCGCGCCGTCGTGCACCGCCAGCAGCTCACAGCTGTCGCCGGCTGCCAGCGCCGCCAGCAGCACCGACTGGGCGCGGCTCTCGCCGCCCTCCACCACGCGCAGCGGCGTTTTAACGTTCGCCCCGGCGCACAGGGCCGCGATCTCCTCCAGTCGCTCCGGGCTTACCGCCACTACGATCTCGTCGATCAGCGCCGCCTCGTCCAGCGCCCGCAGCGTCCGCAGCAGCACCGGCACACCGCACAGCGGCGCCGTCAGCTTGTCCGTGCCGCCCATGCGCTCAGACCGCCCCGCGGCGGGCACCAGCGCCGCACAGCGGGGATGCCGTTCCTTTTTCCGGTTCAACAGCTTATCAAAGAGCTTTCCCATCGTCACTCACACGCTCCCGTCATCACCGCGCCGTTCAGCAGGCGCTCCGCCTCTTGGTATCCGATCTCCCGCACCATCGCCAGCTCCGACAGCAGTATCTCCCTGGCGCTGTGCAGCATTTTTCTCTCTCCGGTGGACAGTCCCCGTGCCGCCTCCCGCCGCATCAGGGCCTTGACCACCCGTGCCACCTCCGTCAGGTCGCCGCTTTTCAGCCGCGCCATATTCTCCCGGTAGCGGCGGTTCCAGTTGCGCTCCTCCTCCACCGTCAGCGACGGGATGGCCGAGAGCACCGCGTCCATTCTCTCCCGGTCATACAGCGGCCGCACGCCGATGGCCTCGCAGTTGTCGGCAGGCAGCTTCAGCACCAGTCCGCCAACGGCCTGGCGAAACACATAGTACGTCCGCGCCGCGCCGTACAGCAGCTCCTCCGTCACACTCTCGATAACGCCCGCCCCGTGCATGGGGTGTACCACCCTCTGGCCGATTCCGTACATACCGCCGCCTCCCTTCCTGCTGTT
>DJPP01000117.1:5592-6691 GCA_002438575.1 Oscillospiraceae bacterium UBA6409 | reverse complement strand
ACCGGCTTGCTGAAATCATACGCGCCGTCTGCATCCTCCCAACCAATAAATGTATACCCCGACTTGGTGGGATCATTCGGCTCCTCAACTGCATTACGCTGCAAAACAAGCTTTAGGGTCCTTGTCTTGGCGACCTCGTCAATGAAATTGACGGTGTTGTAGTCCACACTGGTGCCATCATCATCCTTCATCTTCACCTGGATATGTCCGTCAAATACATCCGCTGCCGTCATGGCAGAATTAGCCACTTTCTTCATGGCTTCCACGTTATAGTTATCGTCCTTGCTTTCATCATTCGGTTTCATATTCGAAGTCTCGAAGAAAATATACACCTTCCCTTCGATGATACCGCCGGTGACGGACAGGCCTGTCACTTTTCGAACCGACTCCTGTACGTAAATATCCGCTGTCTCTGTGTATTGATTTGTGTCATTTCCTCCGATATACGCCGTGCCGGACACAGTCATATTCCCATTGTACATATATACGCCCCGGTCACTGCACCCTGTGATGCGGCCGCCGGTCATTGTGAAGGTCCCACCATTATTATATACGCCGACAGCTTCTCCGGTGATCGTGCCGCCGGACATCTCGAAGACTACTGTTTCATCAGAAATAAAGACACTGCCGCTGCTGCTGTTTCCGGTGATCGTGCCGCCCTCCAGCTTCAGCTTTGTATCGTTCTCCAGGAATACGGCTCCCCCAACATAGTGAATTGCCCCCGCTTCCGTTCCCTTTCCGCCGGTAATGACACCGCCGACGGGCAGGGTCGTGTCCTCATGCGATGCACCGGATCGGCTGTCCGTAATGGTCAGGGTCACAGGGCTCTCACCATCCTTCTTCACCCTGAGTACACTGCCTTCGCCGGTCATCTTGAGCACATGGCCATTCAGGTCGAGGGTCAGGTTTTTTTTAATTTCCAGCGTGGCAGCAATATCTGTATTGTACTTTAATGTAATCGTATCGCCAGCATTTGCCCGTTCTATCATCGCCTGCAAGGTCAGCTCCGCCGCGGCGGCGGTGGACACCAAAGGATTTGTTACATCCCCCGATGTAACAAAAGCTGTCCATATGGACAGCGCGCATACCAATACCAGGG
>DJPP01000117.1:0-5550 GCA_002438575.1 Oscillospiraceae bacterium UBA6409 | reverse complement strand
TGGGGAGCAGTCGTCTCTTCATGGCGGTTCCTCCTTCTATGGCTCACATATTTCTCTCCCGGGCCTGTGTGCCGCCATATTTCTCATGAAGAAATATCCAGCCGCCCACAGGCCTTGTTGTACGACTATCTTACCAGAAAGTGTCGCGAAAGGCAACGGGAATATCCAGATGTTGGCATAACAAATCCGCGTGGGAGGTATTAGCGGGAGTTATGGGGTATTTTTCGGCTTGTCCGGACATAGGCTTGTCTGAAAGGCGGTGGGGCTTGTGAAATGGCGGCGGGGCGCGGCGGCGGTGTGCGGGGCGTTCGTGCTGTGGCTGGCGGCGGTGTGCGCGGGGAGCGAGGACCTGCGGGCGGCGGCGCAGGCGGTGCGGGACAGCTCGGCGGCGCAGCGGCTGGTGCAGTGGGAGCTGGGGGACCTGTGGGCGGCGGACTCGCTGCCGCTGCCGGTGCTGGCGGTGCTGCGGCAGTCGCCGATGCTGCTGGCGGCGGAGGCGCAGGTGGCGCAGGAGGCAGAGACGACGGCAGAGACGGAGGAGACGCCCTCCCCCGCCCCGGCGGAGACACCGGAGGAGGAGACGACGGGGCAGACGGAGAACACCGGCGGGCAGGGGGAGTCGAAGCCGCTGTCGGTGGTGGCGGCGGACGAGAACGGGTACACCCGGGTGGGGGACGTGTTCATTAAGAACAGCTCGCGGCAGACGGTGGAGGGCATCGTGTTTGACGGGACGTTCGCGGCGGCGCTGGGCGAGGACGCGCCGCAGGTGCTGATCATCCACACCCACGGCAGCGAGGCGTACACCATGCCGCCGGGGGAGGAATACGAGGACACGGGGAGCTTTCGGACGGCGGATGCCAGCGTGAGCGTGATCCGGGTGGGCGACGAGCTGGCGAGGGTGCTGTCGGGCTACGGGATATCGGTGCTGCACGACCGGGCGCTGTATGACGATCCGGAGTACAACGGGGCATACTACCGGGCGGAGGACGCCATCGAGGCGTATATGGAGAAGTACCCGAGCATCGGGTTCATTCTGGATGTGCACCGGGACGCGCTGGAGGACAAGGCCGGACACCAGTACAAGGTGGTGACGCGGGAGGATCCGGACTGCGCGCAGGTGAGCCTGGTGATGGGCAGCAGCTGGGAGGGATGGCAGGAGAACCTGAAATTCGCCGTGGCGGTGCAGCAGCACCTGACGGAGGGGCATCCCACGCTGATGCGGCCGCTGACGCTGCGGAATTCGGACTACAACGAGTATTTTACGCCGGGGAGCCTGCTGGTGGAGATCGGCGCGGCGGGGAATTCGCTGGACGAGGCGCTGAAGGCCGTGCGGGTGTTCGGAGAGGGGTTTGCGGAGGTCGTGACGGGAAAATGAGTGCGCCGGCACCGCAAATTCATGCATTTGCCTTCTTGCAAAGCCCGCCGGCTTGCTGTATACTATGGAAAAAATTGTAAGCGCACTTTTACGGAGGAGGACCCATGAAACGGAACCGCGGGTTTACATTGATGGAGATGCTGATCGTGGTGGCGATCGTCGCCGTGCTGGCGGCTATTGCCATCCCGGTGTTCAGCGGCAGCCTGCACAAGGCCAAGGTGGCCGCTGACATGGCCAACGTGCGGGCGTATTACGCGGAATTGCAGATAGACTACCTGACCACGGGGGAATTTCGGGATATCGGCGATAACATCCACGCTTCCAAAAGTGAGATCACTTTTCTGAACGGCACCACCGTGCAGCTGCAAGCCGGAAGCATGAGTGCGATACTGCATCGTGACCGCGTTGATATGGGGTCCACGGAAAAGGGCGCGCCATTGGGCTATCAGGTATACTACTTCTGCAAGGACGGCCATTCAGACCACACGCTGCTGCTGCAGTGATAAAAAAGAGACGGCGTGAGCCGTCTCTTTTTTTATCGGTTTTTCTTGGCCAGCTCCATGAGCTCCGGGTACTTGGACATGATGTAGCTGTAGCTGCCGCGGCCGTGGGGCAGCAGGCAGTCGGAGCAGTCCTTGACGCCGTTGTCCAGGTACTTGAAGTTGCCGCCGCACTTGCTGCCCAGGGTGTACAGCGGGCAGTAGCAGAACAGGCAGTTGAAGTCCTCCGGGTGGCTGGTCTTGTGGCAGGGGAAGAACTCGCAGGCCCTGTGCTGGGTGAAGGAGTAGGCGCACTCCTCGGGCTTTTTGGTGTAGATATCGTCCATGTCAGTCCTCCACGGTGACAAGGCCGTCGTCGCCCACGGTGACGGTCATGCCGGTCTGCACATATTGCAGGAACTCGTCGCCCAGAGAGTCCACCACGGGCATTTTGCTGTCGGTCCAGACATCGCCCAGAATGGCGCCGGAGGCGGCCAGGGAGTCGATGGGCAGGGAGAAGAGCATACAGGCGGGCTGCTTGCCGTGGGAACAGACGGTGAAGAGCACCATGCCGCCGGTGGTGGAGCCGATGGTCTGGGGCAGGCAGAGGGCCTTGCCGATCATGGGTCTTTTGTAGAGGTCGGGGTTATTCTGGTCGCCGCACTTGACCTGCTTGTCGCCGAACATCATGGCCATCTGGTAGCTGGCCAGGGTGTTGAAGCCGCCATGGCTGACCAGCGCTTCGGCGGTGCAGGTGCCGGGGACCACCACGCGGCCCTTGAACTGCTTCATATCAGCGTCCCTCCTTTCCGGCGAGGATGTCCAGTATCTCCGCGTCGGTATAGTACCGGGCGCTGGTGTAGGTGCGGAGCTTGTTGGAATTGGTGATGACCGCCTTCTTCTTGCAGAGGGGGTTGTTCATGTACATCAGTGGGCAGATATAGCTGAGGACGACGCCCATGCTCTGGAGCTTCAGGCCCTCTACGGTGTCCTTGAAGGCGTCCAGCACCGCCGGGGCGGCGGTGAACACGGTGGGGACGGCCACCTGCAGGCGGTTCTGTGCCCGCAGGGCGTCGGTGAGCTTCGCCGTCCAGTCCTTCAGCTGCTCCAGCGTCAGGTGGGGACAGCCCACGAAGCACAGCTGGGGCGCGGCGGCGGGGTCCTTCCAGATAACGGGATAGCTGCGCTTCACGCGCTCCAGCTCGGCGTCGTCGATGACGTAGGTCCGATAGCCCTCGTGCAGCAGGGCCTCGCCCTGCTCTTTGGCCTCGGGGGTGAGGTGCTCCACATGGTACAGGCCCACGGCGCCGTTGGAGGCGGTGGCCGCGCCGAAGTCCTTGAGGTAGGCGCGGTTCTCGTCGTTCAGCTCCGTGCCCAGCCAGGCGTCCAGCCCGCGGATGTAGGGCACGTCCTCCATGACCTTCATGCCGATGGCGGAGCCGAGAAGCTGGGCCTCTGGCCGGCGGGTGCATTTGACCTCCACCAGCCAGTGGGCCTTGCGGCCCTCGTCGGTGAGCAGGCCGAACTCCGGCACGAAGCCGGCGATGCTGCCCATGAGCTCCAGCATACCGCTGTTGCGGTTGCAGCGGGCGCCCAGAACGGAGTTGGCATAGACCACGGCGGAGGATTCCGCCCAGCTGAGGATATCGCCCTGCCTGGGGGTGTTGCCCACCTGCGGCAGATAGCAGGTGCAGGTATAGGCGTTATCGGCGGTGATGCCCAGCTTTTTCAGCTGCTGCTCATACCGGTCCTGCTGGGTGTACATGATCTTGCGGAAAACGATGTCCTCCAGAAAGCCGGTGGGAACGTGCTTGTCCAGGGGCAGGGGGTCGGCGGTGAATTTCTGGCCGCTGGTAAGGCCGGCGTCGATGAGACGGTCGTACAGGTCGTAGACCGGCTTCATCACCGCCAGACCGAAGGAGATGACGGTGTGGCCATATTCACCGGTGACGGGGACCATGCGCTGCGCGCCGAAGGTATCGCCGTACATGACCAGGGTCTTGACCACCTTGGCCATCGTCTCGCCCTGAGCGCCGTCCAGCAGGGCCTGCTGCTGGGGTGTCAACTGCATAAAACCACTTCCTTTGTTTCAGAATGGTGCTGCGCTGGGTCCATTGTACCAGTACGCCGCAAGAAAGTCAACTTGACGAAGGAGCCGCGGTGGGGTATACTGCGGAAGAAAGGACGGTGGCGATATGCGGAGCGTACTGCTGTGGAAGGATATGGCGCAGGTGGCGGAGCGGATGGATGCCGCCGTATTTCAATATGTGGGAGAGCTGCAGACGGAGAGCTTTGAGGCCTTCGCCGATTTCGATCTGCTGGCCTTTGACTGGTACGATGTGCGGAAGGCGGGAAAAAGCGGCAAGGTACTGGTGTACATCGACCGGGAGGACCTGTTTTTCTTCTGCCGGAACGAGGCGGCACAGCAGTATGTGCAGAGCGCGGTGGATACGCTGACCGCAGACGGGCCGCTGAACGACCAGCAGCTGCTGTACCGGTTCTTTGCGGGGCTGTTCAAGGGCGACATGGCGTATCTGGAAAAGCTGGAGGCACAGATCAACGGCGGCGAGAGCGTCATACTGGAGGGCAAGGCCAAGGACGACGCGCCCCGGCGCATCGCCGCGTGGCGGCGGGAGCTGCTGCACCTGAAGCGGTACTATGAGCAGCTGGACGCCATCTTCGATGAGATGTGCGACAACGATAACGGGCTGATCGAGGCAGACATTCTGGCGCGGCTGGAGGTGCTGGGACGGCGGACGGGCCGGTATCTGCAAAAGGTATGCGCGCTGCAGGAGCTGGTGGCCCAGCTGCGGGAGGCCTATCAGAGCCAGCTGGCCATCCAGCAGAATGACCTGATGCGGGTATTCACCATTGTGACGGTGCTGTTCCTGCCGCTGACGCTGATCACCGGCTGGTTCGGCATGAACTTCGTAAATATGCCGGAGCTGCAGTCGGAGTGGGGCTATCCCGTGATCATCGCCGCCAGCATACTGCTGGTGGCCGGACTGCTGTGGTTCTTCAGGCACAAGAAATGGCTGTAAAAAAAGCACCCCAAACGGGGTGCTTTTTTCATCTGTATACCACCGCTGCGGCGGAGAGAAGGACCAGCAGCGGCAGCAGGGTCTGTCCCCGGCGCCGCAGACGGCGGCGCAGGAGGTGCAAAGCGTTCACGATGCCAGGGTCTTGCCCATGGCGCGCAGGGCGTCCAGGGCGGCGTCATCCGGGGCCTCGCAGCAGATCACGCTGTCGCAGACCAGGTTCACGCCGGCATCGGCGCAGTCCTTTTCCCAGGAGCGCATCCACTCGCCGTCACCCCAGCCGTAGGAGCCGAACAGGGCCACGGCCTTGCCGCCCAGGCAGTTCTTGCAGGCGTCGAACATGGGCTGGAACTCCATCTCCTCCAGCACCTCGCTGCCCATGGCCGGGCAGCCGAAGGCGATGGCGGCATAGCCGTTCAGTTCGGCGGTGTTCACCTGGTCCACCGTCAGCAGCTTGGCGTCCGCGCCGGCGGCGGTCATGCCCTCCAGCACGGCGTTGGCCATGGCCTCGGTGTTGCCGGTGCCACTCCAATAGATCACAGCAGTCTTTTTCATTGTCGTTTCTCCTTTCGATCGTTACCCCGCCACAGCCAGCTGATCGATGGTCGCGCCGGCCTGCCAGAGCTTGCAGTATGTGTCCGTGCAGCGCTTGAACCGG
>DJPP01000055.1:6043-9028 GCA_002438575.1 Oscillospiraceae bacterium UBA6409 | reverse complement strand
CACCTCATCCGTCACGGCTGCGCCGTGCCACCTTCCCCTCGAGGGGAAGGCTATTTTCGCCTGCGGGAGGGATGGGGGAAATGGTGACATTCCTGTTCGTTTTTGGTAAGGCAAAGCGATGGATTGGGGGAGGCTCCCGGTCTATAATGGCCTTGTAAGATAAAGGAGGTCATGCTATGAGCATTTTGGAAGTCAGCGGGCTGCGGAAGGTATACACCTCGCGGCTGGGCGGCAGCCGTGTAGAGGCGCTGCGGAACGTCAGCTTCACCGTGGAGCAGGGCGAGTATGTGGCCATCATGGGTGAGTCCGGCAGCGGCAAGACCACGCTGCTGAACATTCTGGCGGCGCTGGACGAGCCCACGGCGGGCACGGTGCGGCTGGACGGCCACGAGCTGGGCAAGATACGGGAGAAGGACGCGGCGGCCTTCCGCCGGGACAACCTGGGCTTTGTGTTCCAGGAGTTCAACCTGCTGGATACGTTCACGCTGGAGGACAACATCTATCTGCCGCTGGTGCTGATGGGGATGCCCTATGAGGATATGCGGGCGCGGCTGCTGCCTATTGCCCGGGAGCTGGGACTGACGGAGCTTTTGAAGAAGTACCCCTATGAGGTCTCCGGCGGGCAGAAGCAGCGGGCGGCGGTGGCCCGGGCCATCGTCACCGAGCCGAAGCTGCTGCTGGCGGATGAGCCCACCGGCGCGCTGGACAGCGGCTCCACAGACGAGCTGCTGCGGCTGTTTGCCGCCATCAACCGGGCGGGACAGACCATACTGATGGTGACACACTCCGTGAAGGCCGCCAGCCGGGCGGGCCGTGTGCTGTTCATCAAGGACGGCCAGGTGTTCCACCAGCTGTACCGGGGCGAGGACGACGACACCCGGTTCTATCAGCGTATCGCCGACACGCTGACCATGCTCCAGTCAGGCGGTGAGCAGGCATGAAAACGGGACTGTACGCCCGCCTCGCCTGGACGGGCATGGTGAAAAACAGGCGGCTGTACCTGCCGTACCTGCTGAGCTGCGCCGGCATGGTGCTGATGTTCTACATTCTGATGGGCCTGTCCGGCTCGGAGGTGCTGGGGCATATGTCCGGCGGGACCAGCAGCGGCATGATCCTGCGGCTGGGCACGGTGGTCATCGCCGTGTTCGCGGTGCTGTTCCTGTTCTATACGCACGCTTTCCTCATCCGCAGGCGGGAGAGGGAGTTCGGCCTGTACAATGTGCTGGGCATGGGCAAGGGCAACATCGCCCGGGTACTGCTGTGGGAGACGGCCATCACCTATGGGCTGACTACGGCTGCAGGCCTGCTGCTGGGCGTGGCGCTGTACAAGCTGGCGGAGCTGGGTATGGTGCGGCTGCTGGGGCTGCACATCACGTATACCCTGACGGTGTCGGTATCCTCCCTGTGGCAGACGGCGGTGCTGTTCGCGGCCATCCATGTCCTGATCCTGCTGGACGGTCTGCGGCAGCTGCACGCCGTCAGCGCCGTGGCACTGCTGCGGAGCGAGAGCGTGGGCGAAAAGCCGCCAAAGGCCCAGTGGGTATTGACGGCCGTCGGCGCGGTGCTGCTGGGCGGGGCCTACGCCCTGGCGGTGTCCATCAAGGAGCCGCTGGCGGCGCTGCTGTGGTTCTTCACGGCGGTGGTTATGGTCATCATCGCCACGTATCTGCTGTTCATCAGTGGGTCGGTGACGCTGTGCCGGGGCCTGCAGAAAAATAAGCGGTATTATTATCAGCCGCAGCACTTTGTGTCGGTGGCATCCATGACGTACCGGATGAAGCGCAACGGCGCGGGACTGGCCTCGGTGTGCATTCTGGCCACCATGGTGCTGGTGATGATCTCCTCCACCACCTGCCTGTACTTCGGGCAGGAGGACGCGGTGAACAGCCGGTACCCCCGCGATCTGTCCGTGACGGTATACGGCGACAGGTATCTGCTGGACGACGAGAAGGTGGCGCAGGTGCGGCAGGGCGTGGAGAGCACTATCTTCAACTTCGGCGGCAATGTGTCCAATGTGGCGGAGTACCGGACGATCAGCATCAGCGGACTGCTGGACGGCGGGGACATCCGCACCGACAGCGCCGGCGCCAGCGTGGCCGACAGCACCAGCGTCATACAGATACATTTCCTGCCGCTGGAGGATTACAACGCCGCCACGGGGCAGGAACTGACGCTGGGCGACGGGCAGGTGTATGTGGCCGCGCTGCGGACGGAACTGGGCAGCGAGACGCTGTCCATTGACGGCGGCATGATCCGCCATGTGATGAAGCGGGAGATCCCCATGCTGGGCGGCCCGTCGGCGGCGGATATCACGCCGTCCCTGATGGTGGTGGTGCCGGATTTTGAGCAGTTCGTGCCGGAGCTGCAGGACTACTTCATGGAGAAGTACCGCAGCTATCCCGCGCCGGTATGGCACTATGGCTTTGACACCGACCTGCCGGAGGAGCAGCAGGGCGATGTGGACGGTACGCCCAACCTGGAGGACGCGCTGAACGGGTATCTCTCCGGCGTCAGCTCTGACTGGGGCGTGGGCGTCAGCGTGGAGTCCAAGGCGGGCAACCGGGCGGACTTTTACGGCACCTACGGCGGACTGTTTTTCCTGGGTATCATGCTGAGCATCGTGTTTATCTTTGCGGCGGTGGCCATCGTGTACTACAAGCAGCTGTCCGAGGGTTACGAGGATCAGAGCCGCTTCGGCATCATGCAGAAGGTGGGCATGACCAAGCAGGACATACGCCGCAGCATCAACAGCCAGCTGCTGACGGTATTTTATCTGCCGCTGGTGCTGGCGGGCGTGCACCTGTGCTTCGCCTTCCCGTTCATCCACAAGCTGCTGATGCTGTTCAACCTGGACAACCGGGGCCTGCTGATCGGCACAACGGCGGTGAGCTTCGCGGTGTTCGCGGTGCTGTACGCCGTCGTGTACAAGCTGACGGGGAATACCTACTACCGCATCGTGGCGGAGGATACAGAAAAGGAATAGAG
>DJPP01000055.1:0-5944 GCA_002438575.1 Oscillospiraceae bacterium UBA6409 | reverse complement strand
GGCGGCTTTCTGTATAATACATACTGATACACTATTGTTAACGACAGCTTTATATACAGCGCGGCGTGCCGCGCGTAAGGAGGCAGTATGCGTAATATCTGGACGGTATTCAAAACCGATATACGGACGCTGAGCAAGTGCTTTTTCGCCTGCGTGGTGGTGGTCGCCATCGCCCTGCTGCCCAGCCTGTACGCCTGGCTGAATATCTACTCCAACTGGGATCCCTACGGCAATACCGGGGGGATATCCATCGCGGTGGCGTCGCTGGACGAGGGCTATACCGACGCGGACGGCACCTACGAGAACAAGGGCGACGACGTGGTGGCCGACCTGCGGGAGGCTACGTCCATCAACTGGGTCATCGTGGACACCGAGGAGGAGGCCAAGGGCGGCGTGGAGTCCGGCGACTACTACGCGGCGGTGGTCATCGACAAGCAGTTCAGCCGGAATATGTACCGGATGCTGACGGACTGGACCGGCAAGCCGGCCATCACCTACTACGAAAACGCCAAGAAGAACGCCGTGGCCACCAAGATCACCGACACGGCGGTGGAGACGCTGAAGCGCTCCATCAGTGAAAACTATCTGGAGGTGGTCATCGGCGGCATCATGGAGCAGAGCAATCTGCTGGCGGCGGACCTGACCGCCGACGACCCGGAGGCGGCGGTGAAGGGCGTGCTGTACCAGGCCCAGGACCTGCTGCACGCCTGCGGGCGGATGATGGACGCCTTTGAGGCGGCGGGCGGCAGCGGCGTGTCGGAGAGCAGCGCGGCGGCACTGGAGGCGGCCGTGGCCAATATCAACAAGAACCTGCCGGACGGCGCACAGCTGCAGCAGACGGCGGCGGAGATACAGCTGCAGCTGAACACGGCCCTGGCCCGGGTGGAACGGGCGCTGGACCGACTGAACAGCGCCATTGAGAATGCGCCGGACCAGGAGGAGACGCAGCAGAAGCTGCTGGAGGCGGCGGATACCATGGACAAGACCGCCGACGCGCTGGAAACGTGGGCGGCGGGGCTGGAGGCCTCCGGCACGGAGGCGGGCAAGACCCAGGCGGAGGCGGCGCGGCAGACGGCGGCGGAGTGCCGCAAGACGGCAAAGCAGCTGCGGGCACTGGCGGAGAGTCCGGATTCTGCCGACCTGCTGGCGGACTGCGACGCGCTGGTGAAGTCCATCCGGACGATGGTGGATAGGATCCCTGTGACCTCCAAGGCACTGCAAAAGGAGCTGGACACCGTGGCCGGTCAGGTGGCGGACACCATGGAGGGCATGGCTGCGCTGGCTGGAGACGCCAAGACCATGAAGACCGCGCTGGCGGAGACCGCTGACGCCGTGGGCGACACCATGGCGCTGCTGCGCCCGGCCACGGAGAAGCTGCTGACCTCGCTGGAGAGCACCATAGACGAGCTGGAGGGCCTGACCGCGGACGAATATATGGATACGCTGGTGGACATTCTGGGCGGCGACCCGGCGGTGTACGGCCAGTATTTCCCGGAGATGGTGCAGACCAGCGTGAATGCGGTGTATCCCATTGCCAACTACGGCTCGGCCATGACGCCCTTCTACACGGTGCTGGCTATCTGGGTGGGCGGCGTGATATTGTCGTCCCTCATCAAGATACACGCCCGGACGGAGGGCCTGATCGACCCGAAGCCGGCGGAGCTGTACTTCGGGCGGTACCTGTTTTTCTTCGTGCTGAGCCAGATACAGGCGGCGGTCATCGTAACCGGCGACCTGTACATACTGAAGGTCCAGTGCCTGCACCTGGGGATGCTGTATCTCACCGGCGCGCTGACGGCCTTTACGTTCAGCCTGCTGATCTATTCCCTGGCCATCTCCTTCGGCGACGTGGGCAAGGCCATCGTGGTGGTCATCATGGTCATGCAGATCGCAGGCTCCTCCGGCACATTCCCTATCGAGCTGCTGCCGGCCATTTACCAGAAGATCTATCGCTTCTTCCCCTTCCCCTACGCTATCGACGCCATGCGCGAGTGCATCTGCGGGATGTACGGGAATTACTACTGGCAGCAGATCGGCTTCCTGCTGCTGTTCGCCGCGGCGGCGCTGCTGATCGGCCTGCTGGTGCGGCGGCCCTTCATGGGACTGAACCGCTTTATGGAGGAGAAGCTGGAGGAGACGGAGCTGCTGTGAAGGGAGGTGTTGACCGATGACAAGAGAACGGGACTATCAGGAGCTGTATGACCGCCTGCTGGAGGAGGTCAGCACCCTGCACCGGAACAACCGGCGGCGCATACGCATCGGTATGCGGATGCTGCTGGCGGTGACGCTGGGATTGATGCTGCTGATGTTTCTGGCGGAGGGGAACAAGGTGTTCACCCTGATGCTGTGGATACTGTCCATGTTCGCGGTGGCGGCGTATCTGATCGCCGTGGAGTACGCGGACTATGAGCTGCAAAAGAAGCTGGAGAACATTACCCAAATGGAGCAGGAGAGCCTGGGTGCGCTGTTAGAGCTGCCGGAGCTGCCCAAGGTGCCCCGGGTGGGCCTGCTGCTGCACCACGGCGTCCGGGAGACGCGGGAGACGCCGGAGCCGGAGGCGGCGGAAGCGGCACCTGCGGAGGGGACACCGGCGGCAAAGGAGATATCCCCGGCACCTGCGGAGGAGACGCCGGTCAAAGAGGTATCGGAAGCGCCGGCGGCTGAGATGTATTCCGTGGACGAGATCCTGCGGGAGGTGCACGGCGGAGCGCCGCAGGCGGACAGCGCGCCGACGCCTGCCGCGCCGGTATACAGCGGCGCGCGGGTGCTGGAACGGCTGCTGGAGGATCCGGAGAAGCTGGCGTCCGATCTGGACGCGCTGACCCGGGCGATACAGGGGCTGTCCGACGATCTGCGGCGCGGTGCGGCGGAGAGCCGGGAAGGGCAGGTGGACCGATGAAGAACATCTGGAATATCTTTCGCGCCGACTGGCGGCGGCTGACGGCCAGTGTGGTGGCGGTGGTGGTGCTGCTGGGATTGTGCCTGGTGCCGTGCCTGTACGCCTGGTTCAACATCCTGTCCAACTGGGATCCTTACGGTACGGCGTCCACCAGCCGCATCAGCGTGGCGGTGGCCAGCGAGGACGCGGGCTGCGAGGTGCTGGGCCTGGAGGTGAACATCGGGGCGCTGGTGCTCCAGGGACTGGAGAGCAACGACCAGATGGGCTGGGTGTTCGTGGACAGCCGGGCGGAGGCCCTGGACGGGGTGGAGTCCGGCGACTACTACGCGGCGCTGATCGTGCCGGAGGAATTTACCGAGGATTTTGTGAGCATCCTGTCCGGCGACCTGCGCCACCCGCAGATACAGTATTACGAGAACGAGAAGAAGAACGCCATCGCCCCCAAGATCACCAGCAAGGCCAAGACCGCCGTGCAGGAGCAGATCAACACCACGGTCATTGGCAAGGCTGCCGAGGCGCTGACCACGGCGGGCTCCGTGTTCAAGGCCATGGGGCTGGATTCGGAGGCGCTGGCGGACGGCATTATGGACAAGCTGACCGGGGCGCGGCAGGAGATGGCGCAGCTACAGCAGGTGCTGCTGTCGCTGAAGGACGTGATGAACGGGGCGGACGGCCTGCTGGCCGCGGCGTCCGTGACCATTGCGGACGCCCGGGGGACGGTGGAGGACGCCGACGCGGCGGCGGGCAGCACGGTGCAGCTCATCAACACGGGCCTGAACGCGGCGGACACGGCGTACAGCGATCTGCTGACGGTGCTGAACAACACGGATAAGGTGCTGGGCGATATCGAGGAGGCCCTGCGGGGTATGGATACCTCTGCCGCCGACGAGGCGCTGAAGGCGGACCTGCACCGGAAGATACAGGCGGCCGTCGCCGCGCTGGAGGCCCAGCTGGCGGCCACAGAGGACGAGGCGGTGAAGGCACAGCTGGAGACGGCCATCGCCGATCTGGAGGCGCTGGACGCGCTGGTGGATACGCTGGAGCCGTCGGCCCTACAGGGACCGGTGCTGGATATGCTGCATCAGGTGCGGCAGGAGCTGCTGGCGGTGGCGGTACGGACCAATAAGGAGGTCAACGAATACCTGCACACCACCGGGGCCCAGGCCCAGACCACGCTGCGGTCCGTCCAGCAGCTGCTGGGGGCTGTGGGCGGCAGCCTGGGCGAGGTGTCCGGCACGCTGAACAGCTACGCCGACGCCATGACCACCGTGCAGCCTACGCTGGACGCGGGTATCACCCTGGCCAACACGGTGGAGACGTATCTGGCGGACATCGAGGACGATGTGTGCCGGGTGACGGAGAGCGAAGCCTTCAAGCGCTTTACGGAGCTGATGGAGAGCAGCGATGCCGACAGCATGGCGGACTACCTCAGCTCGCCGGTGCAGCTGAACACGGAGATCATCTATGAGATCAAGGACTACGGCGCGGCCATGTCGCCCTATTACGTCATGCTGGCGCTGTTTGTGGGTAGTCTGCTGACCGCCGTGATGCTGAAGGTGCCGGTGACGCAGCCGGAATTTGCCGGGTGCCGGGCGGCGGAGCGCTATTTCGGGCGGTTCCTTACCTTCTTCCTGATGGCCATGGCCCAGGCGCTGGTGACGGCCTTCGGGTGCCTGTACTTCGTGGGGATGGAGACGGCGGAGCCGGCGCTGTTCGTGCTGGCCTGCTGCCTGTGCTCGCTGAACTTCGCCAGCATGAACTACGCGCTGGTGTACGCCCTGGACAACGTGGGCATGGCGCTGTCGGTCATTATCATGGTCATTCAGGTGGCCGGGTCCGGCGGTTCATACCCGGTGCACGTGCTGCCGCAGCTGTTCCAGACCCTGTATCCCTTCATGCCCTTCCACTACGGCATGGATATGATCCGGGAGACGGTGGGCGGAATGTACGGCAGTACATACCTGCGCTGCGCGCTGGTGCTGCTGGGAATGTGTGCGTTGTTCACGGCGTTCGGCCTGCTGGTGTACTACCCGGCCCGAAGGCTGAACGCGGCCATCGCCGCCAGCAAGGAAAAGTCCGGTATCATGTAAACAGAGAGTGCCCCCGCAGGCCCATGGGCCTGCGGGGGCACTTATGCTGTCGAAGCCATGAAAAAAAGTTATGCCCTCTTGCTTTTTGCCGTTTAAGGCAAAAAAGGGGGAGCGTTTTTGTGCAGGATGGAGAAAAGTTCGCACGGTGAGAATTTTCCCTCTTTTGCTGTTGCAAGGCGGGCGGGCCTATGGTACAGTACGGGTGGAGTGTTAGAAAATTAACAGGTTAAGCGGCACAGCGTTCAACACGTTTTAGGAGGAGAGAGCATGAGATCGGAACAGGAGAAGACGGCGGCCATCGTCAGGGCCCACGACTGCGACAGCGCGAAGCTCATCGCCATCTTGCAGGAGATACAGGCGTCGGAGAACTACCTGAGTCAGGAGACTATGGAGCTGGTGGCGGATATGCTGCATATCAGCGTCTCACGGGTGTACAGCGTGGCCACGTTTTATGAGAATTTTTCGCTGGAGCCCAAGGGAAAGCACATCGTCAAGGTCTGTGACGGCACAGCCTGTCATGTGCGGAAGTCCGGGCCTATCTACGACGCCATCTATGAGTACCTGAAGCTGGACGGCAAGCGCAGGACCAGCGCCGACGGCGTATTCACGCTGGAGACGGTGGCCTGTCTGGGCGCCTGCGGTCTGGCGCCGGTGATGACGGTGGACGGCGAGGTGTACGCCAAGATGACGCCGGAGACGGCGCTGGCGGAGCTGGAGGCCATTCGCGGGAAGGAGGCGGCGGAATGAGCAAGCTGACACGGGAGGGCTTCCGCGCCATGCACCAGCAGGCGGCGGAGGCGCTGGAGAGGAGCAGATCGTCGCTGAACGTGCTGATCTGTGCCGGTACGGGCTGTATCGCCAGCGGGTCCATGAAGGTGTATGAAAACCTGCGGGAGGAGTGTGCCCAGCGGGGCTTGCAGGTGTATGTGGGGCTGACCCACCACGGCGACGCGGA
>DJPP01000136.1:3721-3933 GCA_002438575.1 Oscillospiraceae bacterium UBA6409 | reverse complement strand
GCGGGACGAGGGACTTTACGCCGCTGCGCGGCTACACCTCATCCGTCACGGATTCGCCGTGCCACCTTCCCCTCAAGGGGAAGGCTTTGGGCGTGTGGCATTCAGCACCGCGAACCCCCCAGGGGGAAGGCTGACGCTGCGGGGCGTCGAGGACGCCGCCCCCTACAGGGACACCTGTCTCCCTGCGAGTCGGTCGGTCCGCGGGTCTGACA
>DJPP01000136.1:0-3666 GCA_002438575.1 Oscillospiraceae bacterium UBA6409 | reverse complement strand
GTGTCATTCAATACCGCGAACCCTCGGGGGAAGGCTGGGGGTCAGAGGGAGATGGTCTGGCCCTGGCCGTTCTTCCGGGCGGCGTCCAGCAGGGCTGCGGCGGTGGAAATGTCCTGCAGGGCGATTCCGGTGGAGTCAAAGATGGTGATATCCTCCCCGCCGGTACGGCCCGGGGCGGAACCGGAGATGACGCTGCCGATGTCGCAGAGGGCGCCGTCAAAGATGCCGTTCTTATAGGGGATCTCGCACTCGCCCACGGACAGGCACTGGGCCGCGTCGTCGCCGAACACCCTGGCCCCGGAAAACAGGGCGCTGTCGATCTCCTGCTTGCCGGTCATATCCGCGCCCACGCAGCTGATGTGGGTACCGGGCCGCACCCATTCCGCCTTCAGGAACGGCTCCCGGGCGGGGGTGGCGGTGAGGATGACGTCGCTCTGCTTCGCGGCAGTCTCCAGACTTGGCGCGGCGGTGATGGCGGCATGGCAGCCGCCGCAGGCGGCCAACAGCTTCTCCACCTGGGGAACGATCGCCGCGCAGGCGGCGGCAGAGCGCTCGGGATGGTGGGGATTGGCCACATAGACCGTTTTCAGCTGCGGCAGGCAGTACAGCGCGGCGGCGATCAGGTAGGGGGCCAGCGCGCCGGTACCGGCCATCAGCAGCGTTTCGGCATCGGGGCGGGCCAGGTATTTGGCGCCGATGGCCCCGGCCGCGCCGGTGCGGAAATCGGTGATGGGACCGGCGTTCAGCAGCGCCCTGGGCGCACCGGTGTGTATATCGAACAGCAGCGAGGTGCCGTACAGGGCGGGCAGGTCCTTGGCGGGGTTATCGCCGAACCAGGACACCACCTTCATGCCGTAAAGCCCCAGACCGTTCATATGGCCGGACTTGATATCCAGGTCCGCCGCGCCGGGGGTGAACTCGTGGAACACCATGGGCCACAGGGCCGCACCGCCGGTGCTCTTTTCCAGATAAGCCTGCTCCACGGCCTGGACCGCCATGGGGATGGTCAGCAGCGACTGGATGGCCGTACCGTTCAATACCGTCAATTCTGTCATGGTCTGTTCCTCCTTATTACAATGTGTCGGCAAAGGCGGCCAGGGCCGCCAGGCCGTCCTGCAGGGTCTGCTTGTCACAGGCGTAGCCGATACGCATACTGTGGGGCTGCTCGAAGCAGTCGCCGGGGGTGACGAACGCGCCGGTCTGGTGGTACATCTGCTTGCAGAAGTCGTAGGACGGCACATCGAAGTCGTAGTATACCAGGGCGGTGGTGCCGGCCTTGGGCTTGGTATAGTAGAAGTGGGGGTGCGCGGCCACCCAGGCGTCCAGCAGGGCCAGGTTCTCCCGGACGATGGCCTGGTTGCGCTTCAGCAGCACATCACCGTGGGCCAGAGCCAGGGCGGCCAGGGCGTCATCCAGCATACCGCAGCTGATGAGGTCATAGTCCCGGTGGGACAGGAACGCGGCCAGGGCGGCCTGGTCACGGGTGGCGATCCAGCCCATACGCAGCCCCGCCAGGGAGAAGACCTTGGACATACTGCTGACGGAGATGCCCTTTTCGTACAGGTCGGCGATGGAGGGGCTCCAGTCATCGGTCTGGGTCAGGTGGCGGTAGACCTCGTCGCAGAGGACGTAGGCCCCCACGCCGCGGGCGATGGCGACGATCTGCTCCAGCAGGGCCGGGGACATCAGCGCACCGGTGGGGTTATTGGGGTTGTTGATGCAGATCATCTTCGTATCCGGCGTCACCAGGGCCTTCAGCTCAGACAGGTCGGGGAGGTAGTCGTTCTCCTGCTTCAGGTGCATGATCGCCACGTCCGCGCCGATGGACTCCGGAATGGAGTAGAGCTGCTGGTAGGTGGGCATGATGCTGACCACCCGGTCGCCGGCGGAGATGAAAGAGCAGAACACGTGGTGGTTGGCACCCGCCGCGCCGTGGGTGGGCACCACCTGATGGGGCTGCACGGTCTTGTAGAGCTTGCAGATGCCCTCGCGCAGAGCGTCGCTGCCCACGATGTCGCCGTAGGTCAGGCGCTTAGCGCAGAGGTCGGCCAGAAAGGCCTGCTTATCCACGCCGGTCAGGGCGAAGAGCTGGTCCAGGGAGATGGAGTCCACGCAGGTCTCCGCGATGTTGAAGCGAGCGCCCACTTCATATTCATTCATCCATTCCTCCACGGCAAAGGGCTTGATGTACATAGCGTTTTCTCCTTTTCTGGTAAAAAGTAAAGGCACCCAAGACCGGCGCTTATCCGACAAATGTCGGAATACCTACGCTCCGGTCCCGGACACCTTGATCCCCCCATCCGGTGACGGGGGAGGCCTTCTGTATTCAGCTTGGTTATAGTATAGCCCGACGGCGGGAAAAGTCAATCGGCGTTTTGCATAAATATGCAGATAATTCGTGCATATTATGTGTATTGCAGGGTAAAAAAAGGGACCGCTTTCGCGGTCCCTTCTGTTGCTTGTGAGAGGTTCGGCTTAGAAGCAGCCCTGCTCCATCATCGCCTCGGCGACCTTCTTGAAGCCGGCGATGTTGGCACCGGCCACCAGGTCGTAGCCCAGGCCGTACTCGGCGGCGGCCTCGGCGGACACCTTGTGGATGTTCTCCATCATCTTGTGCAGCTGATGGTCGACTTCCTCGGCAGTCCAGACCAGACGCTCGGAGTTCTGGGCCATCTCCAGGGCGGAGACGCCCACGCCGCCGGCGTTAACAGCCTTGGAGGGAGCGACGATGATGCCCTTCTGCGCACGCAGATAGTTCAGAGCATCGTTAGTGGTGGGCATATTGGCGACCTCGATGTAGTACTTCACGCCGGAAGCAGCGATCTTCTCAGCGGACTCCATCTTGACATCGTTCTGCATGGCGGCGGGCATATACACGTCCACATCCTTGACGCCCCAGCACTTCTCGCCGGCGACGAACTCGCAGCCGAACTTGTCGGCATAGGGCTTGCAGTGCATGGGATCCTTGGCGCGCATCTCGAGGATGAAGTTCAGCTTCTCGTCGGTGATGACACCGTCGGGATCGTGAACGTAACCGTCGGGACCGGCGAAGTAGGTGACCTTGGCGCCCAGCTGAGCAGCCTTCTTCATGATGCCCCAGCCCACGTTGCCGTAGCCGGAGATGGCGATGCGCTTGCCCTCGATGCTGTCGCCCTCGTGCTTCAGCACCTCCTGCAGGTAGTACATGGCGCCGTAGCCGGTGGCCTCGGGACGGATCAGGGAGCCGCCGTAGGAGAAGCCCTTACCGGTGAGCACGCCATTCTCCCAGACGCCCTTCAGACGACGATACTGGCCGAACAGGTAGCCGATCTCGCGGCCGCCCACGCCCATGTCACCGGCGGGAACGTCGATGTCCGGCCCGATGTAGCGATACAGGGCGGTCATAAAGCTCTGGCAGAAACGCATGACCTCGGCGTCGGACTTGCCGGCGGGATCGAAGTCGGAACCGCCCTTGGCGCCGCCGATGGGCAGGCCGGTCAGGCTGTTCTTGAAGGTCTGCTCAAAGCCGAGGAACTTGATGATGCCTTCGTACACGTTCTTCTGGAAGCGCAGGCCGCCCTTGTAGGGGCCGATCGCACCGTTGAACTGGCAGCGCCAGCCGCGGTTGGTGTGCCACTGACCGTTATCATCGCACCACACAACGCGGAAGGTGAACATACGCTCGGG
>DJPP01000118.1:12453-15425 GCA_002438575.1 Oscillospiraceae bacterium UBA6409 | reverse complement strand
CGCCCCCTACAGGGGGAAGGCTGACGGGGTGCAGGCGGAGAAAAGGGAAGCGCCCGGATGGGTGCTTCCCTGTATGTTATTCGATGGCGATGATGTAGTAGTACACCGGCTGGCCGCCGGGAAGGGCGGCGACCTCGGCGTCGGGGCAGATCGTCTCGAACACCTGGGCGGCGCGGGCGGCGTCATCCTCGGTGACACCCTGGCCGGAGTAGACGGTGACGAACTCGGCGTTCTTATCAGCGGCTACGTGGGCCAGCTTATCCAGCAACACGTCCAGGCTGCGGTCGGTGCCCAGGAGCTTGCCGTCGCACAGGGCCAGATAGTCACCCTCGTTGATGGCGAAGCCGTCGAAGTCGGAGTTGCGGGCGGCGTAGGTGATCTGGGCGGTGGTGACGTTGGCGGCGGCCTCGGTCATGGCGGCCAGGATGGCCTGGGGATCGTCGTTGTCCGGGTCCACGGCCATCATGGCGGAGATGCCCTGGGGCACGGTGGCGGTAGGCACCACGATGACCTGCTTTTCCGTCAGGCCCACGCACTGCTGGGCGGCCATGATGATGTTCTTGTTGTTGGGCAGGATGAACACGATCTCGCTGGGGGTGCGGTTGACCTCCTGCAGAATGGCCTCGGTGGAGGGGTTCATGGTCTGCCCGCCGGAGACGATACGGTCCACGGTCAGGTCGCGGAACACGGCCTCGAGGCCCTCGCCGGCGCAGACGGCCAGGAAGCCGTAGCGCTTTTCCGGCGCGGCCACGGCGGTCTCGCCGCGCTCCAGCTCGGCCTCGACGGCGTCCAGATCGTCGGTGGACTGGGCCTTCTTGCCGGCGGCCAGGTCGGCGGCCTGGGTACGCATATTTTCGATCTTGGCCAACTCCAGCGTGCCGTATTTCTGGGCCTCGTTCAGGGCGTCGCCGGGGGTGTCGGTGTGGACATGGACCTTAAAGGCATCGTCGTCCTCGCCGATGACCAGACTGTCGCCGATGCTGTTCAGATAGGCGCGCAGGCCGTCCAGGGGCTTGTCGGAGGTCTTGCGGACGATGAACACGGTGTCGAAGGCGAAGGTGATATCCTCGTCGCCGATGGCGGCGAAGTCCGCCTTCTCCTCGGCGGTATCGGCCACCTCGGGCACGGGCTCGCCCCGCAGGGCGCGGAGCATACCCTCCAGAATGATGAGGTAGCCCTTGCCGCCGGCATCCACTACGCCGGCCTTTTTCAGCACGGGGTTCATTTCGATGGTCTCGGCCAGGGTGGTGTAGCCGGTCTTGATGGCCTCGTCCAGCACGAACTCGGCGTCGTTCTTCTCGCCGGCGGCCTCCAGCGCGCGCTGGGCGGCCAGGCGGGAGACGGTGAGGACCGTGCCCTCGGCGGGCTTCATCACCGCGCTGTAGGCGGTGGAGACGCCCTCCTGCATGGCCTCGGCCAGCAGGACGCCGTCGGCGTCATCGTGGCCCTTGAGGACCTTGCTCATGCCGCGGAACAGCAGGGACAAAATGACGCCGGAATTGCCCCGGGCACCCCGGAGCAGGCCGGAGGCCGTCAGCCTGGCGGCCTCGTCCACGGTGGCGGGCTCGGCCTTGCGGAGTTCATTCACCGCCGTCTGGATGGTCAGGGACATATTGGTGCCGGTGTCGCCGTCGGGCACCGGAAATACGTTCAGGTCGTTGATGGCCTGCTTCTGCGCGGTGATGCAGGCGGCGCCGAAGGCGACCATCTGCTTGAAGGCGCCGCCGCTGATCTTTTCTGTCATGTCTGTTCTCCTTCCGGGCGCGTCACACGGTGACGGAATCCACGCAGACATTCACCGCCTTGACGGTGACGCCGGTGTTGAGGTTGACCACATACTTGACCTCGCCCATAATGGATCGGCAGACTGTGGCAATGTTGACGCCGTTTTCCACGACGATGTGCAGCTCGATGGACACGGTGCCGTCATCATTGTACGTGACCTTGACGCCCTTGCTCATGGCCTCGGGCCGCAGGAGATGCACCAGGCCGTCGGTCATGCTGCGCTGGGCCATGCCCTTGACGCCGAAGCAGTTGGTGGCGGCCGCGCCGGTGATGGTGGTGAACACGGCGTCGCTGATGGTGATCTCGCCGTTTTCGGTGGGGACTTTTATCATAGCGGACTTCCTTTCTGCGGAAATGGCATAATAACACATAATACCATCGATCGACAAGGGCAAACACGGTTTTGACGGGCAGAAATGCGCCCATACTGCGTCAAACCCCTTGGCAATACGGCAAGTATTACCTGCGGGCCTTTTCTTGTCTGGACACATTTCTGCTCCGACAAAACTGCTCCGCACCTGCCAGCGATGTATTTTCGAGTGATTTTTGGTTTTTGAGGCGCAGGCTTGCTGGCGCAAGCCAAGACGAAAAGGGCAAAAAGCGCCGGAAAGACACGCTGTCAGGCGTGTTTGCCCTTGTCAATCGATGGTAATATAGAGTATTATATACTACTTTCTCCGGGATTACAATAGAGATTTTGCGGGGGACGCATGGGCGGGTCCTCCGCACGGCTTTGAAGGCGCGGCGAAGAAAGGGAGCGCCCCGCGGGGCGCTCCCTTGTGTTACTGCTTGTAGGGTACGTGCCAGATGGTGTCGGCATACTGGGCAATGGCCCGGTCGGCGGCGAAGACACCGCTGCGGGCGATGTTGGTGAGGCTCATGCGGTTCCACGTCTCCCGGTCGCGGTAGGTGTGGCGCATCCGGGACTCGGCCTCGCAGTAGGCGGCAAAGTCGGCCAGGACCATGTACTGGTCCGCCTGACCGTCCACGCCGGTGACAAGGCGCTGGAACAGGTCCTCGTAGGTGACGCCGTCCCGGAAGCCCACCTTCAGCTGGTCCAGCACACGGCGCAGCACCGGGTCGCGCTGGTAGAGCAGGTTGGGATCGTAGGTGCGGCGCAGGTGCTCCACCTCGTCGGCATGGAGGCCGAAGAGGAACATATTGTCGTCGCCCAGCAGGTCGTGCAT
>DJPP01000118.1:7338-12356 GCA_002438575.1 Oscillospiraceae bacterium UBA6409 | reverse complement strand
TTGCCGGCGGTGGAGATCTGCTGACTGACCTCGCTGGCGGGCATGAGCACCTCGGCCAGGGAGACGCGGTAGTTCTCCAGGAACACCACCTGGAGCCGATCCTTGCACAGCGGGTCGCTGTTGATCTGGTCGGCCAGGGAATTGATGAGGTGGATGATGCGCTTGGCCACGGCATAGCCGGGGGCGGCCTTGGCACCGAACAGGAACGTCTGGGGCGGGAGGTCCAGGCTGGGGTCGTCCTGCAGCCGCTGGTACAGGTAGATGATCTGCAGGGCGTTCAGCAGCTGGCGCTTGTACTCGTGCAGGCGCTTCACCTGTACGTCGAAGATGGCGTCGGTGTTCAGCACCACGCCCTGATGCTTTTTGGCGAAGGCGGCAAAGGTTAGCTTGTTCTGATGCTTGATGTCCTCCAGACGCTGGAGGACCGCCTTGTCCCCGGCGTAGGCCTCCAGCTTTTTCAGCTCCTGCGGGTGGGTGAGATAGCCCTCGCCGATCAGGTCGCGGAGCAGGCCGTCCAGCCCGGGGTTGATCTGGGGCACCCAGCGGCGGTGGTCGATGCCGTTGGTGACGTTCTTGAACTTGTCCGGCATCATCTGGCAGGCGTCCTTGAACAGGTCCTTCCGCAAGATCTCGGAGTGCAGGGCGCTGACGCCGTTGACGGCCATGCTGCCGGCGATGCACAGGTTGGCCATACGGACGCTGCCGTCCCAGATGATGGCCAGCTTGGCGGTCTTGGCGGGATCGTGGAAGAAGTCCTCCACCTGCTGCTGCCAGCGGCGGGAGATCTCCTGCAATATCTGCCACACGCGGGGCAGCAGTGTTTCGAACAGCTGCTGCGGCCAGACCTCAAGGGCTTCGGACAGCACGGTGTGGTTGGTATAGGCCACGCAGTGGGTGGTGATGTGCCAGGCCTCGTCCCAGCCCATGCCGGCATCGTCGATGAGGATACGCATCAGCTCCGGGATCACCAGCGTGGGGTGGGTGTCATTGATCTGGATAACGTTCTTCTCATGGAAGTTCTTGAGGGTGCCGTACTGCTGGATGTGCTTTCTCGTGATGGACTGGATGGTGGCGGACACGAAGAAATACTGCTGCTTCAGCCGCAGGGACTTGCCCTCGTAGTGATTGTCCTCGGGGTAGAGCACCTGGCTGATGGCGTCGGCCATGGCGCGCTCCTCGGCGGCGTGGAGGTACTGGCCCTCGCTGAAGAGCTTCATGTCGATGGGCTTGGGGCTGCGGGCCTGCCACAGACGCAGGGTGTTCACATGGTCGGTGTCGTAGCCGGCGATCTCCATGTCGCAGGGGATGGCCAGCACACGGGTGTAGTCCTCGTGGACCACCATCAGGTGGTTGTTGTCCCAGCGGGTGCGGACCTTGCCGCCGAAGTGGACCTCCTCCGCCTCCTGCAGCTTGGGCAGCAGCCACGCGTCGCCCAGCTGCATCCAGTCGTCGGGCAGCTCCACCTGCTGGCCCTCTACGATCTTCTGCTTGAAAATACCCAGCTCATAGCAGATGGAGTAGCCCGCCGCCGGGATCTCCAGGGTGGTCATGCTGTCCAGATAGCAGGCGGCCAGGCGGCCCAGGCCGCCGTTGCCCAGACCGGCGTCCGGCTCCATGTCGAAGATGTCCGCCGCCTTGAAGCCCAGCTCGCCGATGGCGGCGGTCAGGGGCTCCAGCAGCTCCAGATTGAAGGCGTTTTTCATCAGGCTGCGGCCCATCAGGAACTCCAGCGACAGATAGTGGACCTTGCGCTTTTCCTCGTGGGCCGTTTCCTCGCGGGTCTGTACGCCGTGCTCGGCCATGATGTCCCGCAGGACCATGGCGCAGGCCTTCATCATCTCGCCGTCGGTGGCCTGCTGCTCGGTGCAGCCGTAGTTGAGGCGCAGCTTCTGTACGATGGCCTCCTTCAGGGTCTCTTTGTTGTAGGTCATATCGGGTAACTCCTCCTTGGGTCAAAGGTTCTCATAAATGTGCCGGTAGGCCGCCGCGCTGCGGCCCCAGCTGAAGTCTGCGGTCATGCCCCGGTGTCGAACGGTGTCGAAGCCTGTCCGGTCGCCCCGGTACAATCCGGTGGCTTGACCGATAACGGAGAGCATGGCCCCGGCGTCATAGTCGCCAAACAGATAGCCGGTGCCGTCCTCCTGCCCCACCTGGCAGGACCTCACCGTGTCCGCCAGCCCTCCGGTGCTCCGCACGATGGGCACTGCGCCGTAGCGCATGGCGATCATCTGGCTCAGACCGCAGGGCTCGCTGCGGCTGGGCATCAGGAACAGGTCCGCGGCGGCGTATACGCGGCGGGACAGGTCCTCGGCGTACAAGATCTGCGCCGACAGGCGGTCGGGGTACTGCCCGGCCTTCCAGCGGAAGAAATCCTCATACCCCCGGTCGCCGGTGCCCAGCACCACGAACTGGCAGCCGGTGGCCATAATGCCGTCCATGGCCTGTTGGACCAGGTCCAGACCCTTGTGGCCAACCAGACGCGTTACCATGGCGATCAGCGGCGTGTCCGGCTCCTGACGCAGGCCCAGCGCCCCCTGCAGGGACGATTTGCACACAGCCTTGCCGGCCGGGTCTGCCGCCGTGTAATGCGCCGGAAGCGCCGGGTCGGCGGCGGGGTCGTAGGTGACGGTGTCGATGCCGTTGACCACGCCGTGCAGTTTCCAGCCGATGGCGTCCACTACGCTCTCCAGCCCCTCGGCATAGGCCGGGTCGTGGAGCTGGGCGGCATAGGTGGGGCTGACGGTGGTGACGGCGTCCGCCATGAGCATGGCGCCCTTCATCAAATTCACATCGCCGTCCATGCGGAGGGTACCGTCGTCGTACCAGCCCCGGTCCAGACCGAAGAGCTGGTCCACGCTGTCGCTGCCGTAGCGGCCCTGATACTCGATGTTGTGGATGGTGAACACCGTGCGGATATGGCGTATCTCCCACCAGCGGGTGGCCGCATCCTTGAGATAGATGGGCACCAGCGCCGTCTGCCAGTCGTTGCAGTGGAGGATGTCCGGCATCCAGTCCAGACTGGGCAGCAGGTCGACGACGGCCTTGCTGAAAAAGGCGAAGCGCTCGCCGTCGTCAAACTCGCCGTACAGGCGGCCGCGGCGGAAGTATTTTTCATTGTCCACGAAATACCAGGTCACGCCCCGGTCATAGAGGGAGAACAGGCCGCAGTACTCGTGCCGCCAGCCCAGGTCCACATAGATATACCGGCGGAAGGTCATTTTCTCCCGCCACCGGGACCCGATCTTGTCGTACAGGGGCAGGATGACGGCGGTCTCGACGCCCTCCTCCGCCAGGGCGGGGGGCAGGCTGCCGGCCACATCGGCCAGGCCGCCGGTCTTGCAGAAGGGATAGGCCTCGCTGGTCACATACAGCAGCTTCATGGAAGGCTCCTTTCTCTCACACCGTCGCGCCCTTGGCGATGACGATGGGATAGCGCTCGTGGCCCATCAGGGTCACATTCTCGCTGACGGTGACGTATTTGTCTGTGATGACGCCCCGCAGTATGGCACCGCGCTTGACCACCGTGTCCTTGAACAGGATACAGTTTTCCACGCTGGCGCCCTTTTCGATACGCACGTTGCGGAAGAGCACGCAGTTTTTTACACTGCCCTGGATGTCGCAGCCGTCGGCGGCCAGGGAGTTGACGCAGCCGCCCTCCGGGTCGATGTAGCTGGAGGGGGAGTCGTTCTCTTTGCCGTATACCGGACGGTCCGGGCAGAACAGGGCGCTGCGGGTGCCGGTGTCCAGCAGCTCCATGCTGCGGTCGTAGTAGTTCTGCAGGGTGCTGATGTGGGCGGCGTAGCCGTCGTAGACGTAGCTTTGCAGGCGGAGGCGGCTGCCCATGCCCTGAAGGACATCCCGCCGCAGGCTGTAACGGTTGTGGCTCAGGCACTCCGTCACCAGCTGGATGAGCAGCTCGGTCCGCAGGACAAAGATGTTCAGGCAGCGATAGCCCTCCGGCGTGTGCAGGCCGTAGGCCGTGTCGGTGATGCGGCCCCGGGCATCCAGCCGGAAGTAGGTGTCCTGCCCGTCGCCGGGTGCGGCGGTGCAGACGGCGGTGATGTCCGCGCCGGTGTCGATATGGCGGCGGAGCACGTCCTCCAGGGGCGCGTTGATGACCGTGTCGCTGTCGGACAGCACCACATAGTCCTGACGGATCCCCTTGAGATAGTTCATCACGCTGCCCAGGGCATCCACGCGGCCGCGGAACTGGCCGTCGCCGCGGCGCTGCTCGTTATAGGCAAAGGCCGGCAGCAGCGTCAGCCCGCCGAAGTTGCGGCTCAGGTCCCAGCTCTTGCCGCTGCCCAGGTGGTCCAGCAGCGACTGGCACTTGCCGTGCATGATGACGCCCACGTCCGTAACGCCGGCGTTCACCATGCTGGAGAGGATGAAGTCGATGATTCGATAGTCGCCGCCGAAGGGGATAGAGCCGTGGACGCGGTTTTCGATGAGCTCGCGCAGGCCGTTTTCCTTGTCGTAGGAGAAGATGATCCCGTGCATTCCGTTCATGGCCGCACCTCCTTGCCGTTTTCGCCCAGCATCATTTTCGGTTCGATGACCGCGCCGTCCGCCACGGAGGTCCGGGGGCCCAGCACGGCGATGCCCCAGTCCTCGAAGGGAACGCTGCCCGGGGCGCCGCCCACCACGGCGTTTCTGCCCACGCGGCAGCCCTCGCCCACAATGGCGTAGGACACCTTTGCGCCGGATTCGATGACGGCGCCGGGCATGACCACGGAGTAGGACACGGACGCGCCCTCGGCCACGGTGGTGCCGGTGCTGAGGACGGAGTTCTTTACCTCGCCCAGCACGGTGCAGCCCTTGGCCACGGCACTGTTGCCCACGTCGCCCGTTTCACCGATGTAGGTGGGCGGACAGGTGGGCGTGCGGCCGTAGATGCGCCACTTCTTGTCCAGTAGGTTCAGCCCCGAGCCGGGGGAGAGCATATCCATGTTGGCGTCCCACAGGGAGTCCAGCGTGCCCACGTCCTTCCAGTAGCCCTCGAAGCGGTAGGCGGACAT
>DJPP01000118.1:6091-7295 GCA_002438575.1 Oscillospiraceae bacterium UBA6409 | reverse complement strand
GGGGATGATGTTCTTGCCGAAGTCGTTGTCGCTGCGGGGGTCGGCCTCATCATCGATGAGGTACTGGCGCAGCTTTTTCCAGGTGAAGATATAGATGCCCATGGACGCCAGATTGCTTTTCGGCTCCCTGGGCTTTTCCGCGAACTCGGTGATGCTGTCCTGATCGTCCACGGACATGATGCCGAAGCGGCTGGCCTCCTCCCAGGGGACCTCCATGACGGAGATGGTGCAGTCGGCGCCGGTGGCCTTGTGGCGGCGCAGCATCAGGGAGTAGTCCATCTTGTAGATGTGGTCGCCGGAGAGGATCAGCACGTACTCCGGGTCGTACAGGTCCACGAAGCCGATGTTCTGGTAGATGGCGTTGGCGGTGCCCTTGTACCAGACGGCGCCGCCGGCGCTCTGGTAGGGCGGCAGGATATGTACGCCGCCGTTGGCGCGGTCCAGCTCCCAGGGCTGGCCGCTGCCGATATAGGTGTTCAGCTCCAGCGGCCGGTACTGGGTCAGCACGCCCACCGTGTCGATGCCGGAGTTGGTGCAGTTGGACAGGGGAAAGTCGATGATGCGGAATTTGCCGCCGAAGGGCACGGCGGGCTTGGCCATGCTGCCGGTGAGTACATACAGGCGGCTGCCCTGGCCGCCGGCCAGCAGCATCGCCACACACTCTTTTTTCATCCTTGCGTACCTCCTGCGTTCTGTATTTTCCGGGGACGTTTTCCCTCCCGGCGCAGCAGCACCGCGCCCAGGGGCGGGATGGTCAGGGAAAGGGACGTCTCCCGCCCGTGGGAGGGGATATCGTCCACGTCGATCCGGCTGCCCGCCGGAAGGGCGCAGCCGCTGCCGCCCCAGCAGGCGTCGTCCGTGTTGAACAGCACCTCATACCGCGCCGCTGCCGGCACGCCGAAGCGGTAGTCGTCCCAGGGCACCGGCGCGAAATTCACCGCGCAGAGCAGCTCGTGCCCCTTTCGGCTCCGCCGCAGAAACACCAGCACGTTGCTGTGGTTATCGTCGGGCACCAGCCACTGGAAGCCCTCCCAGTCCCGGTCGTTTTCCCACAGGCACCGGTTGCGCCTGTACAGGCGGTTCAGCTGCCGCAGGCACTCGTGGCTGGCCCGGCAGGCGGGATCGTCCAGCAGGTACCAGTCCAGCTGACCGCGGAAGTCCCACTCGTGCCACTGGGGCAGCTCGCTGCCCATGAACAGCAGCT
>DJPP01000118.1:2123-6000 GCA_002438575.1 Oscillospiraceae bacterium UBA6409 | reverse complement strand
CGGAGAGAGCCCTTCATGTGGACCACCTCGTCGTGGGACAGGGGCAGGACGTAGTTTTCCGAGAAGGCGTAGACCATGGAGAACGTCACGTCCCGGTGGTGGAACTGGCGGAAGTAGGGGTCCATCTTCAGGTAGTGGCACAGGTCGTTCATCCAGCCCATGTTCCACTTCAGGTTAAAGCCCAGGCCGCCCTGCTCCGGCGGGTAGGTGACCAGCGGCCACGCGGTGGACTCCTCCGCCACCATCAGCGCCGCCGGGTCGGCGGCAAAGGCCGCCCGGTTCAGCTCCCGCAGGAACTCGATGGCCTCCAGGTTCTCCCGGCCGCCGTCCTTGTTGGGACGCCATGCGCCGCCCTGCCGGTCATAGTCCAGATACAGCATGGACGCTACCGCGTCCACCCGCAGTCCGTCGATGTGGTATTCCTTCAGCCAGTACACGGCGGAGGACAGCAGAAATTCCCTGACCTCCGGTTTGCCGAAGTCAAACACCCGGGTGCCCCAGCCGGCGTGCTCCCATTTCAGGGGGTCGCCGTACTCGTAGAGGCAGGTGCCGTCAAATTCGATAAGGCCGTGGCTGTCCTTGCAGAAGTGGGCGGGCACCCAGTCCAGTATCACGCCCAGCCCCGCACGGTGCAGGGCGTCCACCAGGGCCATGAAGTCGTGGGGCGTGCCGTAGCGGCTGGTGGGGGCGAAGTAGCCGGTGCACTGATAGCCCCAGCTGTCGTCCAGCGGGTATTCCGTCACCGGCAGCAGCTCCACGAAGTTGTAGCCCATGGCCTTTACATAGGCGGGCAGCTCCCGTGCCAGCTCCCGGTAGCTCAGGGAGGAGCCGTCCTCATGGCGCTTCCACGAGCCCAGATGCACCTCGTAGATCAGCAGCTCGCCGTTCACCGGCGGCTTTTCCAGCCGCTGCCGCCGCCAGTCATCGTCCCGCCACCGGTATCCGGACAGGTCGTAGACCTTGCTGTCCGTCCCGGGACGGGTGGCCGCGTGGAAGGCATAGGGGTCGGCCTTCCACACCACCCGGCCGTCCGCGCCGGTGACCACATACTTGTAGGCGTCGTACACCTTGGCGTTCTCCGCCGCCGTTTCCCACACGCCGGTATCCAGCCGGGTCATGGGCTGGGGCTGCCAGCCGTTGAAGTCCCCGGCCAGCGCCACGGCGCGGGCGTGGGGCGCCCACACGCGGAAGGTGAAGCCCTGCTCCGCCGGGTGCGCGCCGAGGTAGGTGTAGATGTCGTGGGCCGGGTGCCGCGTCATGTGCTCAGCTCCTTTTCTCTCGCTCTGCTCGTCTGCTCTATGGTAGCACGCCTGTCCCGTCAAAGGGCGCGAAACAGGTCGCTGGTAACGTTACCAACATTGTACCCCATTTTTCCCGCCCCGTCAACAAACAAGGCGCTTTTTGTGCCGCGGTCGGGGCGGAAAAGGGCCGCAAGCACAAGAAGGGAAACGCAGGCGCGCTGCGTTTCCCTTCTTGTCTATTTCTCCTGCTGCTGCACGGCGCTGCCGCCGTTCAGGCCGAAGTCATCCGCCACGCTGGCGGTGTCGCGCCGCAGCATGGTCTCCATCACGCGGATGTCGCTGTCGATATCCATGGCATCGGTGCGGTACAGCTCGTCCAGCTGGTGCTCGAAGCCCGCCACGATGCTGTCCATGGTCTTTTCGATCTTGGCCTTGGCCTGGCTCAGGTTCTCGCCGCTGACGCCGGCCTCCTCGAAGCTGGCATAGTTCTCCAGCAGCTTCAGGGTGGTGGGCAGATAGTAGTTCAGGAACGTGCCGGCGGCATCACGCTTGGCCTCGTCCTCCTCGATGAGCTTGAAAATGCGGCCGGACACCTGCTCCATGCGGTCCAGCTTGGCGCTGATGGCCTCGTCGGCGATGCGGTCGTTCAGCTCACGGATCTGGGCCAGAATGGCGGCGTAGCCCTCCGGCGCGGGCGCGGCCTGTGCGGACTGCTCCTGCTCCGCCTTGGCGCGGCGGTCGGCGTCAAAGTACGCCGTGGCCGCCGCCTGGGACTTGAACAGCATACCGCTGCCCATGTCGATATAAGCCTCGTCGCCCCAGAGGCCCTTTTCCAGCATCAGGTTCACGTCCTTCTCCACCCGGCGGCGGGACACGTCGGCGGCCCGGGCCAGATAGTCCAGGGGCACGGCCTGCTTCTGCCCGACGGTGCGGAGGTAGGTGGCAAAGCGGCGCTGGCGGCGCTTCATGGCGCCGCTGCCCAGCAGCAGGGACACGCCGCCGGCCATCATGCCCATGGGATAAAAGATCTGCCGCAGCAGGTCCATCCATTCGTGCCATTTGATGGCGTAGCGCAGTTCAAAGTAGTCCACCTGCTGCACCAGGAAAAACGCGCCCAGAATGGCTACCGCCGCACCGATGATCTTCATGATCTTGGCGCCCTTGTCGGAATAGTCCGGGGTCTTCGTCACCTGCTGCACGGCCTTTTTGGCCGCGGTGGGCTGGGACTTCTGCGCCGCGGCGCCCTTGGCGGCGCTGCCCGCCGCTGTGCGGCTCCAGGCGTCGCGGGCCTGCTGGCGCAGCTTTCTGCCGCTGCCCTCGCTGAGCTTGCTCACCAGCAGGATCAGTCCCACCGGCCACAGGCCAAAGACGAACATGGCGCCGATAATGATCCACGAACCCAGGTCGTTATCGTTCTTTTTCGGCGGCTTCGGCTGCAGGCCGTTGTTTTCATCATATTCGTAGCTCATGCTTCCCCTTCTCCTTTTCCCCGCAGCTTCCTCTTGTTGCCCTTTTCGTCCACGATGTAGGTGTTCTCCAGCACGCTGCGGGCATTGGCCATTACCGCATTCAGGTACTCCTGCCGCAGTGCGTCGCGCTCGGCAGTCTCCGCGTCCGTCAATCCCTCAGCCTTGGCCTTGCGGGCCAACTCGTTGATTCGTGCTATCTTCTTCTCATCCATAGCTGTTTCTCCCTTATATGTATCGCCGTATGGCCACCGGCAGGCGTCCCTTCTTCGTGGGAGCGCCCACGCTGTCCAATACGCATTTGCCCAGACCGCGGCAGGTGATGGTATCCCCCGCCGCCACGGGCTTGTCCGGCTTCACACAGGTCACATAGTTCACCTGTACGGACCCCTTCTCCACGGCCTCCGCCGCCTTCCCCCGGCTGAGGGAGAAGCCCGCGGCCAGCACGTTGTCCAGCCGCAGGGACGACACCGTGTCCCTTATTTCCTTCACCGCCGCCTGCGGCGCCGCCAGGGCCGAAAGCGCCAGCGGCGTTACGGTGAGCCTCTCATGGCCGGCGCTGTCCCAGCTCTGCACCAGAAAATCCGTCATGGACGGGTCCAGCAGCACCTGGCACCCGCCAAGTACCACCAGTATATCGCCTATCTTCTCCCGGGTCAATCCCAGAGCCATCAAACTTCCCAAAAAATCCCGGTGAGTCAGGTCGCCGCCGCTGCGGCATACGGCCCGCACCGCCGCGATCTCCGCGCCGTCCGGCTCCGCCATCCACTCCGGCAGAAACAGCAGCCGCTTTCGCTCCGCACCGTCATAGCCGCCCCAGAGCACATAGCCCTCCCGGCACCCCAGCGCGTTCAGCAGATGCTGCGCCGCCGCCTGCTCCTGGGGCGAGAGAAAGCCCGTGGCTGTGGGGATGCTCCGCGTGCGGCACTGCTCCCATTTGTCCCACACACGGCTCAGCAGCAGCCGTTCCTCCGGGCTGTGGGCGGCTCTGTCCAGCAGTTCTCGTCTGTCCATGCTATTCCCCCAAATTCTGCGTGTGGTACAGCGTGGCATACACGCCGTTCTTCGCCAGCAGCTCCTGATGGGTGCCCTGCTCGGCGATGACGCCGTCCTGTATCACCAGTATCCGGTCGGCGGAACGGATGGTGGACAGCCGGTGGGCGATGATCA
>DJPP01000118.1:1966-2100 GCA_002438575.1 Oscillospiraceae bacterium UBA6409 | reverse complement strand
GTCGTGCGGCCCTGGGCCAGACGGTCAAAGGCACCCTGGATGCGGGCCTCCGTCACGCTGTCCAGCGCGGAGGTGGCCTCGTCCAGAATAAGGATGGGCGGGGCCTTCAGAAACACCCGGGCGATGGCCACCCG
>DJPP01000118.1:0-1847 GCA_002438575.1 Oscillospiraceae bacterium UBA6409 | reverse complement strand
CCACCTCGTCGTCGGTGGCGTCGGGACGGCCATAGCGGATATTTTCGCGGATCGTGTCGGCGAACAGGAACACGTCCTGCTGCACGATGCCGATGGCCCGGCGCAGGGAGCGCTGGGTGACGGCGCGGACATCGCGGCCGTCGACGGTGATGCTGCCGCTGTCCACATCGTAGAACCGGGGCAGCAGCTGGCACAGGGTGGTCTTGCCGCCGCCGGAGGGCCCCACCAGCGCAACCGTCTCGCCGGCGGGGATGTGCAGCGTCACGTTGTGGAGCACCTCGGCCTTTTCGCCGTAGGCGAAGGAGACGTCGTTCACGTCCACGCGGCCCTGTACGTTCTCAAGGGCCTGCGCGTCGGGGGCGTCCTGAATGGACGGCTCGGTGGCCATCAGCTCAATGAAGCGGTGCAGGCCCGCGAAGCCGTTGGAGAACATCTCGGCGAAGTTGGCCAGCTTGCGGATGGGACTGACGAAGGCGGTGACGTACAGGGAGAAGGTGATCAGGTCCACATAGTCCATCTTCTCCCCCATGATGAGCCAGCCGCCCACGGCGATGACCGCCACCGGCAATATGCCGGTGCAGAACTCCATCACCGCGTTAAAGCGGCCCATCTCCTTGTGGAAGCCCCGCTTGGCGGTCTTGAACACCTCGTTGGCCTCGTCGAACCGGCGCTGCTGCGCCTCCTCGTTGGCAAAGGCCTTGGTGGTCCGCACGCCGGACAGGCCGGACTCGATGGCGGCGTTGATCGTGCCGGTCTTGACCTTGGCGGCCCGGGAGGCGGCGCTCATCTGCCTCCGGCGGCGCAGGGCCGCGGCCAGCAGCACCGGCAGCAGCACCAGCAGCACCAGCGCCAGCTCCCAGCGCAGGGTGAACATCACCGCCAGCGCGCCCACGATGGTCACCAGCGAGATGAACAGGTCCTCCGGCCCGTGGTGGGCCAGCTCCGTCAGCTCGAAAAGGTCGCTGGTCAGGCGGCTCATCAGCTGGCCGGTGCGGTTGCGGTCATAGAAGTCAAAGCCCAGCTCCTGAATGTGGTGGTACAGGTCGCGGCGGATATCCGCCTCCACGCGGATGCCGAAGGTGTGGCCCCAGTAGGCCACCACAAAATACAGCGCCGAGCGCAGCACATAGGCGGCCACCACCACCGCCATGACGATGAAGAACACCCGGAACTGCCGCTGGGGCAGCCAGGTATACATGGCGGCGCGGGACACCAGCGGGAACGCCAGGTCGATGCAGGCGATGAGGAACGCGCAGGACAGGTCCAGGGCGAACAGCCGCCGGTGGGGCTTGAAGTAAGAAATGAATATCCGCAGAGGACTGCGGGTCTGATAGTCTTTTGTGGTCATGATACGCCTCGCTTGTCGGTTTTGAGCATATAGTATAGCACATCGGCGCGGCATTCGCAACAGCAGCGCCCCGGCTTGCGTGCCGGGGCGCTGCGTGCTATAATTGGGCCAGGACCTGGCCGATAGGGGCGTTGATGGTGACGGCGGCGCCCAGGCCGCTGCCGGCGCCGCCCTTGTTGATGACGGCCAGCTTGCTGCCCCGGTAATACTGCACCAGTCCGGCGGCGGGATAGACCACCAGCGACGTGCCGCCGATGATGAGCACATCCGCCTGCCGGATATAGTGGAGGGCGCGGGCCATCACGTCCTCGTCCAGGGACTCCTCATACAGCACCACGTCCGGCTTGATGATGCCGCCGCAGGTACAGCGGGGGATGCCGCGGCTCTCCGCGATGCGCTCCACGCCGTAGAATTTCCCGCAGCGGGTGCAGTGGTTCCGCAGCACGCTGCCGTGGAGCTCCAGCACCTCCCGGCTGCCGGCCTTCTGGTGCAGGCCGTC
>DJPP01000043.1 GCA_002438575.1 Oscillospiraceae bacterium UBA6409 | reverse complement strand
TCCTTATCCCCGGCATCGGTGATAAAGGAGTAATTCAGGTTGCCCAGATCGTGGTAGACAGCACCGCCGCCGGTGCTGCGGCGCACTACGTTGATGTGATGCGCCTCCACAAAGGGACGGTTGATCTCCGCCTCGGTGCTCTGGTTCTGCCCCACCACGATGGTGTTGTCATTCTGCCACAGCAGCAGATAGTCGCCCTCGGTGCGGTGGGTCAGCACATATTCCTCAAAGGCAAGGTTGTAGTACGGGCTTTGGGAGTTGGTTTCCATATAGCGTACAGCGTGTTGCATCGTATGTCCTCCTGTTTGGAAAAGGATCCCTCCGGGAGTAAGAGAGGCGCTCCCGGAGGGGTGAGAGGTGCAGCAAGATCAGTTCTTGGTATGGATGGCGCGCTTCTCGGCATTCAGCGCCGCCTCGCGCATGGTCTCGGTAACGGTGGGGTGGGAGTGGATGGTGTCGATGATCTCGTCCAGCGTCATCTCGCCCTCGATAGCCAGCGCACCCTCGGCGATCAGATCGGTGGCACGCGGCCCGATGATGTGCATGCCCAGGATCTCGCCGTACTCGGCGCCGGCGATGATCTTCACCAGGCCCTCGCCGCCGTTGAGGATCAGCGCTTTGCCGTTGGCGCTCATGGGGAATTTGCCCACCTTGTAGGCGATGCCCTGCGCCTTGCACTGCTCCTCGGTCAGGCCCACCGAGGCCGCCTCCGGCTCCATATACACGCAGGTGGGGTTGGTCTTCTCGCAGTAGTGCGCCTCGTGGCCGCAGATGTTCTCCGACGCCACCTCGCCCATGGCGGAGGCGGTGTGCGCCAGCTGTGCGTGACCGAACACGCAGTCGCCGATGGCATATACGCCGGGGACATTTGTCTCCATCTTGTCGTTGACCAGAATGCGACCCTTATCGTTGTCGATTTTGCCGGCGGCCAGATCCAGCGCGGCGGTGTTGGCCTTGCGGCCGATGGCCACCAGCACCTTCTCTGCCTCGAAGCTGACGGTATTGCCGGACTTATCCTTGCAGATCACCTTTGCGCCCACGGGACTGTCCTTCACGGACTGCACGGGGCACTCCAGATGGAACTCCATGCCCATCTTCTTCATGTGCGCCACGCCGATCTTGGTCAGATCGCCGTCCAGCATAGGCAGCATGTGATCCATGGCCTCCACCACGGTGATCTTCGTGCCGAAGGCCGCATAGGCGCAGGCCAGCTCCAGACCGATCACGCCGCCGCCGATGACCACCATGGTCTTGGGCAACTGCTCCAGAGACAGAGCGCCGGTGGAGTCGATGCAGTTGGTATTCTCCTTCAGGCCGGGAATAGGCGGCTGGGCGTTGACGGAGCCGGTAGCCACGATGATGGCGTCGGCGGTCATGCTCTCCTTGCTGCCATCGGGCTTGGTGACCTCCAGCTGCTTTTCACCGATGAACTTGGCGGTTCCGTCCACCTTCTTGACCTTGTTCAGCTTCAGCAGACCGGCTACGCCGCTGGTCAGCTGCTTGCTGATGGCGTTCTTGTGGGCGATGACCTGGGGAAAGTTGACCTTCACGCTCTCGACCTCTACGCCGATGTCCTTTCCCTGGGTCTTGATCTGCTCCACCAGTTCGGCGGAGTGCAGCAGGCACTTGGTGGGGATGCAGCCCACGTTCAGGCAGGTGCCGCCCAGATACTGCTTTTCGATAACGGTCACGTCAGCGCCCAGCTGTGCGGCGCGGATGGCGGCCACATAACCGCCGGGGCCGCCGCCGATGACGATGACGGACTTCTTGCCGCCCGCAGAGGGAGCAGCGGGATCGGCAGGCGCCTGCGGCACAGCCGCCGCGACAGCAGCGGGCACCGCACCAGGGACAGCCTCACCGGGTTGTCCGATCCACGCCAGCGTACCCTTCACGGGCACATCGTCGCCTTCCTGCGCCACGATCTTCAGCAGCACGCCGTCCTGCTCGCTGGTCAGCTCATTGGTCAGCTTGTCGGTGGTGATCTCCGCCACCACGTCGCCGGCCTTTACGGTATCGCCCTCGTGCTTGATCCACTTGGAAAGGGTGCCTTCCTCCATGGTCAGACCCAGCTGGGGCATTTTCAGTTCATAAGCCATCTTTTTATCCTCCCTGCTCACAGGATGATGCTCATGGGCTTCTCCAACAGATCGCGGAGCGCCATCACAAACTTGGCGGCCACCGCACCGTCGATCAGGCGGTGGTCATAGGTGAAGGACAGGCGCATGACCTGATGTTTGGAGATGTTGCCCTCGTCATCCATCACCAGCTCGTCCTGCACGGCGCACACGCCCAGGATGGCGGCGTCCGGCTGGTTGACGATGGGGGTGAACGTCTCGATGCCAAACATGCCCAGATTGGACACAGAGAAGGTGGAGCCCTTGTACTCGTCTGGCGTCAGCTTGTTGTTCTTGGCGCGGGAAGCCAGATCCTTGGCAGCAGCGGACAGCGCGTCCAGCCCCAGCCGGTCGGCGTCGCGGATCACAGGCACGATCAGCCCCGCGTCCAGCGCCACTGCCATGCCCAGATTCACATGGGCACGCTGGATGATCTGATCGCCGTCCAGACTCACCAGCACCTCCGGGTGCTGCCGCAGGCACTTGGCGGTGGCCTTGAGGATCAGGTCGTTGACGGAGTACTTGTTGCCCGTCTCGGCCATGAGCATCTTACGGAACTTCATCAGCTCCGTCACGTCCACCTTGGTATTTTGGGTGACGGGCGGAATCTCAGTGTGGGATTGCAGCATACGCTGCGCCACTACCTTGCGCATACCGGCCAGCTTGGTGACGGTGTCGCCCTCCATCAGCTCAAGGCCGGTCTTGCTGACAGGCTTGGCGGTGGGAGAGGGCGCGGCTGCGGCAGCCGGGGCTGCGGCAGGTGCGGCCTGCGGCGCGCTGGCGGCGGCCAGCACATCCTGCTGACGGATACGGCCGCTGGGCCCGGTGCCGGTCAGCTTTGTCACGTCCACGCCCAGCTTGGCGGCGGTCTTACGCGCCAGCGGGGAGATGCGCACGCGTGTGCCGCTGGCAGCGGCAGCCATGGGTGCGGCAGCGGGGACGGCTGCCGCAGCGGGGGTAGGTGCGGCAGCGGGCGATGCGGCGGGCGCACCGCCCACGGCCTCGCCGGGCTGTCCCACATAGCACAGCAGCCCCTTCACGGGCACATCCTCGCCCTCCTGCGCCACGATCTTCAGCAGCACGCCGTCGTGCTCGCTGGTGACCTCGTTGGTCAGCTTGTCGGTGGTGATCTCCAGCAGTACGTCGCCGGTCTTCACCGTGTCGCCTTCGTGCTTGACCCACTGGGAGACGGTGCCCTCCTCCATGGTCAGACCCAACTGGGGCATCAATACTTCAAAAGCCATGATTCTCCCTCCTTACTTGTTCAGCACGCGCTTGACCGCGGCCACGATGTCCTCCGGATGGGGGAAGTTCTTGTCCTCCAGCACGGGGCTGAAGGGGGAGCAGATGTTTAGACCGCAGACGCGCTCCACGGGAGCATCCAGCTCGTCAAACAGCTCCTCGCCGATCTGGGCGGAAAGCTCGCCGGCGAAGCTGCCGCGCTTGACCTCCTCGGAGACGATGATGGCGTTGTGGGTCTTGGAAACGGTCTTGACAATGGCGTCCCAATCCAGCGGCACCAGCGTCCGCAGATCCAGCACCTCGGCCTCGATGCCCTGCTCGGACAGCTTGGCGGCGGCTTCCATGGCGAAGTTCACCTCGCGGCTCCAAGTGATGATGGAGATGTCCTTGCCCTCGCGCTTGACGGCGGCCTGTCCCAGGGGAATGGTGTACTCCTCCTCGGGGATCTCCTCCTTCTTGGCGTACAGCAGCTTGTGCTCCAGGAAGATGACAGGGTCGTCGTCCCGGATGGCGGTCTTCAGCAGACCCTTGGCGTCTGCGGCGGAGCAGGGGGCCACCACCTTCAGGCCGGGGAAGTGGCAGAAGAAGTTCTCCAGAGACTGGGAGTGCTGCCCGGCGTTGCGGCGTCCGGCTCCCATGGGGGCGCGCAGCACCATGGGTACGTTGCACTGACCGCCGGTCATGTAGCGGATCTTGGCCGCCTGGTTGAACAGGGGGTCAGCACACTCGGTGGCGAAATCGTCATACATCAGCTCCACCACAGGACGCAGGCCGCGCATGGCCGCACCCACGGCCATACCCACGAAGCCCTCCTCGGAAATGGGGGTGTCGATGACCCGGTTGGGGCCGAACTCCTCTAAAAATCCCTTGGTAATGGCAAACACGTTGCCCATAACAGCCATATCTTCGCCCATGATAAAGACGTTCTTGTCGCGGAGCATCTCCTCGTGCAGCGCCTCGCCGATGGCCTTGCTGACAGTGATCTTTTTCATCGTGCCACACACCTTTCATTGTCGCTCACATACATATCATCCAGCACCGTGGCGGGATCGGGGTACTCAGACTCGTCGGCGAACCGGACGGCCTCGTTCATCTCGGCGTCCGCCGCTGCGGTGATCTCGTCCAGCTCCTGCTGCGTTGCGCCCAGATCCAGCAGGCGCTTGCCCAGCTTGGCGATGCCGTCGTTCTCCAGCGCGTGTTCCATGTACTCCTTGGGACGGTACACGGCGGGGTCGCCGCAGTAGTGCCCCTGATAGCGGTACACGGTGGCCTCCACCAGATAGGGACCCTTGCCGCTGCGGGCGTGATCCATGGCCTTCTGCATGGCCTC
>DJPP01000046.1 GCA_002438575.1 Oscillospiraceae bacterium UBA6409 | reverse complement strand
TCGACGATATTGCCGCCGCCGTCGGCATGACCGCCGAGGACTTTGTGTACACCTACGGCGATTTTTACATCGACAGCGAGCTGACACCGGACATGGGGAGCAGCTTTTGGTCCCTCATCGCCAGCTTCCTCGGGCTGGCCGCCTTTGTGCTGCTGGCGAGCGCCGCCTTGTACACCGCGCAGCTGAACAGCACGCTGAAGCAGCTGAAAAAGGGAAAACTGCTGGAACGGGCGGAGAGTGAGTTCCACTATCTGGAGGGTGACCGGCGCTCTGACGCGCTGGTGAGCACGGCGTTCCTGTACGGGCGGCGGCAGAACATCGTGCTGCCCCTGGCGGACGTGCTGTGGGTCTATCGTCACGACCTAAAGCTGCTGTGGGCAAAGCGCACCGTGGTGGCGCTGCTGACCTATGACGGGCGCAGCATCACGCTGCGGCTCGAAAGGGGCGGCAGCCGCCGGACGGCAGATGCCATCGTGCAGGCGGTCGCGGCCCGTAATCCGGAGGCACTGGTAGGCCTGAACCGGGAAAATCAGCGGCTGTACAGCCAGCAGGTGCCCCACGCCAAGCGGAAGCGGGTGTGGGCTACGGCCGCCGGCATCGGCGGCGGTGTGCTGGGCTATGCCATTGCCCGGGTGCTGCTACGCCTGCTGCTGTCGTAAATAGCGCTGCCCCGCCCTTTGGGCGGGGCAGCGTGCGGAAAAAGCACCCCCTGTCGGGGGTGCTTTTCTATTCAGTCGATGGTGCGGACGAAGTTCATGCCGCTTTTCTGCATATGTACGTCCAGGCGGACCCGGTCGCCGCGTATGTAGCTGCGGGTGTACTCGTAAATACGGCCATCCTCCGTGCGGGTGAGCCGCTGGTGGAAGAAGGCGCAGCTGCCGGAGGACACACCCAGCAGGGCGGCACAGCTGTCCTCCAGAATGACGGCCTCATAGCTCTCGTCGGCGGCGAAGGGGACGATGCCCACATGGTAGAGCAGGCTGTAAAAGCTGTGGGTCTGGAGCATATCGCGGGTCAGGTTGGGGTAGATGTACTGGGGGTAGTAGCTGGTCTCCAGGATCAGGGGCTCGCCGTCCACATTGCGGACACGGGTGAAGCAGTAGACCGGCGTTCCCTCCCGCAGCTCCATCTTCTCGCAGACGGCGGGCTTGGGGACCTCCACAGCGAAGTCCACCAGCGTAGAGGAGGGGACCTTGCCCATAGAGGAGACCTCGGTGGTGAAGGAGTAGCGGACGCCCCGGCGGTTGGTGGCGGGGTCGGCCACGAAGGTGCCGCGGCCGCGCTTGCGGACCACCAGGCCCTCGTCCTCCAGCTCGCCGATGGCCTGACGGACGGTGTTGCGGCTGATGCTCAGGCAGCGGCACAGCTCGGCCTCGCTGGGGAGCAGCGCGCCCACCGGCAGGGCACCGGTGGAGATACTGCGCTTGATGATGCCCACCAGCTGGGCGTAGAGGGGTATATCGCTGTCCAGCGACAGCGTAGTGTGCAGAATTGGGTTCTGTTCCATGGCGGGGTTCCTTTCCCTTACGTTACCCTTAGGTAAGTTGTACCTATTGTACCATACAATCCGGCGGAATGGTAGGGGGTAAATAAAAAATATTTGTCACGCTGTCGATTTTCTTTCAAAAACCGCGGGATCCGCTTTCCCCCCTCTGTGCAGGCGGTGCACAGCGTCTCTGTATGCAGACAGCGCCGCTTTACGCGGCGCTGTCTGCGGAACAAAAAGAAGGAAAACCTTTCGGTAGTAAGCGATTTACTTGTGGTCCACGCTGTACATATGCTCGATGAGGCAGAGGACCTTGTCGGAGTAGCCCATCTCGTTGTCGTACCAGCTGACGACCTTGACAAAGGTATCGGTCAGGGCGATACCGGCCTTGGCGTCGAAGATAGAGGTGTGGATGTCGCCCAGGAAGTCGGAGGAAACAACGTCCTCGTCGGTGTAGGCCAGAATGCCCTTCAGCTCGTTCTCGCTGGCCTTCTTCATGGCGGCGCAGATATCCTCATACTTGGCGGGCTTGGCCAGGTTGACGGTCAGGTCCACCACGGAGACATCCAGGGTGGGAACGCGCATGGACATACCGGTCAGCTTGCCGTTCAGGCTGGGAATGACCTTGCCCACGGCCTTGGCAGCGCCGGTGGAGCTGGGGATGATGTTGCCGGAGGCAGCACGGCCGCCGCGCCAATCCTTCAGAGAGACGCCGTCAACGGTCTTCTGGGTGGCGGTGGTGGAGTGCACGGTGGTCATCAAACCGTCGGTGATACCGAAATTATCGTGCAGGACCTTGGCGATGGGGGCCAGGCAGTTGGTGGTGCAGCTGGCGTTAGAGACAAACTGCATATCGCTGGTGTATTTGTCCAGGTTGACGCCGCAGACGAACATGGGGGTGTCGTCCTTGGAGGGGGCGGACATGACCACGTGCTTGGCGCCCGCGGCGATGTGGCCGGCGGCCTTCTCCTTGGTCAGGAACAGGCCGGTGGACTCGATGACGTACTCAGCGCCGACCTTGGCCCAGGGCAGGTTGGCGGGGTCACGCTCGGCAAACACGGGAATAGCCTTGCCGTTGACAACGATGTTGTTGCCCTCGGAGGAGACTTCACCCTTGAACTTGCCGTGCATGGTGTCAAACTTCAGCATATAGGCCAGGTAATCGGCGGGGCACAGATCGTTGATGCCCACGATCTCGATGTTGGGGTGATCCATGCAGCAGCGCATGACCATACGGCCGATACGGCCAAAACCATTGATACCGACTTTAATGCTCATAAAACATCTTCCTCTCTGATGGAATATCCTAAATGTATGGTATGTTTAGAATTATATGCAGTTGTTTCGCAAAATGCAAGCCTTTTTTGAAACTTTTTTTCGTTTCGCGGAAATTTGATAAAAATCTTGTATTTTTGCGCCGCGTTTGGTATGATGTGAACAGGTTAACAGAAGTTGGCACGGTTGACAGCGCCGGGAAACTGGTATGCTGACAACAGAAGGAGGCTGGTCGCATGGAACAGGCACAGCAGGAAAAGGTATACATGGAACGGCTGCCGCTGGTGGCGATGCAGATACGGTCCGCACTGGGCAATATCTACTACGGGATGCAGAAGCTGGCCCCCGCCGAGGAACGGGACGAGGATCCGATACTGGACGCGAACGCCGCCATGCTCTACCATGGCTATTTCCGGCTGCTGCGGCTGGCGAAGAACCTGGAGTCCGCCTCCATGCTGAACCGCAAGGAGCTGCTGCCCACCGAAAACACGGACCTGAAGGTGTGGCTGGACGAGATCATCCGGGAAGCGGAGGTCCCCTTCGAGCTGAAGGGCGTACAGCTGGAGATGGTATGCGAGGAACGCTACGCCATCACCGCCGTCAATGAGCCGTGGCTGAGTCAGGCTCTGTGGCAGCTGCTGTCCAACGCGCTGAAGGCCTGCTCCGCCGGCGGAAAGGTGACGGTGACGCTGGCCGTGCAGAAGCCCCATGTGCTCATCAAGGTGAAGGATACCGGCTGCGGCATTCCTGCCGACCGGCAGGAGATGCTGTTCCGCTGGCATATGCGGCCCATGACCCTGGACTATGTCGCCGGCGGCGTGGGGCTGGGACTGCCCCTGGCGCATCAGATCGCGCGGCTGCACGGCGGCCAGCTGCTGCTGAACAGCCGGGAGGGCCAGGGCACCACCGCCACCATCGCGCTGCCGATGGTACGGGCTTTGGGGACGCTGGGCGAGAACATCGAGGACTATACCGGCGGCTTCCAGCGGGTACTGCTGGAGCTGGCGGACGCGCTGCCCGACGAGGCATTCCTGGCAAAGCATCTGGACGAATAAGAACACGCTGTCGGGCGGAGGGCCGCCGCGGCACGGCAGGGACGCGCCCCTGCCTGCTATGGCGCTCTTTGCCCGATAGCTTTCCACATTTTCCCGAAAGTATGCGCCGCCGCTGAACGGCGGCGCATACGTCCCGCGGGCGCGGGAGACATAGACTACGGAGAACGATCGTATGCACAAGAAAAAGGTTCTGGTTGCCATGTCCGGCGGCGTGGACAGCTCCGCTGCGGCGGCACTGCTGGTGCAGCAGGGCTACGACTGCGACGGTGCCATGCTGAAGCTGGCCCCTAACGAGGACAGCCGCTGCTGCTCCGCCGACGATGCCGAGGACGCGCGGCAGGCGGCCACACGGCTGGGGATGCGGTTCTATGTATTCAACGAGACAGACCGCTTCCGCCGGTGCGTAATGGACAGGTTTACCGCGGAATACGCTGCCGGACGGACGCCCAACCCGTGTATCGACTGCAACCGGGAGCTGAAATTCGGCGCCCTGCTGGACCGGGCGCTGACGCTGGGGTATGACTATATCGCCACGGGGCACTACGCCCGGGTGGCCTACGACGCGGAACGCGGCAGGTACCGCCTGCTGCGGGGCGCGGAACGGCGGAAGGACCAGAGCTATGTGCTGTATCAGCTGACGCAGCACCAGCTGGCCCATCTGCTGCTGCCGGTGGGCGACTATGATAAGCCGGCCATCCGTGACAAGGCCCGTGCGGCCGGGCTGGACAACGCCGACAAGGGCGACAGCCAGGACATCTGCTTCGTGCCGGACGGGGACTATGTGACCTTTCTGCAGCGGCAGGGGCTGGCACTGACGCCGGGGAACTTTGTGGACGAGGCCGGCCATGTGCTGGGACAGCACAGAGGGCTGCCCTGCTATACCATCGGTCAGGGAAAAGGCCTTGGCGTGGCGGTGGGGCGGCACGTATATGTGCTGGAGAAGGATCAGGCACACAATGCTATCGTGCTGGGAGACGATTCGGCGCTGTACGCCTCCTCCCTGCTGGCGTCCCATGTGAACTGGATCAGCGGCCAGGCGCCGGCGGCGCCGGTGCGGTGCGCCGCCAAGACGCGGTACAGCCAGGTGGAGGCCCCCTGCACCGCCTATCCCCTGCCGGACGGCGGGCTGCGGGTGGTATTCGATCAGCCCCAGCGGGCCATCACTGCCGGACAGGCGGTGGTGCTGTATGACGGCGACGAGGTCCTGGGCGGCGGCACCATCGAAAAAAGCGAATAAAAGGCTCCCCGGCGCATCGCGCCGGGGAGCCTTTTATTCGCTTAGATTTATCAGAAATGCGTCTCCACGAACTTGTTGAACTTGGCCACGTCCATCTCGTCCTTGTAGGTGTTCTTGAAGCGCTTGACCGTTTCACTGTTGTACTGGACGATGGCGCGGTACTTCAGCAGGCCTACCACCAGGCCCACACCGCCGCAGATATAGCCCCAGGGGGAGGCCTTGGTGCAGGTGAACGCCAGCACCGCCAGCATGATCAGTGAGATCACCACGCCGGCAAGCTGCTTCTTGGGGTGGATGCGGTCCACGTCCTCCTG